>DASQWH010000238.1:0-4265 GCA_035640335.1 Gaiellaceae bacterium | reverse complement strand
ACGAGGCGGCGATCTTCGTGCCCGCGCTCGACGGGCTGCCGCGCGTGTCGCTCGAGGCCGCCGCCGCGGGCGCCGCGATCGCGTCTCCGCCCGGCGTTCAGGAGCAGCCCGAGCTCGCGGCCGCCGCACTCGCCCGGCTCGCCGAGAACGAGCCGCTCCGCGCGGAGCTCGGTGACGAGGCGCGCCGCAGCATCGAGGGCCGAACGTTCGCGGACACGGCTGCCCGGCTGGACGAGCTCTACCGCGGCGTCTCCGGCCGGCGCCGGGCCCGCCGCGCCGCCGAGCCGCTCGGCGACCGCGACTGGATCCTCTGCGACCTGCACCTGCACACGAACTGGTCGCACGACTGCCAAGTCGAGCCGGAGCTCCTTGTCCAGCACGCCGTCGCGCAAGGGCTCGGCGCGATCGCGGTCACCGACCACAACGCGTTCGGCGGTGCGCTCGAGGCGGCCGAGGCCGCGCGGGGGACCGGCCTCATCGTCATCCCCGGGGAGGAGGTGAAGACGCGCGATCAGGGCGAGGTGATCGGCCTCTTCCTCTCCGAGGAGATCCCGCGTGGCATGTCGTTCGAGGACACTGTCGCGGCGATCCGCGCGCAGAAGGGCGTCGTCTACCTCCCCCACCCCTTCGACCGCCTGCACGCGATCCCCTCGGCGTCGACCTTGCGCTCGCACCTAGCCGACATCGACGTCTTCGAGGTCTACAACGCCCGCCTCCTGTTCGAGGCCTACAACGACGAGGCGCTGCGCTTCGCGCGCAAGTACAACCTGACGATGGGCGCCGGGTCCGACGCGCATGTCCTACAGGGCGTCGGCACCGGCGGCCTGCGCATGCGCGCCTTCCGCGACCGGGACGAGTTCGTGGTCAGCCTGCGCAGCGCGGAGGTGCTGCGACGACCGAAGTCGCTCGCGTACCTGCAGTCCCTGAAGTGGATGGCGCAGGTCAAGGAAAGGGTGCGGTAGAGGAGAAAGTGTCACTGCCTCCGTGACCCCTTTGTCCACCGACGAGATCACCGAGAAGTACCTCCAGAAGGCGATCGGCGAGATCAATGAGCTCGCCGACGAGCTCGCACGCGCAGGGAAAGGCGAGCGGGCGCCCGTGCTCGGCTCGGGCCATCCGCGCGCTGACGTCTTCCTCCTCAAGTACCGGCCCCAGCCGGCAGAGGTGCAGGAAGGCGTCGCCTTCTTCGGCCGCGCGGGCGACGCGCTGCGCCGGTCGCTACAGCGGCTGAATGTCGACCTGCTCGCGGTCTACGGGACGAACTGCCTCAAGTTCGCAGACGGAGACGAGGACGAGACGCGGCCGTTCCTGGCACGCGAGCTGCACATCGTGCAGCCGAAGCTGATCGTCGTCATGGGCGAGGACGCGCTCGCGTTCCTCAACGCGCTCGAGTTCCCCCTGGCGGCGGCGGTCGAGGCCGAGACCGGGCGCGTCCAGGAGTGGACGCCGACGACGTCGGCGCTCTTCGTGCCCGACATCGACGCGTCGCTGGACGAGCAGGCGGCGAAGACCCGCTTCTGGAACGCCTTCAAGGCCCTGGGTCCCTGGTGGGCCGAGCTTCCGCCTTATTGACCTGGCGCGTAGGCGCATTCGCAGCGCTCTTCGCGCTGCTCGCGATCTACTACGCCGTCGCGGAGTCGCTGACCGACATGACGCTCTGGTGGGAGGTCGTGTTCCTCGGCTTCGTGCTGATCCCGGCCGTGTTCGGGCTCGTCTACCTCGCGCTGCCGCTCTGGCGGATGCGATGGCTGTTCCCCGCCGCGGTCGCGTTCGCGCTTCTCGCGGTCGCGCTCGAGCTCCTCGACTGGGGCTACGCGGCCAGCTTCGCGAAGCTCGCCGCGCTGACTCTGGTCGCCTTCTGGTTCCTGGGCTACTTCGAGACGCTGTCCTGGATCGTGATTGTCGCGCTGATCATCCCGGTCGTCGACGCGTTCTCGGTCTTCCGCGGCCCCACGCGGCACATCGTCACCGAGAAGCCGAGCATCTTCGACCGCCTCTCGTTCGCCTTCCCGGTGCCCGGCGAGCCCGACCCCGCGCGCCTGGGGCCGCCCGACCTGATGTTCTTCGCGCTCTTCCTGGCCGCGAGCGCGCGCTGGAACCTGCGGGTCGGCTGGACGTTCGTCGCGATGGCGCTGTCGTTCGGCGGGACGCTCGCGCTCGCGGTCTGGCTCGAGCTCTCGGGGCTGCCGGCGCTTCCGTTTCTGTCGCTCGGCTTCCTGCTCCCGAACGCGGACCTGCTGTGGCGTAGGCTGGTGCCACGACAGCGCGCTACAGCACCGAACTCGCCGAGCTCGTCATGATCGTCGCAGACGTGCCCGCGTCGACGCGGTTCTACCGGGACGTCGTCGGGCTCGAGCCGGACGGCGACCCAAGTGACGACTGGGCGTGGTTCTGGGCGGGCGAGCCGGGCGCGCCGCAGCGAATCGCGGTCGCGCAAGGGCCGCTGCTCTTCGAGGAGGAATCGCCGCTCCCCGAGGGAGAGCGCTTCGGGCAGGTGCACTTCGCGCTGAACGTCGCGCGCGAGCGGTTGGCGGAGGCCGTCGAACACGTTCGGAGCCACGGCGTCGAGGTCTACGGCCCGAAGCGGTTCGACTGGATGAGCGCGGAGGCCTGGTACTTCTACGATCCGGACGGCAACTTGCTCGAGTTCTGGTCGCCGGATCGCACGGGGACGACGAGCTCCTCGAACCAGTCGACCGCGCCCTCGTCGTAGGCACGCGCGGTCAGAGCGGCAGCGACGGCATCGCGCCCGTCCTGACGCGTTGGTACCGGCAGGCCCCGCGCAGCCAGCGCCTCGCTCGACCACGCCGCGCGCGTGCGGATCCCGCGCCGTCCAGCCCAACGCGTGAACGACGCGGTCGGGAAGCACTCGACCGCGTGCAGGCCGGCGGCGTCGAGCGCGGCGTAGAGCTCGAAGCCGTGCAGGATCCACGCGTAGTACGCGCTCCCCGCGAGGAGCGCGCGCTCGGGTGTGTAGCGGATGCCGCAGACGGCGCTTGCGAGCGCACGTTCACCTGGGCGCGACCGCGCGCCGTCAGGGGCCGCGACGCGTGGGCTGTCGATCGCGACGACACGCGCCCGCCGAGGCAGGAGTGCCGCGACAACGTCCGCCGGCGTCCGGGCCTGGAACGGCCCGACCACGTCGTCTCCGTCGAGCAGTGCGACGTGGAAGCCCTTCCGCCGGCCGCCGACGTCGACGCCGGCCCACATCAGCCGCGTGCGAGCAGCGCGACCGTCTCGACGTGGGGCGTGTGCGGGAACATGTCCACCGGGCGCGCACGCTCGAGCCGGTAGCCCCACTCGCCGCCGAGCTCCTTCACGTTCGAGGCGAGGGTCGTCGGGTTGCACGAGACGTAGACGATCCGCTTCGGCTCGGCGCGCGCGATGCGCCGCAGCGCCTTGCCCGAGAGCCCGGCGCGAGGCGGGTCGACCACGACGACGTCCGGGTCGCCCGCGCGGTCGCGGAGCTCCTCGAACGCCTGCCCGACCTCTCCCGCGTAGAAGGCCGCGTTGGTGACCCCGTTCAGCTCGGCGTTCTCGATCGCGCAGGCGACCGACTCCTCCGCGACCTCCACGCCCCAGACGGTCAGCGCCCCGGACGCCATCGTTATCCCGATCGTGCCAATGCCGCAGTAGAGGTCGTAGACGGTCTCCTCGCCCGTGAGTCCCGCGTACTCGACCGCGAGCTCGTACGAGCGCTCGGCCATCGCTGTGTTCGTCTGTAGGAACGCGTTCGGCCGCACGCGGAAGAGCAGGTCGCCGAGGCGTTCTTCGATCCACTCCTCGCCGAAGAGCAGCGTCGTCGGCAGGTTCGTGACTTCGGCGGGGCGGTCGTTGACGGACCAGTGGATCGAGCGAACTTCGGGGAAGCGGGTGAGCGCGGCGACGAAGCCTTCGGCGTCGAGCTCTCCGGGTGCGGTCACGAGCTGAACGAGCACCTGGCCGGTGTTGCGACCCTCGCGGACGACGAGGTGGCGCAGGAAGCCGGTGTGCTCGGCCTGGTCGTAGGCCTCGAGGTGGACGGAGCGCGCCCAGTCGCGGACGGCACTGCGGAGCGAGTTGCCGAAGTCGGTGGTCAGCCAGCAGCGCTCGATGTCGAGGACTTCGTCCCAGCGGCCCGCCTTGTGGAACCCGAGCGCCGGTCCCGCTGGCGTCGCTGTGAACGAGTACTCGAGCTTGTTGCGGTAGTGGAAGATCGACTCGGCCGGCACGATCGGCTCGAGCGGCGGATCGGCGACGCCGCCGATGCGGCGCAGCGCATCCGC
>DASQWH010000237.1:0-8056 GCA_035640335.1 Gaiellaceae bacterium | reverse complement strand
CCGGCCGAGGCAGCGCTCGATCATGCCGCGCTGGAAGAACTTGGGCGCGTCGCGCGTCCCGAGCCGAAGCGCGCGCTTCGAGTAGCGCAGCGCCTCGCCGCAGTTCCCGTTCCGCGCGAGCGCCCAAGCCAGGACGCCGTCAGCCTCGATGCTCGGCCGCTCGGCGTGCGCGCGGCGCGCGATCGCGAGCGACTCGGCGAGCTTGAAGCCGTGGTCGACGTTGAAGAGGGCCGTCTCGAGATCGGTGCGCACGCCGTTCGCGCGCAGGAGGCGCTCGATTGCGCCGATCAGCCGATACTGCTCGCCCGCCTTTTCGTTACGGCCTGCAGCTGCGTGGAGATCGCCGAGCGTGGCGACGAACTGCGGGAGC
The DNA here is from genome assembly GCA_035640335.1 of Gaiellaceae bacterium. Lineage (GTDB taxonomy): Bacteria > Actinomycetota > Thermoleophilia > Gaiellales > Gaiellaceae > VAXT01. Next base: position 7,686 of record DASQWH010000237.1, on the reverse strand, counting down.
GGCACAGCCTTGGCGGCGCTCTCCGCGAGTGCGATGGCGCGCGCGCCGCGCCCCCGCGCTGCTTCGGCTTGCGCGAGCGCTTCGAGCGCATACGGGTAGCCGGGAAGCGCGCGGAGGGCGGCGCGGTACTGGACGGCTGCGGCGCGGACGCGGCCGGTCGAGAAGTAGAGCTTGCCGAGCTGGGTGCGCGTCCAGGCGGTCGGCTCCGGCTGGCCGGCCGTCGCGTCGAGCGCGAGCAGCATCGCCTGCTCGGCGCCGCGGGTGCGGCCGAGCAGCTCGCGCGCGTACGAGATGCGCGCATAGACCGCGAGGCTCGGCTTGAGCGCCGCCATGCGGTCGAAGGCGCGGAAGGCCTCGGCGTAGCGGCCGAGCTCGACGAGCGCGTCCCCGACGACGCCGTAGTGACGTGCAGTGAACGGTGCGAGCCGCTGCGCACGGCGGCCGAGGGTGAGCGCCCCTGCAAAATCGTGGCGGGCCAGAGCGAGCGAGCCGAGGGCGCTCAGCGTCTCGCCGCTGCGGGCCTGGAGCTCGAGTGAGCGGCGCAGGGCGCGCTCGGAGCGGGAGTAGAAGATCGGGTTGCCCGTCTCGCGTGCGCGTTGCTGATAGGCGAGGCCGAGCAGGGTGAGGGACTGCGCCTTGTGCGGGTCGGAGCGGAGCTGCGCCTGGAGCGAACGGACGAGGCTGGTCGTGTCGCCGGCGGCGAAGCCCGTCTCGAGCTGACGGACGGCGGGGCCAGCTGGCGTCGGAGCGGCGGCAGGCTCCGCGGTGTCGCGCAGCGCGCCGCCGGCGAGGGAGACGGTGGCGGCGAGTGCCGCCACCGTCCCCGCGAGTGCGAGTCGTGCCTTCATCTACGGGTTGTCGTGCTGCCGGTTGCGGCCGTCGTGGGGGGTCCCGACGAACGGGAAGCTCGAGCTGTTGGCCGCGTCGTCGGTGTTGACGCCGTCGCCGACCCGGGCGCCGATGTAGTTCGGACCGCCCACGACGCGAACGGCGATGTCCGTGACGTCGTCCTTGGGGCGCCGGCCGTTCGGCCAGCCGGCCGGGTCGGGCGTGTCGGCGAGCACCGTCATCCGCCGCTGCGCGGCGAGCGGAGTCGGCGGCACGGCCAGGTTCAGCCGCAGGAGCTCCGAGAGCCTGCGATCGCTCGGCTGGTACTTGAGCAGCAGGTCGACGAGATCCTGGCGGTCGTTCTTCGCCGCCGGCACGCCGAACACGAGCTCGAGCGCGAGCGCGAGGCGCGGGTTCAGGTAGTAGTCGACGAAGCGCCGCTCCTGATGCGGCTCACGCGCGTTCCAGCGGTCCTTGTCCTCCGTGCCGATGATCGCCTCGTTGATCAGCGGGTTCGCGAGGCGCTGCACCTGCGTCAGGCCGCCCTCGCCGTCGCCGTGGCGCCCGCCGCCGTGAACACGCGCGCTCGGCCTGCTCGTGCTGGCGTAGCCGCCGAGCACCGAAGAGCCGTCGGAGATCATCATCCGAGGCACCTCGAGCGCGATCGTGTGCACGTTGAAGCCGGAGAGCATGTCGACGCCGAACGGGTTGACGTTGTCGTTCGCGTCCTCGGCCTGCGTCAGCACCGGCACCGGTCGCCGGAAGTTGAACGTGTCGAAGACGCCGCCGAGGTCGATGTAGAACGGGTCCTGGCGCTGGCCGGCGAAGACGCGGATGCCGCCGTCGAGCGCGTTTACGCCTTGCGCGGCGAGGCTCGCGTAGTCCGGCATCGTCCGCGGGCCGACGTTCGACGGGACGGCGATCAGCCCGCGCGCGATCCGCGTGCGGTGACCGTTGCGCACCATCGTCACGTCGTAGCGCTGGCGGAGGCCGATGCCCTCCGAGCCCGGCCCGTCGAGCGCCGTGATCGGTGGGAACGGACCGGCTCCGCCGAGGTAGGACAAGAACAGGTCGGCGTCCTGGACCGTCCCTCGGATCTCGTTCCGGAACCTGAACTCGAAGCTGACGTCCTCTGCGACCCCGTCGCGGTCGTTGTCGACGTGGAACGCGTACGTGACGCCCGGGTCGAAGTTGAAGTAGTTCGGGCCCGAGCTCGGCTCCTCGCTCATGACGTCCATGGCGAGGACGACCTTGTCGTCGTTGCCGGGCTCGTAGCTGCGGAACATGAAGAAGTCGGTGATGTCCGCGGGCGCGTCGAGCGAGATGAGCGGCGCCTCGCGGTGGCTGGCGGCTCGGGCGGCCTCGGGGCCGGATCGCGCTGCCACGAGGGCGAGCGCGAGGGCGCCGATGGCGATACCGAGTGCCAAGACGAGCCTCTTTCTGTCACTGGCGGCCGTGTGCATGGCCGTCGTTCTCCTCCCTGACCCCGTTGCCTGATCGTGATTCGCTCCGCGCCCGGGTCCGGTTCGGGCGCGAGGGACACGTCCGGCGTGTGACACCGGACGTGTCCCCGCGAGTGCTGTCAGCGGCCGCCCTTCTCGTTGGCGAAGCCCTCTCCGGGATCCGCCTCGTATGGAAAGACGGGCAGTCGGGGCTTGTCCGGGAAGTCCACGCCGTCCCCGAGCGGGACCTCCTTGCCCACGAGCGCGCCGGCCACGGCCCGCTCGGCGATGTCGATCACGTCGTCGCCGAGCCGCCGGCCGTTCGGCCAGCCCTGCAGGTCCTTGCCGAGCACGCCAAGGCGGCTGAAGTCGTCGCCAGACGTGACCGGGATCGACAGGTTGATCCGGAGCATGTCCGCCAGCTTCGGCCCGGTGTAGTTGAGCTTCGGCTGGTTGACGCCCGTGAGCAGGACGGCCACGAGGTCTTTGCGGTTCTTCTCCGGCACGCCCAGCTTGTAGAGCTGGTTCATGACCTTGGCCAGGATCGGCTGGCGGTAGAGGCGCGCGAAGTAGGCGTCCCGCGCCGGCGTCCAGCGGTTCCAGAGGTCCTTCGCGGCCGTCGGGATGACGACCTCGTTGATCAGCGGGTTGCCGAGGCGCGAGACCTGCGTCCAGCGCGTCCGGGCGCGGCCGCCGCGAACGGTCACCTGCTGCCGCTCGGTCGACGACCAGACGCCGATCACGTGGCTCTTCGTGTCGAGCTGCGCGATCGGGATCTGCAGCGCGACGGCGTGCACGGCGTAGCCGGCGAAGAAGTCCTTGCCGCCGCCCTTGTCGCCGGTGCCCTTGCGGATCGCGAGCAGGTCGAAGATCGCGCCGACGTCGCCGAAGAAGGCGTCGTCACGCTGCCCGGCGAAGACCTTGCCCCCGCCGGGGAGGTTGTAGACGCGAGACGCGGCGAGGTCCCGGTAGCTCTTGCCCTTCAGGCTCCGCGGGCCGATGTTGTTCGGCGGCGTCGTGCCCCGCGCGACGACCTTCGAGCGGCGCCCGGCGATCCGCGTCACCGTGTAGCGCTGCTCGGTGCCGCCGAGGAAGAGCTGGCCGCCGCCGGAGCGGAACTGGAACCGGTACGTGATCTCCGGCCTCCCGTCCCCGGTGCGGTCGACGTGGACGTTGTACCGGGCGCGCGGGGAGAACGTGTAGTAGTTCGGCCCCGCCGCCGGATCCTCGCCCGGGATCCAGTTGGAGATGATCGTCAGGGTGCTCGGCTTGTCCGGGCTGCGGAACGCGTACAGGTCGGTGTTGTCCGCGGCCGGATCCTCCGAGATGAGTGGGGCTTCCCGGTGGCTCGAGGCCCTGCCCGCGTCCGGCTGCGTCCCGCGCGTGAACGCGGCGAGCAGGATCGCGGCGGCGGCCCCCAGGAAGACGAGTGCGAGCTTGCGCATCTTGTTGCGGCTCCTTTCGAGTACGGGTCGCCGCTCATTCGCGCGAGCGCCGCGGGTGGTTCGATCAGGTCTCTGCGCGGAGCCATTCCGCGAGGAACGGCTCGACGATGCGGTACTCGCCGTCGCGCCTGCCGGCGAGCTCGTTCTTCGTCAACGCCTCGAGCGCCCGCTGCACCGTCGACGTGCCCGGGAGGTCGTGCCGGTGGCGATAGCCGCCGGAAAGCGGCCGTCCCGGCTCGCGTGCGAGCGCCTGCAGCAGGAGCCGCTGCGCCGCCGACGCGCGCTCCCAGACGAGGCTGAAGTGCGCGTGCTCGGAGCGCAGCACCGCGCCCAGCGCGTCCTCGACGAGCTCGTCGCCCGCCCGCCGGCCAGAACGCGTGACCTCCCAGAGGAAGTAGCAGAGCTCCTGGGTGGCGTACGGGTGCCCCGCCGTGATGTCCAGCACGTCCGCCACGGCCTCTTCCGAGATCCGCTTCCCGGTCGCCTCGAACCGCTCAGCGATGTAGGGCCTGAAGTCGTCCGGCGAGATCACGTCCAGCTCCATCTGCTTCGCGCTCCGCCAGAAGGGCTCGTTCTCGTCGTTGAAGATCCGCTCCAGCATGTGCCGCTTGCTCCCGAGATAGACGTGGCCGACCTCGGGCTGCTCCTGGAAGACCGACCGCATCAGCTTCGGCAGCTCCGGGTCGATCTCGACCACCTCCTGGAACTCGTCGAAGACGAGCGCGACCCGGCGCTTCCGCTCGGCGGCGAGCTGCGCCGGGAGCTCGAGCAGACGCTCGAGCGTGGCGTCGACGTCCTCGGGCGCGTGGCCGGCCGAGAAGCTGAAGCCGAGCGTCCCGTCCTGCGGGTTGACGGTCATGATCGGCTGGATCCGGAGGCCGGCGAAGACGCGCATCCGCTCCCGCGCGCGGATGAGCGGCGACGCGATCTCCTCGTAGATCGAGTGGGCGAGCTTCTCGGCCAGCTTCTCCTTCGTGGGCGCCTTCATCAGGTCGACGTGCCCGATCAGCACCTTCCGTGCCGAGACGAGTTGCGACACGCGCCAGACGAGCGACGACTTCCCGTACCGCCGCGGGGCGAAGACGACGACGTCCTGGCCGTTGCGGATGTCCGCGCTCAGCTCGCGGATTTCGGCGTCGCGGTCGGTGAACGCCTCGTCCAGGGCGAGAGCGCCGAAGCGGAATGGGTTGGCCTTTGGCTCGCCCACGGCCCTATCCTACGCACCTTTGCGTTATGCAAGATTGCGTAACGCGATCGGGCGTAAGCCTACGGGCGGATGCGGGTGCCCGCTTGGCCGTCGAGGGCGTGCGCCAGCGCCTCGGATGACGTGATCAGCGTCTCGCCACCCGTGCGCGCGAGATCGAGCGCAGCCTCGACCTTAGGCCTCATCGACCCCTCGGCCAGCTCGGGCAGCAGCGCCTCGGCGTCGGCGACCGTCAGCTCCCGCAGCTCTTCCTGCTGTGGCGTGCCGAATGCTCGGTAGACCGCAGGCACCTCCGTGAGCACGACGAGCCGCTCGGCGTCCAGCCGCCGCGCGAGGAGGGCAGACGCGCGGTCCTTGTCGATGACAGCATCGATCCCCTTCAACTTCCCGCTGTGGCTGACGACCGGAATCCCGCCGCCGCCGCACGCGACCGCGACCATCCCCGCTTGTAGGAGGGCGCGCAAGGACTCCAGCTCCACGATCTCGAGCGGCGTGGGGGAGGCTACGACGCGCCGGTAGCCGCGGCCGGCGTCCTGAACGAGCTTCCAGCCGCGCTCGCGCTCGAGCGTCTGCGCCTCCTCCTCGCCGTAGAACGGGCCGATCGGCTTCGTCGGCGACGCGAAGGCTGGGTCGTCGGCAGCAACGTGGACGTGCGTGAGCAGGCATGCCACCGGCCGCTCGGCGACCGGCGTGAGCTCGGTCTCGATCAGCGCGCCGATCTCGGCCTGCGTCTGGGCGACGGCGAGGTAGAGCGGGAGCGGCGGCACCTCGTCGGCGGCGCGTTCGTGCCGCAGCAGCTCGTTTCCGACCTGGGGCCCGTTCCCGTGGGTGACGACGACGTCGCCGTCCGCGACGAGCGGGCGGATCGCCTCGCACGTCTCCCGCAGCGCAGCGAGCTGCTCCGTGGCCGTTCCCCGTTGTCCCGCCCGGATCAGCGCATTGCCGCCGAGCGCGATGACGAGGGTCACCCTGGGGTGACCGCTGCGGGCTCCTCCAGGAGCCCGTGCCTTGCGAGCACGTCCGCAAGTGTCGGCTCGCCGACCTCCTCGAGGCGATACGTGACGCGCAGCGCGGGCGGGTCGATCTCGACCACGCGCCGCAGGTCGATCGGCGTGCCGACCAGAACGACCTCGGGGTCGCAACGGCGGATCGTCTCGGCGAGGTCGTCACGCTGCTTCTTCCCGTAGCCCATCGCCGGCAGCAGCGTGCCGACGTGCGGATATTCGGCGAACGTGGCCGCGATCGAGCCGACGGCGCAGGGCCGCGGGTCGATGAGCTCCGCCGCGCCGTGCGCCTTTGCCGCGAGCAGGGCCGCGCCGTACGTCATCTCGCCGTGCGTCAGCGTCGGGCCGTCCTCGATCGCGAGCACGCGCTTGCCCGCGATCTGCGAGGCGTCGCCCTCGACGACGAACGGCGAGTTCGCGAGGACGACCTCTGCGCTCGGGTTGTTCGTCCGGATCGACCCGAGCACGGCGTCGATGCCTTCGGGGGTCGCGCTGTCGACCTTGTTCACGACGCAGACGTGGGCCATGCGGAGGTTCGTCTCGCCCGGGTGGTAGCGCAGCTCGTGCCCGGCCCGGTGTGGGTCGACGACGACAACGTGCAGGTCGGGCCTGATGAACGGCGTGTCGTTGTTGCCGCCGTCCCAGACGATCACGTCCGCTTCGCGCTCGGCGCGCTCCAGGATCGCCTGGTAGTCGATGCCCGCGAAGACGAGGTTGCCCTCCCTGAGGTGCGGCTCGTACTCTTCGCGCTCCTCGATCGTGCAATCGGCAGCGTCGAGGTCCTCGTAGCGCTCGAAGCGCTGTACCGCCTGCTTCGTCAGGTCTCCGTACGGCATCGGGTGGCGCAGGACGGCAACACGCTTGCCGCTCTCGCGCAGGAGCGCGGCGATGCGGCGCGTCGTCTGGCTCTTCCCCGAGCCGGTGCGCACGGCGCAGATGGCGACGACCGGCTTCGACGAGGCGAGCGCTGTCTCGTGCGGCGAGAGCAGCCTGAAGCTCGCGCCGGCGGCGAGGGCCCGCGACGCTACGTGCATGACGTGCTCGTGCGTGACGTCCGAGTAGGCGAACACAACGTCGTCGATCTCCTGCGCGCGGACGAGGTCGCCGAGCTCCGACTCGGGGCGGATCGGGATGCCCTCGGGGTAGAGCTCACCGGCGAGCTCCGCCGGGTAGACGCGGCCGTCGATGTTCGGAATCTGCGTCGCCGTGAACGCGACGACCTCGTAGGCCGCGCGCCCGCGATAGGCGACGTTGAAGTTATGGAAGTCGCGGCCGGCGGCGCCGGCGATCAAGACTCTCGTCCGCAGCATGTATACGGATTATGCACCTACTCATCGGACAGAGCGAGGGGGCGCGGTAGAGTCGCGCCGATGGCTCGGTTCGCGGATGCGCTCAACGAGCAGGTCGGGCACGAGTTCGGCGCCTCACAGCAGTACGTCGCGATCGCGGTTTGGTTCGACGGCGAGACGCTCCCGCTGCTGGCCGGGCACTTCTACCGTCAGGCGGTCGAGGAGCGGAACCACGCGATGATGATCGTCCAGTTCTTGCTCGATGCCGGTCACGAGGTACGGATTCCGGGCGTCGAGGGGCCGCAGACGGAGTTCGCGGACGCGCGCGCTCCGGTCGCGCTCGCGCTCGAGCAGGAGCAGCGCGTCACCGAGCAGATCGCCGCGCTGGCGGCGCTGGCACGCGAGGAGGGCGACCTGGTCGGCGAGCAGTTCCTGCACTGGTTCCTGCAGGAGCAGCGCGAGGAGGTCGCGAGC
>DASQWH010000236.1:0-17421 GCA_035640335.1 Gaiellaceae bacterium | reverse complement strand
GCTACGAGGGCCGCGAGGACGAGCTCGGCTGCCTCAACCCGGAGTTCTACGAGCTCCCGGTCGGGGAACCGACGTTCCGGGTCTTCGCACAGGTCAAGCCGAGCGCCTAGGGCGCTCGTTTTTGTTTCGGCGCAGTTCGGTTTCACACCGGTGCGCTCTTCCTGAATAGGCTCGAACCGGTGGGTGGCTAGCGGCCGGCCCCCGACGGGCCTGGCCGGTTAGGACGCGACCTTCGCCGCCCAGCGGGCGTGCAGCTTCTTCGCCTTCTTGATCTCGGCCGCGTTCGGCCCGTGGCCGTCTTCGCCCGGCACCTCGAGCACCGCGGGCAGACCCTGCAGCTTCGGGTGCCCAAGGAAGACGCCGAGCTTGTTGCCCATCAGGCCCTCGCCGATGTTCGCGTGCCGGTCGCGGTTCGAGCCGAGCTCGGCCGCGGAGTCGTTGACGTGCAGGGCTCGCAGACGGTCGAGGCCGAAGGCGGCGCCGACCTCGTCCAGCACGCCGTCGAGCGCAGCGACGTCGGTGACGTCGTACCCGGAGCCGTAGAGGTGGCAAGAGTCGAGGCACAGGCCGAGGCGAGGGTGGGCGTCGAGCCGGTCGAAGAGCAGGCCTAGCTCGTCGATCGACCGGCCGATCGTGGCGCCCGTGCCGGCGGTGTTCTCCATCAGCAGCCACGTCGTGTCCGAGCAGCGGTCGAGCACCCTCTTGATCGCCTCGACGACGCGCTCGACGCCCACGTCCATGCCCGCGCCGAGATGCGAGCCGATGTGGAAGACGACACCGTCGGCATCGATCGCACACGCCACATCGACCGTGTTCGTGAGCGCGGCGACCGACTTCTCGTAGAGCTCGTCGTCGGGGCTTGCCAGGTTCACCAAATAGAGCGCGTGGCAGAGCACGCCCTCGATTCCCGCCGCCTCACGCCGCGCTTTGAAGCGCTCGAAGTTCTCGGGGTCGTGGTTCGTCGGCGCCCACCTCCGCGGGCTCTGCGTGAACACCTGGACGCAATCTCCGCCCATCGAGTCGATGCGGTCGATCGCCGTGTGGATCCCGCCCGAGGACGAAACGTGGGCGCCGAGAAGCACGCCGCCTACGATACGTGCCATGCCTCCGGTCGTCCGTTTCGCGCCGAGCCCGACGGGCCGCCTCCACATCGGTAACGTCCACACCGCGCTCTTCAACTGGCTCTTCGCACGCCACGAGGGCGGCGAGTTCCGGCTGCGCATCGAGAACACCGACACCAGTCGCGAGGTCGCCGAGGCGACCGGCCAGATCCAGGAGTCGCTTCGCTGGCTGGGCCTCGACTGGGACGGCGAGGTCACGTTTCAGCTCGACCGGATGGAGCGTTGCCGCGAGGAGGCCGAGCGACTGCTCGCGGAGGGCAAGGCCTACGAGGACGAGGGCGCGATCCGCATGCGTATGCCGGACGAGGGCGTCACCGTCTGGGACGACCTCATCCGCGGCCACATCGAGTACCCGAACGAGAAGCTCGAGGACCTCGTCCTCGTCCGGGCGGACGGCCGCCCGACCTACAACTTCGCCTCGCCGATCGAAGACTGGCTCGACGGGATCACGGACGTGCTCCGCGGCGAGGACCACATCCCGAATACGCCGAAGCAGATCCGCATCCTCGAGGCGCTCGGGGCGCCGCTCCCGCGCTATGGACACCTCGCGAACATCTTCGGCGCCGACGGCAAGAAGCTCGCGAAGCGGCACGGGTCGGTGTCGGTCGAGGACTTCCGCGCCGAGGGCTACCTACCCGAGGCGCTCTTCAACTTCCTCGCGCTGCTCGGATGGAGCTACGACGACAAGACGACCGTCATGTCGCGCGACGAGCTCGTCGAGCGCTTCACGCTCGATCGCGTCGGCTCGAGCCCGGCGATCTTCGACTACGCGAAGCTCGACTGGTTGAACGGCGTCTACGCGCGCGCGCTCGACTCCGACGACTACGCGAGCGCGCTTCTCACATGGCTCCGCGAGCAAGGGAACGAGTGGGACGCGGAGCTCGTGCGCGCCTCCGTGCCGCTCGTCCAGGAGAAGATCGCCAAGTTCGCCGAGTACCCGGCCTTCGCGGGGTTCCTCTTCGGCGAGGTCGAGCCCGACCGCGGCCTGATCGACGGGTCGAGCCCGGTGCTCGAAGAAGCCGAGCGCGCGCTTGCCGAGCTCGAGCCGTTCGAGGCGGAGCCGATCGAGGACGCGCTCCGCGGGCTCGCCGACCGCCTCGAGCTGAAGCCGCGCGACGCCTTTCAGCCGATCCGCGTCGCCGTTACCGGTTCACGCGTCTCGCCGGGCCTCTTCGAGAGCATCGAGCTGCTCGGTCGCGAGCAGACGCTCGACCGGCTCAGGGCCGCGCGGGCGGCAGCGGCTTGATCCTGCCCAACGGGTCGAGAGCGCGCTGAAACTCCCGCCACGCCCTTCGCCGGAAGCTCGCAGTCGGCCGCAACTGGTCGACAGACGAGCGCAGGAGTGCCGCAATCGGCGCTTGCGCGTCGTCTTTTACCATTTCTAAGATGGAAAACGCACTCGCCGGGCCCACGGGTACGGCGCAGCGCGAGAAATACCCGCAAAGAGCGGGTTTTTGCCCGATCAGGGGGCAAGGTTCGCGGCAAGTTTGCCGTCTGGAGTCATTGAGTGCGCTTGTGATCAACAGTGCGTCAAATTCCTTCCCTGAGCAGGGGACTTCGACCGTTCTCGTCGTCGAGGACGACCCCTCGCTCCGCATGCTGTGCCGTGTCAATCTCGAGCTGGAGCACTATCGGGTGCTCGAGGCCGCGACGATCCCGCGCGCAGCCGAGCTTCTCGCCGGCGAGAGCGTGGACGTCCTCCTGCTCGACCTTCATGTCGGCGACCGAAACGGGCTCGAGCTCCTGCCGCTGCTCCGGCGGCAGCACCCACAGGTCGCCGTCTGCCTGCTCAGCGGCACCTCCGAGGTCGACCCGCCGACGCCCGCGGGCGTCGAGGGCTTCATCCGCAAGCCGTTCGAGCTGGACGAGCTCTCCGAGATGGTTCGCAAGCTGGCCGCCGGCGAGCCCGCCGCCTCCTGATTTCGGTCTAGGACCGGCAGCCGTGTAGATTCTGTTGCCGATGAGCGTCGCCGTCGTTCGCAGCCCTGCCGAGTACGAGGACCGCCTGCGGAGCTACCTCTTCGAGCGGGCCGAGGAGGGCCGCGCCGTCCGCGTCGGCGAGAAAGAGGTGTCGGAGCAGGCGGCGATCGTCGCCCGGTACACCGACCTCTTCACGCGCGATCAGCTCGACGCGCTCCGCACAGCCGAGGAGGGCGCCGAGGAGGGCGAGGAACGTGAGCGCATCTACCGGCTGCGAAAGGAATGCGAGTCCGGTGTCATCGCCGCGGAGCTCTCGGAGCGGCAGGACGAGCTCGAGAATGCGATCCTCGCCGCGCGGGTTGACTTCCGCGGCGAGCAGCTTCCGCTCCGCACGGCCCAGGCGAACCTCGCCGTGCTCAGCGACTACGCCGACCGCGAGGAGCTCGGGCGCATCCACCTCGAGGCGTCGGCCTCGTTCAATGAGGACCGGCGCGAGCTGCTGCGTGCCGAGGAGGATCTCGCGGGCCACTTATCGCGCATCGACGACCCCGTCGCACGGAGCGAAGACGAGAAGGGCATCTCGCTCGGTGGCCTCTCCGAGGTGCTCGCCAAGGCCAGCCAGGCGGCTGCGTCGGCCTACGGTGAGCTGCGCGAGAGGTGGTTCAACCGGCTGCTCGGCCCCGAGCGAGACGACACCCCGTCGTCGTACCACGTCTCGTACCTGCGCCGCCTGTCGCCGCTCGCCGAGACGTACACGAAGGACCGCGCCATCGAGGTCTGCCTCCAAACGCTCAGCCAGCTCGGCTTCGACCTGGCGAACGACTCGAAGATCCACCTCGACGTCGAGGACCGGCCGCAGAAGTCGCCGCGCGCCTGCGTCATCGCCTCCGACGCCCCCAATGTCGTCCATCTGATCACGCGCGCGCAGGGCGGCCTGCACGACTACCAGGCGTTTCTCCACGAGGCCGGCCACGCGCTGCACTTCGCCGGCTGCGACCCCGAGCTGCCGTACACCTTCCGCAACCTCGCACGCGATCACGCGCTGACCGAGATCTTCTCGTACATCCTCGAGGCGATCTCGCGCGAGCCCGCCTGGCACGCGGAGCACTTCGGCCTCTCCGACGAGGACGCACGGGCAAACGCGGAGGCGACGACGTTCCTCGAGGCGCTGCTCTTCCGCCGCTACGCGGCGAAGCTCGCGTTCGAGCTCGAGTTCTGGAGCCGTTTCCGAGACGATGGAGGCTCTCCCGACGGCTACTCGAAGCGGCTATCCGACGCTACGGGCGTCCTCTACCGGCCGGAGGCGTACCTCGCGGACATGGACGCAGGCTTCTATTCGGCCGACTACCTGCGGGCGTGGATCCGCTCCGCCCAGCTTCGCGAGCACCTCGTGCGCGAGGTGGGCGAGGACTGGTGGCGCTCGCAGGAGACGGGCGACCGGCTGCGGGCGCTCTTCAAGGAGGGGACGAAGCCGTCGAGCGAAGAGATCGCGTCGCGGCTCGGCTACGACCCACACGACACCGGCCCGCTGCTGAACGAGCTTGGCGCATAGCCAAGTCTCGGCCGCGGTCCGCTTCGACCGCTTCTACCGCTACGACGAGCTGACCGAGCTGGTCCAGTCGTTCGCGGAGGAGCACCCGGGCCTGTGCCGCGTCCAGTCGCTCGGCCAGTCGTTCGAGGGCCGCGAGATCTGGCTCGTGACGCTGACCAACTTCGACACCGGCGCCGACCTCGACAAGCCCGCCTTTCTGATCGAGGCAAACATCCACGCGCTCGAGGTCACCGGCTGCACGGCGGCGCTGAACCTCGTCGAGCGGCTCCTGACCGGCTACGGCAGCGACGCACGGGTGACGCGCTGCCTCGACACGCGCACGTTCTACGTCATCCCGCGCCTGAACCCGGACGGCGCCGAGCTGGCACTCGCCGACCGGCCGCGCTTCGTGCGCTCGAGCGTCCGCCCGTACCCACGGCTGGACGAGCAGGACGGCCTCTACGAGGAGGACCTCGACGGCGACGGCCGCGTCCTGATGATGCGCAAGCGCGACCCGAACGGCTCGTGGAAGCCGCACCCCGAGGAGCCGCGGCTGATGATCCGCCGCGACCCGGACGAGGCGGCTGACGAGGGCGAGTTCTACCGGCTCCTCTGGGAGGGCACGATCCGCAACTTCGACGGCGTGACGATCAAGATCGCGCCCCCACTCGAGGGCCTCGACCTGAACCGCAACTTCCCGATGGAGTGGGCTCCCGAGGGGGCGCAGTCCGGCGCGGGGCCGTTCCCGGTCTCGGAGCCGGAGACGCGCGCAATGGTGCAGGCCGTCGTCGACCGGCCGAACATCACGGGCCACATCGCGTACCACACGTTCTCGGGCGTCCACCTGCGGCCGTACGGGGGCTACGACGACGAGCACTTCCCGACGGGCGACCTGCGCGCGTACAAACTGCTCGGCGAGGAGGCGACGAAGCTGACGGGCTACCCAGCCGTCTCCGTCTTCCACGAGTTCAAGTACGAGCCCAAGCAGACGATCAAGGGCTCGGCACACGACTGGTTCTACGACTACCTCGGCGTTTTCTCGTGGACGACGGAGTTCTGGAGCCCGCAGCGGGAGGCCGGCATCGCCGACTTCCAGTACATCGAGTGGCTCCGCGACCACCCCCCGGAGGACGACCTCAAGCTCCTCGCGTGGAACGACCGGGAGCTGGACGGTAAGGGCTACGTCGACTGGTACCGCTTCGACCACCCGCAGCTCGGTGAGGTCGAGCTCGGCGGCTGGGACGTCATGTACTGCTGGGGCAACGTGCCGCCGAAGTTCCTGCAGCGAGAGGTCGACCCGCACGCGGACTTCGCCCTCTTCCACCTGCTCGTCTCGCCGCTGCTGGAGCAGCATTCGCTGGACGTGGAGAGCGTGGGGGAGGGCGCCTACCGCGTGCGGCTCGTCCTTCAGAACACCGGCTGGCTGCCGACAAACGTGACCGAGAAGGCGCTCGAGCGGAAGGCGGTGCGGCCGCTCGAGGTCGAGCTGACATTGCCCGAGGGCGCGAAGCTCCTGGCGGGCGACCCCAAGGTGGAGGCCGGGCAGCTCGACGGCCGCGTCCACAAGCGCAGCACGCTCTGGTGGGGGACTGACGACGCGACCTCCGACCTGGCGAAGCTCGAGTGGGTGATCGAGGCGCCGCACGGCGGCGAGCTCGGCATCGAGGCGCGGCACCAGCGCGCCGGTACGATCCGCCAGCTCGTGCAGCTAGGTAGCTAGCTCTCTTCGCGGTCGCGCGATCGCCGCTCTGACGCCGAGTCGTCCTCCTGCGGCGCGCCGCCCGGGGCGGCCATGACGACGCCGTCCTCCTCGACGATGTCGCGCGGATCCGCCTGCCGGTACTCCTCGGTCTGCACGCCGCCACGCGGGTCGCCCTCGCGGTCGAGCTGGTGAACATCGCCGCTCCGCGCGCCACCGAAGAGCTTCGTGAACAGCTTCCCGAACACGGCCGACTCGTACCCGCCGCCGCTACAATCCGAACCCCCGGCGCATTCGTCTAGTGGCCTAGGACACCGCCCTCTCACGGCGGCGGCACGGGTTCGAATCCCGTATGCGCCTTTTTCGCGCCTCCGGCGCGAAAAATTGCAGCGCCACGCCGAAGGCATGGCGCGCACCGCCTCGGGACACTGCTTCTCCTGTGGGTTTCTGCGACAACCATGGGGCGAGCCCGACCTGAGGTGTCGGGCGAAAAGTGCAGCGCCACGCCGAAGGCATGGCGCGCACCGCCTCGGGACACCTTCGCCTGTGGGTTTTCGGCGAGAGCCATGGGCGAGCCCGACCTGAGGTGCTGCTGTCCGGGCCGTGCCAGGAATGCACGTGCGGTGCCTGGGCGTCACCTCGAGCGGTGAGGCGCGCCGGTAGAAACGGGGCTGCCGGAACAGGTGAAGTGAGCTACGTCTCCCGCGCAAAGGCGGGTGGGCGCCGGAATCCGATCACGTAGCGCCCGAGCGTTCTGCGCTTCCAAGCGATTCGGACGTAGAAGAGGAGGCCGAAGAACGGCATCAGAGCCGATTGGAGGAGCGAGTAGTACGGATACGCGATCATCCAGCGACTCCGCACCTGCCAGTTCGCGAGCACAGAAATGCCGGTGTAGATCAGGAGTAAGGGCGGCATCACGGACAACGTCGCCCCGAGCAGGTGATCCAGTTTGCCTGCGGCCAGCGCATACACGAGAAAGACGTAATAGAGGACCCACGCCGGCATCCGGAGATTGCTGTCGAAGTTGACCACGACATGGCGGAAATTCCCGGCCCACCACATCCGGCGCTGGCGAAAGAGCGCCCGCCAACTGTCCGGGACATCGGTGTAGACCTTGAAGTCGATGTGTCGGACGCGCATGCGGTAGTGAATGGCGATGCGACCTGTCTCCATGTCCTCGCCGGGGAACCAATGCGAGTGATGCTCGAGAATGTGCTGCATTGCGTCGCGCTTGGCGATGATGCATGCGCCGCTCGTCGTCCACGGTCGGAAGTGGCGCGACATCATCGACATGTCGTACTCGATGTCCTGCAGGGCTTCGACGACCTTTCCTCGCGCGGTCGGCAGAACTTTCACGCTGCAGACGTCGGCGTCGGCCTCCTCAGCCGCCGCTATTGCGTAACCGAGGTCGACTGGCGCATACGTGTCCCCGTCGAAGCGCACGACGTAGCCCGTCGTGACTACCCCAGCTTGCAACGCCTTGAGGCAGAGCTCAGACGGACCCGGCGGAAGGTGCTCGCATATCGTCTCGAACACGCGCCATCCGAGGGCAACCGCGACCTTCGCGAAGTCCGCCATACGCGGGTCGCTGACATCTAGGCATAAGAGGACGTTGCTCTGCCTCGCGAAAAGCTCGTCGCGGTTGCGGAAGTATTTCGGGTCGCCGTACAGGGGGACGAGGATCGTGAAGTCGTCCGAGCGACGGAACGGCGGTTTCAGCACCCAGCCACGCCAGTGCGACAGGACGTTCTGGAAATCGAGTGCTAGGACGGCGACCCCCAGCAGCGCCAACCAGTGCACTCGTTACTTCGACCTTCCTCGCAGCTCGGCGGCGATCAGGTATGCCATGAGCCCTAAGAGTCCGAACGAAGCGGCATGAACGGGATGCACAGCCTGTGCCTCGCCTACCGCGTGCGGCAGCAAGGGCGCGGCGGAAACCACTCCGGCGATGCCGATCCCCTTGTGTTTGGCGCTCATCTGCGTCCTCCTTGATTGGTGTCGGTTTCGCCGCTCAAGGCAGTCGCAGATGCCCGTCGCACCTGCTTCGGCCCGGTCTCTCGCTGTTGAAAGGAAGATCCCTCGCGGGGGGTACCGAGCACGCGCATGAGATGCGAGGCGCGGCAGGCGGACGTCGTCACTCTCGCGGCTCATCGGCCGTGCACTGGCTCCCCCGCGCGCAGCGGTCCGGAGATGCGCGTGGAAAGGGAAGGTCGCCCTTAGAGTCGAGCCGTGATCGACTTTCTGCTGGAGCTCCACGACTCGCTTGAATGGCTTGCCTTCGTTGGCGCGCTCGTCGCCGGCGTGCTGGTCGGCTTCTATCTACTGGGCCGTGCGGTGCCGATCCGCTTTGCCATCGCGATCTTCGGTTTCGGGACCGGGATCATCGCGCTCCTCGCGTACCGGGGGTACCAGTCAACCGTCGATTACTGCAAAGGGTCGTACGAGGTGTCGGTGGGCGGAGACAAGTTCTCTTGCCTCGAGCCTCAGCATTGGTTCGCGAACATGCTCGCCGCGTCGTTCCTTCTGCTCGCGGAACTTGGCTTGACCAGCATGCTCGCAGTTGGCGTCCTCCGCTGGCACCGACAGCGACGGCTCGCAGCGTCGGCTTGATCATCACTTCCGGCCGAGCTTCGCGGCGACACGCTCGGCAATTCCGTCGAGCTCTATTTCGGTGACGGCGGGCCGACGCCACGGCGCGCCGCCCCAGCCGGGCTGCACCGTATCGTCGTCATGCCGCGGAATCAGGTGCACGTGGTAGTGGAAGACGTCCTGGCCGGCGGCTGCTCCCGACACGTGGTGAAGCCACATCCCCGGCGCGCCGACGACATCGCGAAGCGCGCGCGCCACCTTGCGGGCGGCCAGGCTGACCGCGACGAGCTCGCCGTCCTCGATGTCCCAGAGGTCGCGGCGATGAGCGCGTGGAACGACGAGCGCGTGCCCGACCGTCGCCGGCGCGATGTCGAGGAACGAGACGACCGCGTCGTCGGCGTAGAGAATGCGCGCCGGGAGCCGACCGGCGACGATCTCACAGAAGACGCACTCGGTCTCGACCATGCGCCGAGCACTCTAGGACTGCTCATCTAGGCTTAGCTCCTCCTTGGCAGCGCTCCCCCACAACGTGCGGTACGGAGTCGCGCTCGTGGCCTGCCTGGCGCTCGCCGGCTGCGGCGGCGGTGGTGGCGGAGGCGGCAGCTCGAAGACCTACGACGCGCAGGCCACCAACCAGTGCTTGAGCGCGATGGAGAAGACGATCGTCGCACCCGGGGATCCGCAGCCGTCCGGCGAGCTTCTGGCCGTCTTCTTCCAGGACCAGACCACGGGCGTGAGCATCTTCTTCGGCACGAACGAGGCCGCCGCCAAGCAGGAGTACGACAAGCGAGCGCGGTTCCTGCAGAACCAGCCGGAGCTCCGCGACCAGGTGCTGCAGCAGCGAGGCAACGCGCTCCTCACGTGGGACCGGCCCGCGAGCGAAAAGCTACGGAACACCGTGCTCGACTGCCTGAAGGAACCCGAGAGCTAGCTGGAAGGCGGCGGCGGCGGAGGCGGCGGCGTGACCTCGCCGACGCGAACCTCGGCTGCCGCCATGCCCGCGCCCGGCTCCTCGACGCCCGTCTCGGGCGGCCCGACGGGCACCGGCCCGACCCGCCGCAGGTAGATCTCGTCGTAGAGCAGTGCCGCGATCGCACCGCCGGCGAGCGGGCCTATGTACCAGATCCAGAAGTCGTCCCACGTGTTCGCGACGAGTTCGGGGCCGAATGCACGCGCGGGGTTCATCGCCGCACCGGTTAGCGGACCGCCCATGAGCATGTCGAACGCGATCACGAAGCCGACCGCAAGCCCGGCGATCGCCGTGTAGGTGCCGCGCGGGTCGACGAGCGTCGCGAACACGACCCAGACGAGGAAGAAGGTGAGGACGGCCTCGACGACAAGCGCCGGGCCGACGTCGATGCCTCCTCCGCGCGCCGGCGCGCCGAGCGCGGCCTCAGTGTCGGCCGGGAAGATCCATTTGAGCAGCAACGCGGCCAGCGCCGCGCCGCCCAGCTGCACGAGCCAGTAGACGACGCCGAGCACGACGGAGATCCGCCGCGTCAGCAGCATCCCGAGCGTGATGGCCGGGTTGAAATGGCCGCCGGAGATGTGGCCGACTGCCGACACCATTACGCCGATGACGAGACCGTGCGCAAGCGCGATCTCGAGGTTGCCGGCTCCGGCCTCGGGCCCCGCCGAGAGGACGGCGCCCGCGCCGACGAAGACCAGCGCGAACGTGCCGACGAACTCGGCCGCAGATCTGCGGGCAAGGTCGGTGAACGGCGGCAGCGGCGGGAAGAGCGCCATCGGAGGCGGCAGCTTAAAGCGTTCGACCGACGATGAGCAAGCCGAGCGCGTTGAATCGTGTATCGAAACCCTGTAAACACTGGGCAGGCGACGAGCCCCGCATCGGCGAGGCGGGGGCTGTGGGCACCCGGGGGAGACGCGATGGGAAACCTGGCGACCAGCATCCGCACGAGGCGCACGGCACCGCTCACCGTCGCCGTGCTCCTGGGCGGCCTCGGCGTGCTGGTCGTCGCGACGCTGCCCGTAGGAAGCTCGGCGGCCTCGTCGCGCAGCGCGCTGACGGCCTCGGTCATCGTCGGCCAGACGTGCCCGGAGCGCCTGCCGCCCGGTAGTCGCGCGGACATCGTCGGCTCCGTGCGCAACACGGGCGACGAAGTGTTGAGGGTGACCCGCTTCGATGCCGACGCGGGCACGCCCGGCAACGAGAGCGACGACTTCCTGCTCACGTACCAGAGCGGAGACGTGAACGGCAACGGACTCCTCGATCCCGGCGAGACCCACCGCTACACCGGCAGCTACACGCTCGGCGACGAGGACTCGACGAACATCGTCGGCGTCGACGCCGTGAGCACGCTCGGGAACCCAGCCGACGACATCCAGGAGTGCACAACCGATGTCATTCAGCCGCCGGCTCCCGGCGAGCTGGCCGGGGTCGTGCCCGTACGCGGCCAGGTCCTCATCCGCGTGCCGGGGTCCGACCGCTTCGTGCTGCTGGCGCACGTGACCGAGATCCCGGTCGGGACAACCGTCGACGCGACCCGCGGGACGGTCCGGCTCGTCTCCGCAGTCACGGCGACGCAGACGAACAGCGCGGAGTTCTTCGACGGCATCTTCACGATCCGGCAGCGGCGCGCGAACCGCGCGGTCATGCAGCTCATCCTCGGCGGCGGGAACTTCGGGCTCTGCCGGCGGCGGACGTCGTCGGCGAGCTCGGTCGACTCACCAGCCGCCAGGCGCCCGCCACGGCGCCCGGTGCGCCGGCTCTGGGGCAGCGGCAAGGGCCGCTTCCAGACGCGGGGGCGCTACAGCTCGGCGACGGTTCGCGGCACCCGCTGGCTGGTCGTCGACCGCTGCGACGGCACGCTGACGCGCGTCACGCAGGGGGTCGTGCTCGTGCTCGACTTCAAGCGCCGCAAGTCGGTGCTCGTGCGCGCCGGCCGCAGCTACCTCGCTCGCGCCTAAACGCGAAGCGCTCACCGGCCGGCCTCGAACGCCTCGACGCTCGCCTCCTCGACCGACCAGATCCTGACCTTGCCCTGCCGACCGCGCACCTCGAACTCGTCAACGAAGACGAGGTCGTCGACGTCGTTCGTGAGCGCCTCGCGCGTCGTGTCGGAGAAGAAGAGGAAGTGCGTCTGGCCCTTCGTCATCCCCTCGAGCCGCGCCGCCGTGTTCGTCGTGTCGCCGATCGCCGCGTACTCGAGCCGGCGCTCGGAACCGACGTTGCCGGACATGAACGGGCCCGAGTTGAGCCCGATCCCCATGCGGAAGCCGTCGGACATGCCCTGCTCGCGCAGCCACGCGTTCACGCGCGGCAGCCTCAGCGTGAGCATCTCTCGTGCGGTCGCGAGTGCCCGGTCGGCGTGGTCCGCCTGCTCGATCGGGGCGCCGTAGACGGCGAAGATACCGTCGCCCATGTACGCGACGAGCGTGCCGCCGTGCTCCATGATCGCCTCGCTCATCTCACTGAGGTAGACGTTCAGCACCTCGATTACGCGCGCCGCAGGCAGCGACTCCGCGAAGGTCGTGAAGCCGCGCAGGTCGGTGAACATGGCCGTCCCCTCGAGCGTGACGCCGCCGAGCCGCAGATCCTCGTCGGCGCGCGCGAGCACCTGCTCGACCACCGTCTCCGGCACGAAGCGCGAGAAGACTTCCCGCACGCGCTCTCGCTCGAACGCGGCGAGCAGGTAATGGGCGCCGAGCGCGCCGACCACGGAGGCGACGAGTGTCCCGAATGGGTAGATGAACGAGAGCACGTGGCCGGCCTCGAAGGCCGCCTGCGTGGCGACGAGGTACGCGGCCGCGGCCGCGACGCCGAGCGCGAGTGTCCAGAGCAAGGTGAGCCGCAGGCTCGCGACGGGGGCCAGGAGGCCGAGCAGGATGATCAGCGCCAGCGTCAGCTCTCCAGGAACGCTGCGGAGCGGAAAGTCGCGCAGGGCGGTGTTGATCGCGCTCGCCTGGATCTCGGCGCCGGACATGGCGTTGTCGGTCGAAGTGGGATGGATGTCCTGGAGCGCGACGGCCGAAGGCCCGACGACGACGATCTTGTCGCGGAACGAGCCCTTCGGCACGCGGCCGTAGTAAACGTCCGAGAACGAGAACGGCTTGATCGTGAGCGCGGGCCCCGAATAGTCGATCCACGTCGAGCCGCCCGGGAAGTCGTTCTTGCCGATCGTCTTGCCGGTCGCCCGCTCGGCGGCAACGAGCGAGAAGCTCTTCAGCTTGTCGACGCTGTAGGCGACGCGCCGGATCACGCCGCCCGGGTCGAGCGGGAAGTTCCCGTTCCCGACGCGTGCGCCCACCTGCCTGACGACCTCGTCGCCGCCGAAGACGTTCGTGCCCCCGCGCGCGTCGACCTCGGTCGTCGCCAGCACGACGTTGCGCGCATCCGCGACCGACTGCACGAGCGCGTTGTCGTTCTCCGGGTCGGTCTGCTCGGTGAACTGGATGTCGTAGGCGATCACCTTCGCGCCGTCCGCGGCGAGCCTGTCGATCACCCTCGCGAAGTACCGGCGCGGGAACGGGTAGCGGACGTTCTCCTGCCGGCTGTTGAAGCTGCTGAAGGTGATGTCGTCGATCGCGACGACCTCGACGTTCTCGGGCGGCCGCTGCTCGCCCCTGATCGAGAACCGGGCGTCGACGGTGTCGAGCTCGAGCTCGCGAAAGACGTTCGTCCCGTAGGCGACGAGGCCGACACCGGTCGCGGCGAGCCCGACACCGAGGAAGAGCGCCACGTGCAGGCGCCACCTGGTGCGCGTTTGTCGCATTGCGCCGCACTATCTACGGAAAAGTGCGGCGGCGGACAAGTCCGCTATGCCTGGGACTCAGTCGCGCCGCGTGGGCAGACCGGGGAAGCCCCACATCAACACGAGGATGCTCAGGGCGAGCAACACGACGCCAAGGGCAACCGATGCCATCGCAAAAGCCGTTTCCGGGACTTCGAAACCCAAACCAAGTGGAGGTATCGGCTCGGGCGGGCCGCGAGTTGAGCGAGGCGGCTAGCGCACGGCCATCCCGCGCGCCACCGCGCGACAGGCGTCCTGCATCACGAACGTCCGGCTGTTCTCGAAGACGAAGTGGTACTCGCCGAAGCCGGCCACTCCCATGCGGGCCCGCTCGTCGACGTAGCCGTTCCGCCAGCGGTTCACCTCGGCCCGGGAGAGCCCGCGCACGTTGCCGCCGAGGCCCCGCCCGATGCGGTACCCGGGCGTCATGCCCGCGATGTAGCGCCCCGCGAGCGCCCGTCGCACCGGCCCGCCCGACGCGAGCGCCCGCTGGCCGTCGGACCAGGTGCGCGCCGCGCGGCGCGGGTCGCCGACGAAATCCGGGTACTCCTCGCCGACGATGCGGAAGCACGCCCGGTCGAGCTGGCGCCAGAAGGCGGTCAGCTCAGCGTTCACAGGCAGCGAGGCCAGCCGGAGCGCCCGCCGCGTGCCCCAGACGAACCCCTTGCCCTCGCGGTCGCCGAGCACCCTGCGGCCAAATGTGAGCCCCTGGAGAATCCCGCGGACGAACTCGCGGTACTGGCGCCCCTGCGAGCCGGCGAGCTGGGTGGCGAGCTCGTCGAGCTGCCACGAGTCGATCCGCGTTCCGCTTCGCCGCGCCGCTCGCATCGTGTCCCGGTAGCGCCGTCCGATCTCGACCCCCCAGGCCAGCCGCTGCGCCGTCGAGAGCTGCAGGATCCGGCTCTCGGGCGGTACCGGCCCGCGGAAGCGCGGGCCGACCAGCTGCTCCTCGCGCGGCGTGAGGCGCCGCCTTTCCCAGGCCGCGGTCCGCTGCGTCTTGAACATCGGCGAGTAGCGGCGGCTCGGTTGGGCGTGGATCAGCTCGCTCACGTCCTGGTTGACGCCGAAGGTGCCGACGTGCACTCGCACGTCCGCCGGCATGCCCGCTGCCGAGAGCGCCTGCAGCAGGCGCGGCAGGTCCTCGTTCTCGAAGTAGGACAGCAGGGCGGCGCGCACGGGCATGGGGGCTAAACGAAAAACCCCGCAATTGCGGGGCTTTCACAGGCTGCGGGGCTAGGATTCGAACCTAGACTACCTGGTCCAGAGCCAGGCGTCCTACCGTTAGACGACCCCGCAACGAGGCGAATTCTAGCTTTCGAGGCGGTAGATCGGGGCCAGCCGCTTCTCCGCCTCGGTGTCGATGTGAGCGACGACCTCCACGTACGGCTCGAGGCCGGAGCCGCTCAGCTTCGCCTTCAGCAGCTCGTCGACCTGGTAGATGCCGGCCGAGTTGTTCATGAGGATCTCGATCGTCACCGGCCGGTCCTTGCCGTCCGTGATCACGACCTCCTCGATCGCTGCGGCGGAGAGCGAGTGGATCGAGACACGGCCGTGCTCGAACGGGATCCGCGACCGTCCCTTCGCGAGGTCAAGCGCGTCGGCGACGCGGACGATGCCGGCCTCGATCGTCAGCGGGCGACCGTCCTGGCGGTGGCTCGTGATCGTCTGCAGCACCTCGACGGTGATCACGGTCAGGTCGGGCTCGTCGTAGATCCCGTCCAGCAGCTCCCGCATCTTCGGCTCGGCCAGGAAGAGGCTCATGTCCTCGTGCCGGTCGCGATGCACGGCCATGCCCACGCAGTGCAGGAAGGCGCCGAGCGCGACGACGATCTCGGCGTCCTCCTGGTCGAGGCCGTAGTCGCGCACCATGCCCGGCTCGACGCCGTTCTTCGCGAGCTGTCGCAGGAGCTTGAGCGCGATGTTGGCGACGATCTGGACGTGGACCCAGGAGTGGTCGTTGATCTCCATGCGCGCGACGGCGTTCACGTTCGACGAGTGCCACCACGCCTTCAGCTGGAGGTCGCCGTTGACGCGGTCGAGCAGCTTCCGCAGCTTGCGGTTGCCGCGGACGGGCAGCGTGATTCGCATCCGCTCGACCGCCTCGGCCGGAGTGAGGCGCGCTTCGCGCTCGGCCTCCTCCGGGATCGGGTGGTCGATTCGCTCTTCGGTCTCGTCGTCGACTGCCACGGCCCTCAGTTTCGCTCGATGGCGTACTTCACGTGCGGATAGCCGTACGCGAAGGTCGGCCCGACGAGCGTCAAGCCGCATTTCTCCAGTACCCGGCGCGAGCCATAGTTGTCCGGCAGCGTGACGGCGACGATCCGGTCCAGGCGCAGCTCGTCGAAGCCGAACGCGATCGCGGCTCGAGCAGCCTCGGTCGCGTAGCCGTTGCCCCAGTGCGGCTCGAGGAAGCGGTAGCCGACCTCGATCTCCGGGCCGTCCTCGAGGTGGACGAGGCCGGCGAGTCCGACCACCTCGCCGCTCGCCTTCAGCTCGACGGGCCAGAGGCTGAAGCCGTGGCGTTCCTGGTGCGCGATGCGGAGCTCGAGCTTCGCGCGCGACTCGTCCAGCGTCGCCTGCGGTTCGCCGAACCAGGCGCGCTCGGCGTCATGGGCGATCTCGTGCCAGACCCCGAGGTCGGCGAGGGTCGCCTCGCGAAGCCGCAGCCGCTCCGTTTCGAGCGGCAACGGCACCGGCTCAGGCGACCTCGGCCCAGTCGCCGTAGAGCGACGTGTAGAGGCCCTGGCGGGCCATCAGCTCGTCATGGGTTCCCTGCTCGATCACGCGCCCGTGCTCGAGCACCACGATCAGGTCGGCGTTGCGGATCGTCGACAGCCGGTGCGCGATGACGAACGCGGTGCGGTCGGCCAGCAGCGTGCCCAGCGCTTCCTCGATCTTGCGCTCCGTGCCGATGTCGACGGACGAGGTCGCCTCGTCGAGGATCAGGATGCGCGGGTTTGCGAGCAGCGCCCGCGCGAATGCGACGAGCTGCCGCTGGCCGAGCGACAGGCGCGTGCCGCGCTCCTGCAGGTCGGTCTCAAAGCCGTCCTCGAGCGCCATGACGAAGTCGTGCGCCCCGACGGCGCGCGCTGCACTCGCTACCTGCTCGGGAGACGCGTCGGGCCGGCCGAAGGCGATGTTGTCGCGGACCGTGCCGGCGAAGAGGAAGCCCTCCTGCGGGACGACGCCGAGCTGGCGGCGGAGTGACGCCTGCGTCACATCGCGGAGGTCGATGCCGTCGATCGTGATCGCCCCCTCGCGCGGGTCGTAGAAGCGCGCCAGGAGCTTCGCGATCGTCGACTTGCCGGCGCCGGTGTGGCCGACGAGCGCGACCGTCGTGCCGGCGGGGACGTCGAGTGCGATCCCGTGCAGCACCTCGGGGCCGTCGCCGTAGCCGAAACGGACGTCGTCGAAGCGGACGTCGCCTCGGATCGGCGGCAGCTCCCGGGCCTCCGGGCTGTCCCGCACCTGCGGCTCCTCGTCCATGACTTCCATGATCTTGTCGAGCGCCGCGACCGCGGCCAGGAACGTGTTGTAGAGCTGCGAGAGCTGCTGCACGGGGTCGAAGAAGTTCGACAGGTAGAGGATGAACGCGAAGAGAGTGCCGACGCTGATCTCACCCTGCGAGGTGAGCCAGCCGCCGTAACCGATGACGACCGCCGTCGCGAGCGCCGAGAGGAAGTCGACGAACGGGAAATAGAGGCCGTTCAGCAGGACCGTCTGCTGGTTCGCCTCCCGGTAGTGGGCGTTGACCTCCTCGAAGTTGCGCTGGTTGCGCCGCTCGCGCCGGAATGCCTGCACGACGCGGAT
>DASQWH010000235.1:0-28558 GCA_035640335.1 Gaiellaceae bacterium | reverse complement strand
TGGATCGAGCGACTTGGCCGCCCCGAGGACCACGCCGAGATGCTGGCGCACCACTACTCCAGCGCGCTCGAGCTCGCCCGCGCCGCGGGAGCCGACACATCCGCGCTCGAAACGCGCGCGCGGCTGGCCTTCCATGAGGCCGGCGACCGGGCCTTCGCGCTCGGGGCGTACCCCGCTGCGCGGAGGTTCTACGCGGCGGCCGTTGCGACATGGCCCGACAACGACCCGGCTCTGGCCGAGCTCCTCCTGCGCTACGGACGCGTCCTCAACAACACCGACATCAGAAGCGCTCCGGACGTGTTGACAGCCGCGCGTGACCGGCTGCTCGCGGCGGGCGCGAACGGCAAGGCTGCCGAGGCCGAGACTCTCCTCTGCGAGACCTACTGGCTGCACGGCCAGCGCGATAAGGCGTTCGAGCACCTGGAGGCGGCGCAGCCGCTGGTCGAGAACGAGCCGAGCTCGTACTCGAAGGCATACGTCGTCGCCAACGTCTCACGGTTCTGGATGCTCGCCGGCGACAGTGAGCGCGCGATCCGGTACGGGACGGATGCCCTTGCCATGGCCGACGAGCTCGGCCTTGACGAGCTGCGGGCGCACGCACTCGACAACGTCGGCACTACCCGCCTCAGCATCGGCGATCACCAGGGCTTCGCGGAGATCGAACAGAGCATCGAGCTCGCGGTCGCCAGCAACTCTGTCGAGGCCGCCCGCGCATACGGCAACTACGCGTCGTCGCTGAACGCGTTCGGGGAGCTCGACCGCGCGTCAGCGATGCTCGACGAGGCTCGGCGGATCGCGCGACGGTTCGGCCTCGCCGACTGGCTCCGCTGGCTCGAGGGCGAGGCCGTATGGCCGCTGTACGAGCAGGGCGACTGGGACGAGGCATCTCGGCGCCTCGACGAGCTCATCGACGATTTCACGCGGTACCCGTTCTGGATGGAGACTCCCTGCCGCTGGCTTCGCGGCCGGATGCGGCTCGCGCGAGGAGACGTCTCCGGTGCTCGCCAGGATGCCGAACGCGCGCTCGAGCTCGCGCGCGCGGCGAAGGATCCGCAAGTTGTGTGGCCCGCGCTTGCGTTCTGTGCACGCGTGATCGTCGACGCCGATCCGGCGCGCGCCGCGCGTCTCCTCGACGAAGCCCTCGCGGGGTGGGAAGCGCAGAGATGCGGGCTGATGGCGGAGGGTGAGTGGATGCGCGACGCCGCTGTCGTCATTCCGCGCGTCGGGCGCGAGGTTCGCTTCCTCGACGGCGCCGCGAGCGGACCGCAGTCGACTCCGTGGCGGCGCGCTGCGGTTGCGTATGTCTCCGGCGACCCGGCCACCGCCGCCGACGTATATGCCGAGATCGGAACAGGGCCCGGGGAGGCGTACGCGCGTCTGCAGGCGGCAAGGAAGCTCGTCGAGGAGGGCCGGCGCGCTGAGGCGGATGCGCAGCTCGGGCGGGCGCTCGCCTTCTGGCGCTCGGTCGGCGCGGCGGCGTACGTGCGCGAGGGCGAGGCGCTACTCGCGGCGTCGGCCTAGCCGTCGAGGCGCTTCGCGAAGTGGTACGCCGTGATCTGCAGCTCGGCGTTGAAGTAGAGCCGGTGGGCGTCGACGCGGTCGCCGCCGACTCCTGAGTCGAGATGCAGCTGCTCGCAGCCGAGGCGGTGGGCCTCCTCGGCCAGCCAGTCGAGCAATTCCCGGCCATAGCCGCGCCGCCGTGCCTCGGGCAGCGTCGAGAGGTCGTCGACGTACAGGTACCGGCCCCGGGCGAGCATGTGCCCGACTCGGAAGCCCGCGACGGCAACGGCGTGCGGGCCGTCCTCGAAGATCCCTACGAGCCGGTAGCCCTCCGCGCGCAGCACGGTGTCCACACGCGCGACGAACTCCTCCTCGTTCGTGAACTGCCGCCGCAGCTCCCGCATGGCCGGGAACGCAAGCCCGGTGTCTGGCGGGACGATCTCGCGGAGCTCAGTTGCCACAGCGGCGGAACTGCACGGTGTCGCCGCCCCGCTCGGCCCAGTCCTGGACGCCGCCGCCGAGCACCGGGCGCGCGTCGACGCCCGCGGCCTGGAGCACGCTGGCGGCGATCGTCGCCCGGTTCCCCGTCGTGCAGATGGTGACGATCGGCCGCTCGGCGCCCCGCAGGACGTCGGCGAAGCTCCGCACCATGCGATAGGGCATGTGCCGCGTCCCGACGATGTACCCCTCGTCGCGCTCGTCCTTCTCGCGCACGTCGAGCACCTCGATGTCGTCTCGACCCATGAGGTCCTCGAGCTCGTCGATCTTGACCGCCTGCAGGGACTCGGAAGGATCCGCTTCCGTGACGAAGCCCCTCAGCTCGAAGAGCCCCACGGAGCGCAGGCCGGCCGCGGCCCGAGCGGCCTCGTCCTCGGAGGACGCGTGGATGACGACGGGCTCGTCCGCCGTGAGGACGAACGCAGACTTGGTCGAGAACTTGGAGCCGGAGAGCGGCACGTTGAACGCGCCGTGCACGTGGCCGGCGACGAAGTCCCGGGTGCGCCGTACGTCGAGGACCGTCGCGCCGTCGGTCGACGCGGCGGGCTCGAGCGGGGGCTGCTTCGCCACGAATGGGCCGCGGTTCAGCTCGACGATCCGCTCCATGTTCGGCGGCCGCGGCGCGGACGACGCGGTCGTCTCGGCGACGAACTCCTCGGCATTGCGGCCGACGAGCTCGAGCTTGTGGTTGAAGCGGCGCTCGAAGCCGATCGTGGAGGAGTACATCGAGCTCATGCCGGCCCCGCAGAGCGAGCCGGCGACGTGGCCGGGATAGACCTGGACGCCGTCGGGGAGCTCGAGCAGCCGGCCGAGGCTCTCGTACATGCCTCGCGCGCCCTCCTCGGCGGCAGAGGCCAGGTCGGGGCGGGCTGCGTCGCCGATCAGCAGCGAGTCGCCGGTGATCAGGAGCCACGGCTCGTCGCCACGCGAGCGGTCGAAGACCTCGAAGCAGCAGTGCTCCGGCCGGTGGCCGGGCGTGTGGACGACGCGGATCGCCGTGTCGCCGAGGGTGAGCTCTTGTCCGTCCTCGAGCGGGTCGAAGTCGTATGTCGGCTCGGCCGCCGGGTGGATGGAGACGGGCGTGCCGTGCTCCAGCGCGAACCGGCCGTGCCCGGAGACGTGGTCGGCGTGCGTGTGCGTCTCGAGGATGCGAACGATGTGCGCCCTGCGCGTCTTCGCCTCGTCGAGGTACTGCTCGATCGCGTAGGCGGGATCGACGACCACCGCCTCCCCGGAGGACTCATCGCCGATCAGGTAGGACGCGCAGCCGAGATCGTCGTTGACGAACTGGCGAAAGAGCACTGGAAAAGAGCCTAACTCAGTCCGAGGTGTCTCGCGATCACCATTCTCTGCACTTCGTTCGTCCCCTCGCCGATCTCGAGGATCTTCTGGTCGCGGTAGAGCCGTGAGATGGCCGACTCCTCCATGAAGCCGTAGCCGCCGTGGATCTGCAGTGAGTCGTTCGCGACGCGATGCGCGAGCTCGCCTGTGTAGAGCTTCGCCATCGCGGCCTCCTTCGCGAACGGGCGGTCCTGGTCCTTCAGCCAGGCGGCCTTGTAGACGAGGTTGCGGCCGGCCTCGATCTCGGTCGCCATGTCGGCGAGGCGGAACTGGACGGCCTGGAACTCTGAGATCGGCTTCCCGAACTGTTCGCGCTCCTTCGCGTAGGCGAGCGCGAGGTCGTACGCGCCTTGCGCCAGCCCGACGCCCATCGCGGCGACCGAGATGCGGCCGCCGTCGAGGATCTCGAGGAACTGGTGGAAGCCCTTGCCGCGCTCGCCGAGCAGGTTTCCCTCCGGCACGCGCGCGTCCTTGAATGAGAGCTCGCGCGTGTCGGAGGCGCGCCACCCGAGCTTGCGCATCGGCGGCGAGATGTCGTAGCCGGCGATTCCGTTCGGGACGATCAGGTTCGAGATCTCGCCGTCGCCGGTGAGCGCGGTGATCGTCACGCAGGCCGAGATGTCCGTCCCCGCGTTCGTGATGAAGACCTTCGAGCCGTTGACGACCCACTCGCCGTCACGGAGCTCCGCGCGCGTGCGCGTCGCCCCGGCGTCGGAGCCGGCGCCGGGCTCGGTCAGGCCGAATGCTGCCACCTTGCGCCCGGAGGCGAGCTCGGGCAGCCACTCCTGTTTCTGCTCCTCGGTCCCGAAGAGGAAGATCGGCATCGTCCCGAGCGAGATGTGCGCGGCCATCGTGATCGCGACCGACGAGTCGACGCGCGTCAGCTCCTCGACGGCGATCGCGTACGAGAGCGTGTCCGTGCCGCCGCCGCCGTACTCCTCCGGGAAGGGCATGCCCATCAGGCCGAGCTCCGCCATCTGCTCGACGAGCTCGTAGGGGAAGCGGTGCTCGCGGTCGAGCTCCTCGGCGACGGGCGCTACCTGCTCGTCGGCGAACTCGCGCACGGTTCGCCGAATGAGCTCGTGCTCGGGCGAGAGCTCGAAGTTCACTCGGTCAGTCGCGTCGCGAGCTCGACGATGAGGCGCACGCCGTAGCCGGTGCCGCCCTTCTGCGAGAGGTAATCGTTCCGCGGCCACGTGAAGAAGCCGGTGCCGGCCATGTCCACGTGCGCCCACGGCCCTGCGCCGACGAACTGCTCGAGAAACGACGCGGCGTAGGCCGGGCTCGCCTGCCGGCGGACCGAGGAGTTCTTCATGTCGGCGAAGGCGGACTCGATGTAGCCCTTGTAGCGTCGGTGCATCGGCCACGGCCACGCGTGGTCGCCGCTCGCCTCGCCCGCGGTGACGACCTGGTCGCGCCACTGCTCGTCGTTGCCGAAGACGCCCGCGTACAGGTCGCCCATGGCGAGCTCCATCGCGCCGGTCAGGGTCGCGAAGTCGAGCAGGTGGGTGGCGCCGAGCTCACGCGCATAGTGCAGCGCGTCGGCGAGCACGAGGCGACCCTCGGCGTCCGTGTTCGTGATCTCGATCGTCTTGCCGTTCATGGCGGTGAGGATGTCGCCGGGGCGGTACGCGCCGCCGCCGGGCATGTTCTCCGTCGCGGCGACGACGGCGAGCGCGCGGATCGGGACTTCCAGCTCGGCAAGCGCGGCCATGCCCTCGATGACGGCGGCGCCGCCGGCCATGTCGCCCTTCATGTCCTCCATGTAGAGCGACGGCTTGATCGAGATGCCGCCCGTGTCGAACGTGATGGCCTTGCCGACGAGGCCGAGCGTGACCCCGTCCGCGGCCGGCGCGGGCGGCTCGTAGCGCATGACGATCATCCGGGCGGGGTTGTGACTGCCCTGGGCGACGCCGGCGAAGGCGCCCATGCCGAGCTCGCGCACGCGGTCCTCGTCGAGCGCCTCGGCGCGGACGTGCTCGTGGTTGCTCGCGATCTCCTCGGCCCGCGCGGCCAGGCGCTCGGGTGTGAGCAGGTTGCCGCCCATGTTCGCGAGGTCGCGGGCGCGGTTCGCCGCTTCCGCGACGCGTGCCGTGCGCTGCGCTGCGCCTGCGACTTCGTCCGGGCCGACGAGGACGAGCCGCTCGAAGGGCGGCTCCGTCTTCGCGCCGGTCTTCCAGCGGCCGGGGTCGTAGGAGCCGAGCAGGAGCCCGTCGACAACGGCGCGGGCCTGCTCGGTCGGGGACAGCGGGAGGGACTCGTCGAGCAGCCACACGAGCGTGCCGCCGACGCGCTCGGCGGCATCGGCGACTCCCGCGGCCGCGGTGCGGACCGAATCGGCGTCGAGCTCGTCGGCGGGGCCGAGGCCGACGGCGACCAGGCGGCGGGCGTCGACCTCCCCGTCGGAGTAGAGAACGGCTGTACGGCCGGCTTCTTGCGCGACCTGTTCCTCGTCCGCGACCCGGCGGACACGGTCGACGACCGCGTCGCCGAGCGAGCCGGCGGCGGCCGGGAGCGAGCCGTCCTCGGAGCGGACCGCGACGGCGACGACGTCGGCCTGCCGGGGCGTCGCATCGGGGGCAGTTACCTCAACCCGCATGGGGGCGCCGATGCTATCCGACGGCCTTTCTAGCGTCGGCGCGGAGAAGAATTTTCAAAGCTTTGAACGCTCCCTAACGTTTTCCGAAAGGCCGCCGATGAACAATGTGTTCATGAGTCGGTTGCGGCCCATTGCTCCTTCCCGGTTCCGGCGACAGCCTGTCGTCGAGAGCGTCGAGGCGCTCCTCGAGCGCATCCAGTCGCTGGCGTCCGAGCGCCAGTCGTTGCGCGCCCGCGCGGCCGGCGACGCCGCCCTGGAGCGGAACCGCGTGCAGATCGCGCGCGCCCAATGGCAGCTCTCGTACGCGCTCATCGAGCGCTACCTGCCGCAGCGCGACTTCGACCGCCGCGCCGCGTAGAACGCGCGTCCCCGCCCGGGGCACCCCGGCCCACCACCCACTTTCGATCGTACTGAAGAAACTCGCGCGTGTCTGTCACGGGCCAGCACCAACAGCGTGACGCCTCGTGAAGCCGGCCCGCCGCTAGGCTGGCCGAGGTGCGCGCCGAGATCGACAAGCGCGCGATGGCCGCGCTCGCGAGCGGCCACCTCGCCACCGACTTCGCGAACGGCGCCCTGCCTGCACTGCTGCCGTTCTTCGTCGACCGCTTCGACCTCTCGTACACGCTCGCGGCCGCGATCATGCTCGCGTCGGCGGTCTCCTCGTCCGTCATCCAGCCGTTCTTCGGTCTCTGGTCCGACCGGCGCGGCGCGATCTGGCTGCTCCCGGCCGGAGTCGCGGTCGCGGGCATCGGCATCGCCCTCGCAGCCGCCGCACCGACCTACTGGCTCGTGATCGTGCTCGTCCTCGTCTCCGGCGTCGGCGTCGCCGCGTATCACCCCGAAGGGTCGAAGTTCGCCGCCTACACGAGTGGCCGCCGGCGCGCGAGCGGCATGTCGCTCTTCTCGATCGGCGGCAACGTCGGCTACGCCCTCGGCCCGGCAGTCGCGACGCCGCTCGTCGTGCTGCTCGGCCTACGCGGCGGGCTCTTGCTCGCGGTTCCGTGCCTCGTGGTCGCCGTCCTGCTAGTGGCCGCGGCGCGCTATCTCGCCAGCTTCGAGCCGGCGAGCGGCTCGCGGCGACAGGCGACCGGCGAGGATCGGCCCCGCGCACTGACGCTGCTCCTGGGCGTGATCGCACTCCGCTCCGTCGCGTGGTTCGGGCTCGTCACGTTCGTGCCGCTCTGGGAGGTCTCGCAGGGCCACTCGAAGGCGTACGGGAACCAGCTGCTGACGGTGATGCTCCTCGCCGGAGGCCTCGGAACGCTGGCGGCCGGCCCGCTCGCAGACCGCGTCGGCCTGCGGCCCGTGCTCCTCGCGAGCATCGCCGCCACGGCGCCGCTCACGCTCGTCTTCGTCACGGTCGGAGGCGTCGTCGGCGCAGCCGCGCTGGCCGTGATCGGCGCCTGCGTCGTAGGGACGTTCGGCATAACGATGGTCATGAGCCAGGAGTACCTGCCCCGTCACATCGGCATGGCGTCGGGCCTCTCGATCGGCATGTCGATCGGTCTCGGTGGCGTCGCTGCGCTCGCGCTCGGAGCGCTCGCCGACACCGTCGACCTGCGGACGTCGCTCTACGTCTGCGCCGCCGTGCCGGTGCTCGCCGTCGCGCTCGGGGCATTCCTGCCGTCGTCGCGCGCCCGCGGAAAGCTTGCGCCTGAGCCGGTTTCCCCGTGATGTAGCCTGCCCGCCGTGGCGCAGTCTGCGAAGGAGTTCTTCGACACGCTCGAGTCCCGAGTCGACCCGGCCAAGACGGCAGGCATGAACAACTCGTACGTCTTCGAGATCGAGGGCGCGGGCACCTGGAAGGTCGAAGTCAGGGACGGCGAGGTCGACGTCACCGAGGGCGGCGGCGACGCCGACGCCACGATCCGCGCCTCGGAGGAGACCTTCGGTGCGATCGCATCCCGCGAGGAGAACCCGACAACGGCCTATATGACCGGGAAGATCAAGATCGACGGCGACATGGGCGCCGCGCTCAAGCTGCAGAAGCTCTTCTGACCGGTCGAGCGCCCGGCGCGACTACTCCTCGAGCTCGACGAGGACGGCTCCGCCGGTGACCTGGTCGCCCTCGGCGACGTGCACTGCACGCACGACGGCCTCGTACGGCGACACGAGCGGCGTCTCCATCTTCATCGCCTCGAGCACGAGCAGCGTCTGCCGCGGCCCGACGCGGTCGCCGGGCGCGGCCAGCACCTTGATCACCGTGCCGGGCATCGGTGCCGTCAGCGCGCTCTGCTCGCCGCTCGCGGCGGCTGTGCCTGCGTGGGCCGCCTCGTCGACGTCCGGCGGCGCCTTCGGCTCGGGCGCCGCCAGGTTCAGCCGCCATGCGCCGTCCCAGGGGCCGCTCGGCAGCCGGTCGGGCGGCGCCGAGAGCGGCGCATGCTCGGCGAGGAACGACGTCGTCGTCCGCCCCGCGCGGACGACCGGGTGCGTCACGAGCCAGCGCAGGAACGGCAGGTTCGTGACGAGCCCCTCGACTTCGGTCTCGGCCAGGGCGTCGCGCAGGCGGAGGAGGGCTTCGTCCCGCGTCGGCCCGTGCGCGATGAGCTTCGCGATCATCGGGTCGTAGCCGACGCCGACCTCGTCACCCTCCTCGACGCCCGCGTCGACGCGGATCCCCTTCGGTAGCCGCAGGCGCTCGATGCGGCCGGCCTGGGGCAGGAAGCTGCGCGGATCCTCGGCGTAGAGGCGGCCTTCGACGGCGTGCCCGTCGAGCCGCACCCCGCCCAGGTCGAGCGCTCCGCCTGCCGCGATCTCCAGCTGGGTCCGGACGAGGTCGATCCCGGTCACGAGCTCGGTCACGGGGTGCTCGACCTGGATGCGGCCGTTCAGCTCGAGGAAGAAGAAGTCGCGCCCGTCGAGCATGAACTCGGCCGTGCCCGCGCTCCGGTAGCCGACGGCGCGGGCGAAGGCCACCGCTGCCTCGCTCATGCGCCGGCGGAGCTCGGCGTCGAGCGCCGGCGAAGGCGACTCCTCGAGCACCTTCTGGTGGCGCCGCTGAATCGAGCATTCGCGCTCGCCGAGCGCGACGACGTTCCCGTGCTCGTCGGCGAGGAGCTGGATCTCGACGTGGCGCGGCCGCTCGACGTACCGCTCGCAGAAGACCGTGTCGTCGCCGAACGCCGCCTTCGCCTCGCGTGCCGCTGCGGCGAGCGCCTCCTCCAGCTCGCCCGCTTCACGGACGACGCGCATGCCACGCCCCCCGCCGCCCGCCGCAGCCTTGACGACGAGCGGGAAGCCGATCTCGCCTGGATCTCCCTCGGGCACAACCGGCACCCCGGTCTCGCGCGCGATCCGCTTCGCCTCGAGCTTGTTCCCTCCCAGGCGCAGTGCTTCCTCCGTCGGCCCGACGAAGACGAGGCCGGCAGCCTCGACCGCGGCCGCAAAGCCGGGGCTCTCCGCCAGGAAGCCGTAGCCGGGGTGGATGGCGCCGGCGCCGGACTCCTTCGCTGCACGAACGTGCTCGTCCGCGGCGAGGTAGTCGGCGATCTCGACGGTCTCGTCGGCGGAGCGCGCATGCAGCGACGCCGCGTCGTCGGGGGCCGCGACGGCGACGGTTGCGATACCGAGCTCGCGTGCGCTGCGGAAGATGCGCAGCGCGATCTCGCCGCGGTTTGCTACGAGGAGCTTGCGGATCTCCATGGGCTCACGGCGGCAAGGCTAAGCACGCAGACTCCGGTCAGGAGCAGGTACGGGACGGCGTCCGCGGTCGCGCGTGCGAGCGCGCCGCCGAGCGCGGCACCGACCGCCTGGCCGGGCGCCCAGGCGATGTTGACGAGTGCGAACCCGTAGGCGTAGTCGAGACCCCGCCGCTCGGCAAGGTCGGCGAGGTGCGACATCGCCGGCGTCCAGAAGACGCCGAAGGCCATGCCCGCAAAGACGACGAGCGCCGCCAACAGCCACCGCGAGTCGGGCGACGGCAAGAGCGCAGTCGCTAGCGCCGAGGCTGCCAGCCCGGCGCGGATCGGCAGCAGACGCCCGCGCAGGTCGGAGACCCGGCCCGAGAGGGGGCTGAGGGCGGCCTCGATCGCCGCCGAGACGAGCCAGACCCCGCTGATCGCGACCGCGCCCATCCCGAGCGCGTCGAGCCGCAGCGGCGCGAGCACCCCCATCGTCGAGAAGAGCAGGGCAGGAAGGGCCACGAACCAGACCGCGCCCAGAACGGCGCGGTCGCGGGCGGCTGCCCAGAGCATCGACAGCGGCTGCGGCTGCTCGACCGGCGCCGCCGGCGTCAGCGCAGCCCACACCGCGAGCACGAGCCCGAGTGCCGCGACGGCGGTGAACGCAACCTCGACCCCGACGACGGACGCCGCGCCGCCCAAGACCGGCCCGAAGAGCGCACCGACGATCGCGGCGCTCATCGCGGTGCCGATCAGCAGGCCGCGTCTCCGCGGCGGAGCTTCCGACACGAGCCACGCGAGCCCGGCCGTCCACGTCAGCGAGCTCCCAAATCCCTGCGCGAAGCGGGCGAGGTCGAGCAGGACGATGTCGTCGGCGAAGCCGAAGGTGGTCGTGGTGGCGACCATGAACAGCAGCCCGGCGACGACCACCGGCTTGACGCCGTAGCGCGCGGCGGCATAGCCGCCCGGGATCCCGCCGAGGAGTGCGCCCGCCGGGTAGGCCGCAGCGAGGATCCCGACCCCCGCCTTCGAGAGATCGTGGTCGTCGGCGTAGCTCGGCAGGAGCGGCGTGAGCGCAGCGAAGAAGATCGTGTCGACGAAGACCGTCGCGCCGACGAGGAGCAGCAGTCGCCGCACGCCGGGCTAGGCGAGCCAGCCGGGCTTGCGCCGCTCGAGGAAGGCCCGCAACCCGTCCTGGCCCTCCTCGCTCGTCCGCATCCGGGCCGCGAGCTCGGCGAGCGCCTGCCCGTCCCCCGGGCCCGACCGAATGAGGCCCTTCGCCTGACGGACGGCGTTCGGCCCGCCGCTGAGCAGCTCGGCGACAACCCGTTCGGCGGCCTCGTCGAGCGATGTCGCGACCTCGTGCACGAGCCCGATGCGAAGGGCGACGTCGGGGCCGAAGCGCTCGCCGGTGAGCAGGTACCGCCGTGCCGCTCCCGGGCCGATCCGCGCGAGCGCGAACGGCGAGATGACCGCGGCGACGATGCCGAGCTTGACCTCGGAGAAACCGAAGACGGCGTCCTCGCCGGCGATCGCGATGTCGGCGCAGGAGACGAGCCCGCATCCGCCGCCCAGGCAGTAGCCCTGGATTCGGGCGACTACCGGAGCCGGGCAGGAGTCGACCGTCTCCAGCATCCGGTAGAGGCGCAGCGCGTCCTCGACGTTGTCCTCGAACGAGAGCTCGATCGCGGAGCGCTGCCACTCGATGTCGGCGCCGGCGCAGAACGTGTCGCCGTCGCCCGCGAGGACGACTGCGCGCGCCTCGCCGACGTCGGCGAAGGCGTCGGTCAGGTCGGCGATCAGCTCCGCGTCGAAGGCGTTCCGGCGCTCGGGGCGCGCGAGCGTGACGCGAAGGACGTCTCCGTCCCATTCGGTGCGCAACCCGCTCATAGCGCCGGAGCTTAGAGTCATCTCGATGCTCCACGGTGTTCTGGCAGCGGCCGCCACGCCTTTGCGCAACGACGGCACAGAGCTCGACGACGAGGCGATTGCTCCGTACGTGGAGTTCCTCGCCGACGGCGGGCTCGACGGCCTGCTCGCGCTCGGCACGACAGGCGAAGGAATCCTGCTGACCGTCGAGGAGCGGCGTCGCGCCGCCCGGCTCTTCCTCGAAGCGGCAGGCGACCGCCTGCAGGTGGCCGTGCACTGCGGAGCGCAGACGACCGCCGACACAGTTCTGCTCGCGGCGGATGCGGCAGAGCTCGGCGCGGCCGCGGTGGCCGTGATCGGGCCGCCGTACTACGCGTTCGACGCGGCGGCGCTGGTGCGCCACTTCGCAGCGGCCGCGGAGGCCTGCAGGCCGCTGCCGTTCTACCTCTACGAGTTCCGCGCGCGGACGGGCTATTCGATCCCGCTGACCGTGGTCGAGCAGCTGCGTGAGCTCGCGCCGAACCTCGCGGGCCTGAAGGTCTCGAACGCGCCGTTCGACGCCGTCGAGCCGTACCTGCTCGAGGGCCTCGACGTCTTCGTCGGCGCCGAGTCGCTCGTCCTGGCCGGCTTGGAGCGCGGAGCGGCGGGCGCAGTCTCGGGTCTGGCCGCCGCCTATCCCGAGCTCGTCGTCGCGCTCGTCCGCGACCGGACCGGCGACGTGGGGGAGACGCGCGCGGCGCTCGAGCGGTTCCCCTTCCAGGCAGCGGTCAAGCACGTTCTCGGTCGCCGCGGCCTGCCGTTGCAGCCCGACGTGCGGGCGCCGCTCCGCGCCCTCAGCGACGAGGAGCGCCAGGCGCTCGACGCATGGCTCGAATCGTCATAGCGGGAGCCGGCGCCACCGGCGCCTCGATCGCGTACCACCTCGCGCTTCTCGGTGCGCGCGACGTCGTCCTCTGCGATCGCGGCGGAGTCGCCTCGGGCTCGACGGGCAAGGCGATGGGCGGCGTGCGCCAGCAGTTCTCGACAGCGCCGGAGGTGCGCCTCGCGCAGGAGAGCATCCGCTTCTTCGCCGACCTCGGCGAGCCGCTCTTCCAGCAGGTCGGCTACGTCTTCGTCGCGAGCACGG
This sequence comes from Gaiellaceae bacterium, assembly GCA_035640335.1. Taxonomy (GTDB): domain Bacteria; phylum Actinomycetota; class Thermoleophilia; order Gaiellales; family Gaiellaceae; genus VAXT01. Next base: position 16,005 of record DASQWH010000235.1, on the reverse strand, counting down.
ACGACGGACTGGCGGAGCTCGAGGAGCGGCAGGCGCTCCAGGCGGGGCTCGGCGTGCCGGTCGAGCGCGTCGACGCCGGCGCAATTCCGGGCTTGGCGGTGGGCGACGTCATTGGCGCCTACGGCTGCTGGGAAGACGGCGTCGCCGATCCCCCTGCCGTCGCGCGCGAGCTCGTCCGGCGGGCGCTCGAGTTCGGCGTCGACCTGCAGGAAGGGATCGACGCGCGTGAGGTCAACGGCGACGTCCTCGTCATCGCGTGCGGGCCGTGGTCGGGGGAGCTAGCCGACCTGCCGATCCGGCCCCTCTGCCGCCAGCTCGTCGACACGACACCGGTTCAGGGATTGCCCGCGGATCTGCCGATGGTGATCGAGGCCGAGACCGGGTTCCACTTCCGCCGCGCCGGCGAGGGCCTGCGGCTCGCGATGGTCGAGCCGACGCTGCGGTGGGGTTTCGAGGAGCGCGTCGACGAGGAGCTCGTCGCGGACTGGCTGCAGCGCCTCGCAAGGCGGTATCCACCGGCGGCGGACGCCCGGGTCGCGCGCGCGTGGGCCGGCCTGTACGACATGACGCCGGACGCGCACCCGATCATCGGTTGGGTCGACGACGGCGTCTACGCGGCGTGCGGCTTCTCCGGCCACGGCTTCATGCAGTCGCCCGCGGTCGGACGTGCCGCCGCCGAGGAGATCCTGGGACGGGAGTCGCCGTTCGACCTGACGCCGTTCCGGCTCGAGCGCTTCGCGGGCGACGCCGTGTTTCCAGAGCGTCTGGTGCTTTAGAGCACCTACACTCGGAAGAGAAATGGCAACCCCGGATCAGTCGAAGGTGCAGCCGCGCGGCCTGGAGGGCGTCGTGGCGACGACGACCGCGATCTCGAAGGTCGAGGATGGGAATCTCGTCTACCGCGGCTACCCGATCGAGGAGCTCGCGACGAACGCGGAGTACGAGGAGGTCGCGTACCTACTCCTCAACGACGACCTGCCGACGGAGTCCGAGCTCGCGGACTTCAAGGCCGAGCTCGCGGAGCATCGCCGGCTGTCGCCCTTCCTCCAGGAACTCGTCGACGAGACGTCTGAGGCCGGCGCGGCGATGGACGTGCTGCGCACGGTGATCTCGGCCACTGCCGTGGAAGACCCCGCTGAGGGAGACAACTCGCCCGAAGCCGAGTACGCGAAGTCCGTGCGGTTGACCGCGAAGCTGCCGACGATCCTGGCGGCCTACATCCGCCGGCGCCGCGGCCAGGAGCCGGTCGGGCCCGACTCGGCGCTCGGACACGCTGCCAACTTCGCGCGCATGGCGGGTCTCGACCAGGATCAGCCGCGCGCGGCGGAGATCCTGAACACGTGCTTCATCCTCCAGGCCGAGCACGGGCTGAATGCGTCGACGTTCGCGGCGCGCATCGTCGCCGCGACGCTCGCCGACATGCACGCTGCGGTCACGGCCGGCCTGGGCGCGCTCAAGGGTCCGCTCCACGGCGGCGCGACCGACGGGACGATGGCGATGCTCGACGAGATCGCGTCCGTCGAGCGCGTTCCCGACTTCGTCGAGGAGGGGTTCGCGTCGAAGTACAAGTTCCCGGGCTTTGGCCACCGCGTGTACGTCAACGTCGACCCGCGGGCGAAGTTCTTGCGGCAGTTCGCGCAGGAGCTCTCGGAGAGCGTCGACGGGATGCCCGCGTACTTCGACATCCAGGAGCGTCTCGCCGACGAGGTGAACAAGCGGCGGCAGCTGCCGGTCAACGTCGACTACTACGCCGCGACGACGTATACATACCTTGGGATCCCGGCCGATCTGGGCACGTCGATCTTCGCCATCGGTCGGATCGCCGGCTGGTGTGCGCACATCATGGAGCAGCACGCCGACAACCGGCTGATCCGGCCCGAGTCGGACTACACCGGGTCCGAGGGCCGGAAGTTCGTGCCGATCGGCGAGCGCTAGCGGCTTTTCGGTTTCGGGCTGCGCGCGTCACACACGCGTGCGCTTTTCCCCAGTACGATCGCGACGGGGAGGAGGTGGGCTGCGCCATAAGAAGGGCGCGGAGCGACTACTCGAACGCGAGCCCGCGGCGGGAGAGCTCCTCGACCGCGAACCGGCCCTCGACCGTCGCCTCGACGTCGAAGACCTCACCAACGTCCGGCGGCTTGCCGATCAGCTCCTGCGCGCGGCTCGGCACCTCCTGCTCCGCCGCCTCGCGGGACTCGAAGAGGTAGACCGCGCCCCAGCGCTCCGTCGCCTCGTCCGAGATCCAGGCCTTGAAGCGAAGCCCGGACATCTCGGCGAACGCGTCGACCGACTCGTCACGCAGGTAGCGCCGCAGCTCCGCAATCGTCGTCTTCGAGTCGGCCAGGTTCCAGAGGACGAGCCGGAGCAGCACTCAGCCGGGACGAGGAAGCTTCGCGAGGACGTTCTTGATCAGGCGCAGGACGTCGGCCTCCTCGTGGCCGAAGTCGTCGAGATACGCGCGCACGGCCTCGCGGACGATGCGCAGCTCTTCGTCGGTCAGGTCGATCGTGTGCATGGCGCGAGACTATCGCGCACCGCGCGGCTAGCCCCAGTCCGGGGGCTCGTACTTCCCCTCGAGCGGCGCGCCGAACGTCACGAACTCGAGCCCGTGGTCGCCGGACACAGGGACGCGCGTCGATGCCGGATCGACGCGGACGAACCGGCCGGGCAGCAACTCGATCTCCTCGCCGTCGATCCGCATCACCCCAGAGCCCTTGACGACGAAGTAGACCTCCTCGAGGCCCGCGTCCGTGTGGTCGTGCTCCCGCCCGACTCGGTTCGGCGGAAGCGTGAAGTAGTTGAACCCGAAGGCGCGGGCGCCGAGCGCGCGCCGCACCTTGCGCACCATCCCGCCGGGCCCTTCGCCCTCGAGCTCGCTGACGTCGACGACGTCGTAAGCCACGCCTACATCCGGAAGACGCCGAACGTCGTCTCCGGGATCGGCGCGTTCAGCGCCGCCGAGATGCCCAGAGCGAGCACCCGCCGCGTGTCGAGTGGATCGATGATCCCGTCGTCCCAGAGCCGCGCCGTCGAGTAGTAGGGATTGCCCTCCTCCTCGTACTTGTCGCGGATCTCGTCGGGATCGGCATCGCCGACCATCGTCAGCACCATCGCTGCCTGCTCGCCGCCCATCACGGAGATGCGTGCGTTCGGCCACATCCACAGCTGCCGCGGCGAGTACGCGCGCCCGGCCATGCCGTAGTTGCCGGCGCCGAACGAGCCGCCGATGACGACCGTGAACTTCGGCACCTCGGCGCAAGACACCGCCGTCACGAGCTTCGCGCCGTCGCGAGCGATGCCGCCAGCCTCGTACTCGGTCCCGACCATGAAGCCGGTGATGTTCTGCAAGAACACGAGCGGTACCTTGCGCGCGCACGCGAGCTCGATGAAGTGCGCGCCCTTCTGCGCCGACTCCGCGAACAGGACGCCGTTGTTCGCGAGGATGCCGACCGGGTAGCCCTCGATTCGCGCGAAGCCGCAGACGAGCGTCTCGCCGTACAGCTCCTTGAACTCATGGAAACGGCTGCCGTCGACGATGCGCGCGATCACCTCACGGGGGTCGAACGGCTGGCGGTAGTCCTCCGGGATCAGCCCGTAGAGGTCGGCCGGGTCGACCGTCGGCTCCTCGGGCTCGGCGACGTCCCACGGCGCGTCCTGCCGCCGGTGCAAGTTGCGGACGACCGAGCGGACGAGCGCGAGCGCGTGCTCGTCGTTCGTCGCGTAGTGGTCGGCCACGCCGGAGCGGCGCGCGTGCACGTCGGCGCCGCCGAGCTCCTCCGCGGTGACGTCCTGTCCTGTCGCCGCCTTCACGAGCGGCGGGCCGCCGATGAAGATCGTCCCTGTGCCCTTGACGATGATCGTCTCGTCGCTCATCGCGGGCACGTACGCGCCGCCGGCGGTGCACGAGCCCATCACGGCGGCGATCTGCGTGATGCCCTTCGCCGACAGGCGCGCCTGGTTGTAGAAGATGCGGCCGAAGTGCTCGCGGTCGGGGAAGACCTCAGCCTGGAGCGGCAGGAAGGCGCCGCCGGAGTCGACCAGGTAGATGCACGGGAGCTGGTTTTGGTCGGCGACCTCCTGGGCACGGAGATGCTTCTTGACCGTCATCGGGAAATACGTGCCGCCTTTGACAGTCGCGTCGTTCGCGACGATCACGCACTCCTGGCCTTCGACGACGCCGATGCCGGTGACGATGCCCGCCGACGGCGCCTGGCCCTCGTACAGGTCCCATGCCGCCAGCGCGTTCAGCTCGAGGAACGCACTGCCGGGGTCGAGCAGCCGGTCGACGCGCTCGCGCGCGGTCATCTTGCCGCGCGAGCGGTGACGCTCGACGGCCTTGTCGCCCCCACCGCGCGCGACCTGCGCGGTGCGCTCCCGGAGCTCGGCGACGAGCGCCTGCATCCGCTCGCGACGGCGCGCGAAGACGTCGGATTCGCGCTCGACGTGGGAGCCCAGGACGGCCACGGGGTGAGCGTAGCGCGCAGGGAGGCCGTTCCCGCACGTTTCTACCGAAAAGTTGTGAAACCGGCAGAAATCGCTCAAAGTGAGGATGTCCGGCAATCAACCCCGGCGAGGCTTTCCTGCGGCAAATGAGAATCCACGTCCAGCCCGATGCGGTCGAGGACCTGCTCGCGTATCTACGGCGCGTGAACTGCAAGGCCGAGGTCGGCCCGGACGGCATCGTGGTCGTGGAGGTGCCCGGGGCCTACGGCGAGGAGCAGGCCCGCATGGAGCTCGACCTCTACCTCAAGGCCTGGCAGGCGAGCCGTCCCGATCTCGAGGCGCACTTGCTCGAGACTCCCCGCTCGGGGGTCGAGGGCGTGGACGACGACGCCGACTAACTTCGTGACATGCGCCGCATGCTCGCCGCCGTCTTGACGGCGGCGGTCCTGCTCCTCCCGGCCGCCGCCGAAGCCGTCATCCGCCCGCAGCGCGGGATGTCCGGCGTCTGGCTCGGGATGACGAAGACGCAGGTGCAGGCGAAGCTCGGCCGGCCGATCGGGTCGGGCGGGGGACGCGTCTACTACGCACGCGTCTGGGTCGGCTTTCGCGGCGGCCGCGCCGTCGAGATCACGACGACGCGCTCGACCGAGCGCACGCCTTCGGGCGTTGGCGTCGACTCGAGCGAAGCCGCCGTCCGCCGCGCGTACCCGAGCGTGACGTGCGGGACGTGGTCGGTGTACCGGCGCTGCCGTCTCGGCACCGGCAAGCCCGGCACGCGGGTGACCGACTTCACGATCGGCCGCGGGCGCGTGTTGCAGGTGACGGTCGCGCTGCTGCCCGGGTAGCCGCTAGACCAGTCGGTGCCGCACCGCGTATGCGGCGGCTTCAGTCCGGTTTCGCAGGTGGAGCTTGTGCAGCAGACTGGAGATGTGGTTTCTGACCGTGTACGGGCTGATGAAGAGCTCCTGCGCGATGTCGATGTTTGCCTTGCCCACCGCCATCAGCTTCAGGACTTCGAGCTCGCGCTCCGAGAGCCCGACGTGACGCGCGTTCCCGTCGTCCAGCGTCTCGTCGGCGCGGAGCCGCTCGAACAGCCTCGCGGCGACGGCTCGTGACATGAGGGACGCGCCGTCCGCCGCCGCCTGCAGCCCCGACACGATCGTCTCGATCGAGCTTCCTTTCAGCAAGTAGCCGGACGCGCCGGCCTGAACTGCGTTCAGCACGTCGGCCTCGTCTGCGGAGACGGTCAGGACGACCACACGGGTGTCGGGATCGCTGCGGCACAGCTCACGAGTCAGGTCGACGCCGGAGTACCCTGGGAGCTCCAGGTCCATGAGGACGACGTCCGGGGCGTGAGCCTCGACGAGCGCGAGCACGTCGCGGCCGTCGCCGGCGTCGGCAACGACGTCGAGCCCCTCCGCTTCCAGAAGCGAGATCAGTCCCTCGCGGAAGAGGTCGTGGTCCTCGACGACGAGCACGCGGATCGCTGCCGAGGCGCGGCTCGCGCGCGCCGGGTCATCGGCCGACGCGTTGGCGTCGACGCCGTGCCCACGAGTTTCCCGGAGAGTCCCCATCTGCCGCAGAAGCGTGGCCATCCACTAGCCGGCCACGCTTAAATCGTGGTGCAGGTGACCTATTCCGTCAATAGGTCGGCGCGAAATATGGGGCACGTGCCCTATTTAGCTCCCTGCCCGATTATGTAACCGTGTGACTCCCATCAGGGGAATTTGTTCGACGGGAGTTGCGGCAATGGGGAGCCTGCGGGTGGTGATCGTCGACGATCACCGACTTATGCTCGAAGCGATTCGGACGGCGCTCGAGAATTCCGACGGCATTGAGGTCGTCGGCGAAGCGACGTGCGGGACTCAGGTCCTCCCGCTTATCGGGGGCACGAATCCGGACGTCGTTCTGCTCGACATTCGCATGCCGAAGATGGACGGCCTCGCGTGCCTCCGCGCGATTCGCAAGCGCTTTCCAGAGCTGAAGGTGGCGATGTTCTCCGGCTTCGACGAGCCGGAGCAGATCCAGGAATCGTTCCGCGACGGCGCAAGCGCCTTCATCGGCAAGAACATCGATCCGCGCGACCTTGCGTCTGCTCTGCGGCAGGCCGCGGAAGGCACGGTGTACCAGCCCTTCGGGGTGTTGGACGAGGGGAATCGGGCGAACGAGGCCGGCCTGACGGAGAGCGAGACCCGCGTCCTGAACGTCCTGGCGCAGGGCTTCTCGAACAAGGAGATCGCGAAGCAGCTGTGGCTGACCGAGCAGACGGTCAAGTTCCACCTGACGAACATCTACCGGCGGCTCTCCGTCTCGAACCGCACGGAAGCCGTTCGCTACGCGTACGAGCACAGGCTCGTCACGCCGTCGCACTCGGAAGTCGCGTAGGTAGCGCTAGGGGATGAGCTCCGCCCGGATGAACGGGTGCGCCATCTGCCAGGCCTTGAGAAAGAAGACGAGCGCGCGCTCCGCTTGAGCGGCGTCGTCCGCGCCGACATCGACCACCTCGAGCGCGTCCGTGCCCACGGGGAGCGACAGGCAGTTGCCGGCGGCGAGCGCCTTCGACAGCTCGAGCAGGTGGCTGGGATGACTGATTCGAATTCGCATCGCTCTCCGAGCCCAGGGGCGCGAGCTGCGAGCCCCGCGCGGCTTCAGAGCAAGATCCGGAGCGCCGTTGCCGGCGGGCAGCCGCGCCGCACGAGGTCCAGCGCGTTGTGCAGATCGACCTGCCTGTGCGTAGCCACGACCCTGGCATCCGCTAGGGCGAACCCCGCGCGCAGCAGCTGGTCGAGCCTCCACGAGACGATCGCCCGCTCCTCGGGAGTGCGTCGACGGTGCTGGGTGTCGTTTAGCTGCATCTCGGCTTCGGTCCCCATGAAAGGCAGTTCAGCATGAGGCGGCTCTGCTGACCCCACCGCCACGTCTAGTTCGTGCCAGACGAACGGGTGGACCCGCCCGCTCAGCCCAGGAAGTAAGCGGCGCTCGCGCCGAAGGCGAGAAACGGGCCGAAGGCGATGAACTGCTTTCGCGCACCGAGGCCCGACCGCGCGACGAGCACGAGCGAGAAAAGCCCGGCGACGACCAAACCCAGCAGCAGCGCCGGCACGACCGCGGCACCGAGGCCGGCACCGAGCAGTAGCGCGAGCTTGACGTCGCCCATGCCCATGCCTCCGGGCTTGACGAGGATCGGCAGCGCCAGGAAGCACGCCGCCCCGCAAGCCGCCACGGCGCACTCGAGCGCGCGCTGGGGGTTGACGACCAGCTGCGCCAGGAGCACGAGCGCCGTCGCCGGCAGGACGATCCGGTTCGGGAGCCGTCGCTGGGCGAGATCGATCGCCGAGAGAACGACGAGAGTCGTGACGAAGAAGACCCCGATCAGCGCGCGGCCGCTGAGCCCGAAGCGAGCGAAGCACAGCAACGACAGCAGCATCACCAGGCCGTACACGGCGACCCGCCGCCGGCCGATATGCCGCAGCCGGGCACGAGCGTCCAGGGCGAGGACGCGCGCAAAGGACGGTCTCGCGCTCGGGCGGCCGCCGAGGTTGCTCGGTGCCTCGAACACGGCGTCGTCGGCCAGCGAGACCATCGCTAGGCGCTCGTTCCGAGTGCGTCGGCGATTCGGAGTCGATCGCCCGCGCGGACGCCGCGCCGCTCGCTCTCGCCGGCGGCGAGCTCGAGCACGAGACGTGCGCCTCGCCGGCCGCTGAACCTCCAGGGCGGGAGCCGAGACGCGATACCGAGCACGTCCAGGTGCCGGTCGAGAAAGACAACGTCGATCGCGAAGCGCATGAAGCACGTGTGCACGGCGCCGGCGGGCTTGATGAGCAGCCCCTCTCCGCGTGCCAGCGCGCCGCGACCGAGGAGCCCTTTCAGCCGCGTCAGAGGCGTCGCCGCGACTCGACAGCGCTCGCAGACCGTGCGGCCGTCCTCGCGGACGACACGCAGATGGCCATTTGTCGCGGAAATCTTCATGGATTCGAGCACGGGAAATTCCCCTCGCTCCCTCGCGTCAACTATCTCGAACCGATTCCCGCTCAGCACCCGGCGAACGTCTAGGCAGGACTAGCCCTTCGCGTGGTCCCAGAAACGGACGTCCGAGTTACGGTCGGCTGAGTTGGGCCGGTGGAGGTTTTTCACCGGCTCGGTGGGTGGCGTCCTGCACGGGCGCCGAACTGGGGGAAGGGAGGTGAACCGGAGCATGCTTAGGTTTTTCGCAGCCGCTTACAAGCGGGAGGACGGTCAGGCGCTCGTCGAGTACGCGCTGATCCTGGCGCTCGTCTCGGTCGCAGCGATCGCCATCCTGACGACTCTCGGCGCGAACATCGTCACGACGCTGACCAGCGTCGCGAACGCGCTCTAGAACGCGGCACTCCGACGCACATAGCCGCACGCGGAGTCTCGGCGCCGTCGCCCGAATCGGGGCGGCGCCGGGACCCGCGGCCAACTGGAGGAAGAAGGGGACTGAGGTGTTGAAGGCATTCTTGAAAACTCGAGCAGCACGGGACACCGAACGAGGGCAGGCCCTCGTCGAGTACTCGCTGGTCCTGCTCCTCGTCGCGCTTGTCGCGGTGCCCGCACTGACGGCCATCGGCGTCAACGTCATCGCGCCGCTCACGAATGTTGCGAACGCGCTCTAACCACCTCTCGCTCAGGAACGAGGACGGCGCCGCGCTCGTCGAGTTCGCGCTGGTGCTGCCGATCCTCGTGCTCCTGCTCTTCGCGATGGTCGATTTCGGCAAGGCGTTCAACTACTGGATCGACGAGACGCATCTCGCGAACGAGGGCGCGCGGTTCGCTGCGGTCAACAAGAACCCGGGCGGCAGCAGCCTCCAGGCATACATCCAGGGGCAGGCCACGACGCCGGAGCTCCGGAACGGCGGGACGGCGTCCGTCCCGAACCCCGCCCAGGTCTGCATCAGCTTCCCGGCAGGAACCTCGAATGTCGGCGACCCGGTCCGGGTCTCGGTTTCCGTCAACTACAACTGGCTGCCCTTCATCCGCAGCAAGACCGGCATCACGCAGACGACCCTCACGGCTTCGTCGACGATGCGGCTCGAGGCGCTGCCGACCAACTTCTCGGCGGGCTGCGCATGAGGCGGCTGCCGACCTATTCCGGCCGCGTGGCCGACGAGAGAGGCGGCGTCCTCGTCATGGTCGCCGTCTGGCTGCCGGTGCTCGCGCTGTTCATGGTCTTCGTCCTCGACGTCGGCAACTGGTTCGAGCACAAGCGGCACCTCCAGATGCAGGTCGACGCCGGGGCGCTCGCGGGGGGCGGGCGCTTCGTCGTCCCCTGCAACGACAGCGTGATCGAGGCCGAGGCGCGCAAGTACGCCGGCGATCCGGGCGTCAGCGGCGCCTACAACTCACAGGTCCCGCCGACGGTCCCGGGCAATGTCCACATCCTCGTCAACTCGAGTCGCTTCTGGAACGAGGGCGGGACGAACTACTCGGACGGCGGCACGCCGTGCGCGGCCCGCGCAATCGACCTCAAGGCGACCGAGTCCAACCTGCCGCTGTTCTTCGGCCTCGTTCCCGGTCTGAGCGCCGTCCCCGCGATCAACGCCCGTGCGCGCGTGGAGATCCGCCAGCTCACCTACGGCGGCGGCGCGCTGCCGATCGGCGTTCCCGACGTCGACCCGACCCGGGCGCAAGCGACGTTCATCGACGAGCAGACCGGCGCCGTCCTGGCGACGACACCTCTATCCAACACCGGGCTCGCGAACGGCCTCAGCGTCTGGGACAACAGCAACTCGCCAGTTTCGCTGCCGATCAACACGTCGCGAATCGGCGTGCGCGTCACCTTGAGCGGCACCAACTCGACGACGTGCGGGGACCCGCTGGTCGACTGCTACGACACCGGCTCGGCGAACGGGATCGTTGCCGTCCGCGGCTGGTCGAGCAGCGGGAGCGGCGCACAGCCGAGCCCGCCGCTCGCCCGCGGCGTGGCGCTGTTCCCGAGCTCGTGCACCGACGGCTACTTCATTTCGGACGGAGCGTCGTGCACGATGGGCGTCAGCGCGGCCGTCGACTTCGGCACGTCCGACCCGACGTCAGTGGGCGCCAAGGTGCGCGCCATCGTCGGGGGCGTCTCGCAGCCGCTCACGTACGTCACGGCGACGGGCCGCTGGGAGTCGACCGGGAACAACGTCTTCTCGATCGCTCCCGGCAGCGGGCCGGTCGACGTCCAGCTCGCGTGGGAGGAGACGCGCGGCACCGTCAACGGGCAGACGTGCCGCAACGGCGGCAACAACCCCTGCCTGGGCTCGTTCGGCGTCGTCCATCGCACGTTCTCCGCGAGCGAGCCACGTTCGGGGCCGATCAAGCTCGCGCAGGTCTGGGAGGCCGGCTCCTTCGGTGCGAACTCGTTCCAGCTCGGGACGACGCACGACCTCGTCGTGAAGGTCGGCATCATCCCGACGCTGCAGAACGCGCGCAGCGTCAACGACCCGATCGTGACGCTGCGCGTCGTCGGCGGCAGCCAGAACCAGTCGCTCGACTGCGACCCGAACTACAGCAACCTGCACGAGGAGCTTGCGTTCGGTTGCCGGCCGCTCTACACGACGAACAGCGGCACCGCCTGCCCCGCGACGGCCTCGGCGCTCTGGAACACGGCGCAGCCGTGGCCGTGCGTCGCGATCCAGACCGGGAGCGCGACGAACCAGGTTCCGCGCGGGCTCAACCTGCGCATCCTCGGCGCCGAGAAGCCGACCACCTGCACGGCGCCCAACAACTGGCGCCTGTTCCCGAACCTGCCTCCGGGCGACCCGCGCGTACTCAACGTCTTCATCACGCCGTTCGGCTCGTTCGGCGGCTCCGGCAGCGGCGTCGTGCCGGTGGTGAAGCTCGGCACCTTCTACGTCACCGGCTGGACGGCCCAGGGCGGTGGCTTCAGGAACCCATGTGAGGGCAACGGCGACGACCCCGTTCCGAACGGTGACGCGGGGAACATCGTCGGCCATTTCGTCAAGTACATCTTCGGACTCAACGACGGCGGCGGCGGCGACGAGCTGTGTGACTTCACCAGCTTCGGCAGCTGCATCGCCGTCATGACGGACTAGAGGAGGTCGGTCATGCAACTAGCGCAGAAGCTGCTAGCAACTCGGGGAGGGACGATCACGGTCGGCGGGTTCGCGGCGCTGCTGGCTGCTCTCGTGCTCCTCCTCTATCTCAGCCAGTACCGGAGCAGCGTCGACAACGCGAGCGAGCCCGTGCCCGTGCTCGTCGCGAAGACCCTCATCGAGAAGGGGACGCCCGGCGACGTCGTCGGTCTCAAGGAGCTGTTCCAGACGACCGAGTCGCCGAAGGACCAGCTCAAGGAGGGCGCGATCACGGATCCGACCACCCTGCGCGGGCGGGTCGCCGCGGTCGACGTCTACCCCGGCTCGCAGCTGACGACGGGCGACTTCGCCTCGACCGGCAAGAGCACGATCGGCACGACGATCACCGGCAACCAGCGCGCGATCTCGATCCCGCTGGACTCCGCGCACGGGATGGTCGGCCAGCTCCAGGCGGGCGACCACGTCGACGTCTACGCGGGCTTCAACGTCAACTCGGCCGCCGGCGCGACGTCGCGACCGGTGCTGAAGGTGATCATGCAGGACGTCGTCGTGCTGCAGACGCCGCACGCCGCCCGCACCGGCGCCGCGGCGGGGGCGAACACGTCGAACATCGTCCTGCGGACGAGTTACGAGGAGGCCGCGCAGCTCGCGTGGTCGATCGACAACGGCAAGGTGTGGATCGTGCTGCGGCCGCGGACGGGCGCGCCGGCCAAGCGGCCCGGCATCGTCACGCCCGAGGCGCTGCTGCTAGGCGTCCGCCCGATCACCGTCAATCCGAGGCGCGTCGTCGGGGGCCGGCAGTGAGCGTGCCGATCAAGACACTCATAGCGCTCGACTCCGACGTCGACCGGGACGTGGTCGAGAGCTCGCTGCCGCCGGTCTCGGAGCTCGAGGTGATCGGCGTCGTCGACGGGCTCGACGAGAGTTGGACGACGTTGAACGCAACGCCGACCGACCTCCTCGTCGTCGCTTGCGACGGGTACTCCGACCGCGCGCTGCTCTTCATCGAGGGCGCAGTCAAGCAGCGGCCTGAGCGCCCGGTGGTGGTTATCTGCCAGAGCTCGCCGAACGGCTTCGTCCGGCGCGTCTTCGAGGCCGGTGCCGACGACATCGTCACGCTTCCGCAAGAGCCCGAAGGCGTTCTCTTCGCGCTCCAGAAGGCGGTCGCGCGCCGCCAGGGTGCGGCGGTCGCCACGGGGACGGCGCTGGCGCCGATGATCTGCGTTCTCGGGCCGAAGGGCGGAACGGGGAAGACGCTGACGTCCTGCAACCTGGCCGTGAGCCTCGCCGAGCAGGGGCGACGGGTCGTGATCGTCGATCTCGACCTCCAGTTCGGAGATGTCGGGCTCTCGCTCGGGCTCGCGCCGGCGAACACGATCTACGACCTCGCCAAGGCGGCGGGGTCGCTGGACGCCGAGAAGCTCGAGGGCTACCTGACAGCGCACTCGTCCGGCGTACGCGTTCTGATGGCGCCGACTCGTCCGGATCACGCGGGCACGATCGGCGTCGAGTTCCTGCGTGACGTGTACGCGATCCTGCGCGCGTCGAACGACTTCGTCGTCGTCGACACGCCACCCGGCTTCACGCCTGAGGTGATCGCGTCGATCGACAGCTCGTCGCACGTCTGCATGGTCGGGATGCTCGACTCGCTGTCGCTCAAGAACACGAAGCTCGGCCTGGAGACGCTCGAGCTGATGGGGTATGAGCGCGAGCGCATCAGCGTGCTCCTGAACCGCGCCGACAGTCGCGTGGGCATCTCACGCGACGAGGTCGCCGCGATCGTAGGCAGGGCGCCCGACGTGCTCGTGCCGAGCGACCGCGAGATCCCGCGCTCGGTCAACGAGGCGATGCCGATCGTCGCGTCCAAGGCCGGGTCGGAAGCGGCGCGTGCCTTCGCGTCGCTCGCGGCCCTCTATGCCGGCGAGAACGGCAGCAAGAACGGCGGCCGCCGGCGCCGGCGCAGGAAGAAGGCCTAGATGGATCTTCACGAGCGCCTCTCGACGACCCGGCCGGTCACGACACCGGCCGGCCAGGACCCGTTCTCGGAGCTCAAGAACCGCATCCATCTCGAGGTGATCTCCGAGCTCGGCCCACAGCTGTTCAACGTCAGCATGGACGCCGACGGCCTACGCGACCGCGTCACGGCCGACATCAGGGCCCAGCTCGGAGGCGAGGCCGGCTTGTCGCGGGACGACAAAGAGCGCCTCGAGGCCGAGATCGCGGACGACATCCTCGGGCACGGCCCGCTCGAGCGCCTGCTCGCCGACGACAGCGTCACGGAGATCATGGTCAACGGCCCGTTCGACATCTGGGTCGAGCGCCAGGGCCGTCTGTTCCAGACGACCGTCCGCTTCATCGACGACTCGCACCTGCGGCGGATCATCAACAAGATGGTCGCCCAGGTCGGGCGCCGCATCGACGAGTCGTCCCCGATGGTCGACGCCCGTCTGCCCGACGGCAGCCGCGTGAACGCCGTGATTCCGCCGCTGTCGCTCACGGGCCCGCTCGTGACGATCCGCAAGTTCAGCAAGAAGCGCCTCGACCTCAACGACCTCATCGGCCTCGGGACCCTGAGCGCCGAGACGGTCGAGTTCCTGCAGCGGTGCATCCTTGCCGAGCTCAACATCCTCATCTCGGGCGGCACGGGCTCTGGCAAGACGACGCTACTGAACGCGCTCTCGACGTCGATCCCCGACGCCGACCGCATCATCACGATCGAGGACGCGGCCGAGCTGCGCCTCAACCAGCGTCACGTCCTGCGCCTGGAGGCGCGCCCGCAGAACATCGAGGGCGAGGGCGCGATTCCGATTCGCGAGCTCGTACGGAACTCGCTGCGCATGCGGCCCGACCGAATCATCGTCGGCGAGGTCCGCGGCGCGGAGTCGCTCGACATGTTGCAGGCGATGAACACTGGCCACGACGGCTCGCTCTGCACCGTCCACGCGAACTCGCCCCGGGACGCGCTCGCCCGCATCGAGACGATGGTGCTGATGGGCGGCTTCGAGCTGCCGGTCCGCGCAATCCGAGGACAGGTCGCGTCAGCTCTCGACCTGATCGTCCACCTGGAGCGGCTCGAGGACGGCGGTCGCAGGGTGACGGCGATCACCGAGGTGCAGCGGATGGAGTCGGACGTGATCACGATGCAGGACATCTTCGAGTTCAAGGTCGACCACGTGACCCCGGATCGCGTGGTCGTCGGGAACCTGCACTCGACCGGGCTGCGACCGACCTTCCTGCACAAATTCGAGAAGCGGGGCGTCAGCCTCCCGGTCAGCCTCTTCAACGCCGGCCGTGGTGGCCGTCTGTCCGAGCTGCCGAAGCAGGTCGCGAAATGAGGCGGCTCGTCGTCCTGCTCGGCGCGCTGGCCGCGCTCGCGTCGGCCTCCGTGCCGGCTGCTGCCGCGGCAAGCGAGGTGCACCTCAACGGCACGCGCGGCACGCGCTTTCCGGATCGGGCCTTCGTGCTGACCCTCCCGGAGAGCAGGCCGCTCGCGCTCCGGCAGGTGCACGTGCTCGAGAACGGCGTCCCGGTGTCCGGGCTCGCCGTCGACCCGGCTTCGGTGGCGGGCACGGACGTCGGCTTCGTGCTGGTGCTCGACGCGAGCAACAGCGTGCGCGGCCGCGCGATCCGCGACGTCATGGCCGCGGCGCGGGCATTCGCCGCGCGGCGCGCCCCGAACCAGAAGCTCGCGGTCGTGACGTTCAACCGCACGGCCCAGGTGGTAATGCCCTTCACGACCGACCGGGAGACGATCGACGCCGCGCTGGCCGAGACGCCGCCGCTCGCTCAGGGCACGCATATCTACGACGGCGTCGACACCGCGCTGACGCTGCTGCGGAACGAGAAGATCTCGGCCGGCTCGATCGTCGTCCTCTCGGACGGGGCGGATACGGGAAGCCGCATCGGCCGGGGTGACGTCGCCGACGCCGCGCGGCGGGCGCACGTACGGGTGTTCTCCGTCGCAGTGCGCTCGCGGAGCTACGATCCTGCGCCGCTTGCGCACCTTGCAGGCGCCACCGGCGGCGGCTTCAGCGCGGCGAGCTCGACGGCGGAGCTGACGCGAATCTACGACGAGCTCGGCTCCCAGCTCGCAAACGAGTACATCCTCCGCTACAGGTCGCACGCCGGACCGAGCGCGCGGATTCGCGTCACCGTCAGGGTCGACGGCTTTCGCGGCTCGGCTGTGGCGGGCTACGTAACGCCGGCGCTGCCGACGACGCCGACACCTCCCTACCACCGCCCGTTCGCGGAGGTGCTCTGGCAGTCGCCGGTGACGATGGTGGCGGTGAGCCTGGCGTGCGCCCTGCCCGTGGCGGTGGCGCTCGCGCTCCTGATGCGGCCCCGGAGCCGGAATCTGCGCAGACGCGTCGCCGAGTTCGTCTCCGTGCAGATCGGCTCGCCGGGCGCGAAGCGCTCGGCGGCGCTCAGCGACCGCGTCCTCGTCAGCGCCGAGCGCTCGCTCCAGTCGACGCGCTGGTGGGCCCGCGTGCTCGAGGCGCTCGAGCTC
>DASQWH010000234.1:0-18581 GCA_035640335.1 Gaiellaceae bacterium | reverse complement strand
TTCAGGTACCGCTCCTCGCCGAGCGTCACGTCCATCGCGGCGAGCGGCACCTCGACGAGCTGGACCGGCTGCTCGCGCTCGAAGTCCCAGGGGCGGAAGGGGTGCGCGATCCCGGCCCGGAAGCCGGGCTGGTCGGCGAAGGCGAGCGTCGAGTCGTACACGAACCCGAGGCTCTCCAGCGCGGCCAGGTTCGTGTGCGGGTCGAGCCGCAGGAAGTGGTAGCGCTGCCCTCGCACCTCGCCGGCGAGCGCCTCGAGCTTGCGCTTCTCCGCGGCGAGCCGGTCGGCACGGTCCGCCGCCGCGTAGCTGCCGTGGAGAGCAACCTCGGCACCGCCCGCGAGCAGTGTCTCGACGAGGCGCGGGCGGATTCGCTCGTACGTCTCGCCCGCGGGGCCGTCGAGCGGATGGTCGTGCGCGGCCATCACGAAGAACGTCGACGTGGCGCCGAACCGCCGCTCGTCCCGAAGGATCCGCTCGAAGCTCCAGTAGGGGTCGGAGCGGCGCGCGCGGTGCAGCGGGACGGCCGCCAGCCCCCTGGCCTCGCGCAGGGCGGGGCGCAGCCGCCGCGCGAGCAATGCCGCCTTTGCGCGCGCGGCTGCTCCGAGCACGCCGGTGCGCGTCCACTTCCACGGCGTGTCGACGTCGTGGGTGAGCGCGACCGCGAAACGTGCACCCGCCCAGCGAGGCGGCTCGAGCTTCAGCTTCCGGCGCAGGCGGTCGAGCGGCGGGTCGAGCGGGTCGAGGCCGGACGACGTAGCGCGAAACCGGTCGTGCTCGTCACGCGCGCCGTTCCGCTCCTCGACGCGGGCGAGATGGAAGAACGCTTCGGCGAGGTCGTCGCCGTCAGGCCGCTCGCCGCGCTCGACCTGCTCCCAGGCCTCCTCGCCGTACGGGAGGTCGTCGCCGAAACCGACGTCACGCGCGCCGATCGTGTCGAGCACCCACCGCGCCCGCCGCTCGACGGCCTCGGGGATCAGCGGAGAGCGCCCCTCATCAGCCGCGCGGCGTGGACGAGCCCCGGCTTGGGATCGTCGAGCGCGAACACGGCCTCGACGTACGGCGGCCGCTGGAAGGCGGGCCGCTCTCCCGGCAGCAGCGTGATCGCCCACCGGCGCCGCCGGCCGTTCATCGACGCGGGGGCGACGGTCTCGCCGGTGAGGTCGCGGTATGCGATGACCGGCAGGTCGACGCCGCAGGCGGCCGCCAGGCCGTGCCATTGCCAGAGCCGCGGGTTGACCTCCATCAGCTTGAAGCGGCCGTCGCGCGGGTCGCGCTTGAGCTCGACCTGCGAGATGCCGTGGAAGCGCAGCTCGCGGAGCAGCCGAAGGCCCGAGTCGACGACCTCCTGCACCCAGACGGCCTCGCCGACGCGGCACGTGCCGATCCCGGGCGGCGTCTGGCGCAGCTTGCGCCCGCAGAAGAGGCCGAGCGGCTCGCCGTCGGCGCGCAGGTAGGAGCCGAGGCTGTAGAGCTCCTCGTCGCCGCCGGGGACGAGCTCCTGCACCATCGGCTCGAACTCCTCCGCGTCCGCGTAGGCGCGCTCGAGCTCGGCCGCGCTCTCGGAGCGGAAGGCCTGCTTCGAGAAGCGCCGCTTGAAGCCGACCGGATGGCGCGGCTTGACGAGCACCGGGTACCCGAGCTCGTCGCCCGCAGCGCGCGCCTCGCCTGCCGACGCGGGGTACCGAGTCTCGGGCACGCCGACGCCGACCGCGGCCGCCGTCTCGAGCTGGATCCGCTTGTCTTGGATCCGCTCGAGGACGCTCCACTCCGGAAACGGGAAGCGGAAGCCCTCGAGGCGGTCGCGGAGGCGCGCGAGCGCGTTCACGGGCGGGTCGTGCGTCGGGAAGACGACACCGGGGTCACCGACGGCGGCGAGGCACTCGGCGAAGCCCTCCTCGTCGTTCGCGGGGTCGGGGCAGCGGAGCGGCCGCGCGTACCGGGAGCGGAAGCCGAGCGCGGCCGCGCGGTGGTCGACCGCGTGGACGCGGATGCCCGCGCGGCCGAGCAGGCGGATCGCGGCCAGGCCGTTCACCCAGCCGACGTCGAGAACGTAGGCCGTCACTCGTCCGATTCTAGGAGCGTCCGAACGCCACCTGACCGCAGCCAGCGAGCCGTCTCGCGGTAGGCGCGGCCGCGCGGGCCCCGGAAGGCGAACCCGCGGAGCCGCAGCGCCACAAGCATCACGCGGCGGGCGCGCTCGGCCTCCCGCGCGCCGCGGTGCTTGAGCAGGAAGCGCAGGTGGCCGCGGACGAGGTGCCTGAACTTGGCCGGGTCGGCGGACGACGTGACGACGTGGACGACGTCGGCGCCGGGATAGAAGAGCACCTTCCAGCCCGCCTGCCGGAAGCGGTAGCACCAGTCGACCTCCTCGCTCATCAGGAAGAAGTCCTCGTCGAAGCCGCCGACCGCCTCGTAGGCGTCGCGGCGCACGAGCAGGCAGGCGCCGCCGAGAAACTCGGCCGCACGCACGGACTCGTGGTCGAAACCCGCCCCGTAGAACGAGTTGAGCAGGCGAGAGCGGGGCGCGAGCTTGCGCAGGAAGAGGTACTCGGTCGCGATCCGCCACGGGCTCGGAAAGCCGCGCACCGAGCGCTGCAACGTGCCGTCGGGGTTGCGCAGCTTCGGGCCGACCACGGCGGCCTCGGGATGCTGCTCTGCGAAGGCGACGAGCTTCTCGACGGCGTCGTCGAGCACCCAGGCGTCGGCGTTCAGGAGCACGAAGTAGTCGCCCGACGCCGCGCGCATGCCCGTGTTGTTGCCGGCACCGAAGCCGAGGTTCTCCTGCTCGATGACACGAGCCTCGGGAAACCGCTCACGGACGAGGTCGACCGTGCCGTCCGTCGAGCCGTGGTCGACGACGATCGTCTCGTAGCCGCGCACGCTGTCGAGGCAGCGCTCGAGGAGCGGTAGCGCATTCAGCGTGACGACGACGACCGAGACCTCGGCCATCAGCCTGCGTGCTCACGCAGCCAGCCGTGCAGCGTGCTCCGCAGCTCCGGTACGAAGGCGCCCCCGCCGCACTGCTGCAGCGCGTGGTCCGCATCCGGGAAAACGATGATGTCGAAGTCCTTGCCGTCTCGCTTCAGGGGCCGGAGCACCGTCAGGTCCTTCTCGACGGGCTGGCTCATGTCGTTCGCGCCGTAGAGCCAGAGCACCGGGATCTCGAGGCGCTCGAGGTAGGGCCGCGGGTCGAACTCGCTGGGCTTTGCCTCCCGCATCAGCTTCGAGACGGTCGCCCGCGGCGTACTGGGCGTGCAGCCGACGTCGCCGGTCAGGCCGCTATAGAGGCCCTCCTCGCCCACGCTGACGGCCGACCCCGAGAGGATGACCGCGAACGAGACGTCGTCGGACTTCGTCGCGGCGACGGGGACGATCCATCCGCCCTGGCTCAGTCCGAGCAGGCCGATCGCGTCGTCGTCGACGTCGTCGCGCGAGCGCAGGGCGTCGACCGCGGCCAGCACGTCGTCGGCAAGCAGCTGGAAGTCGAGCGGGCAGCAGCGGCCCTCGGACTTCCCGACCCCGCGCTTGTCGAACGCAAAGACGGCGTACCGTGGATCGACGAGGCCGAAGAAGTACGGCGCGGTGCTGTCGCGAGCCTCTTCGCCGCTGCCGTGCACCCAGACGAGTGCCGGATGCTTGCCTTCCGCGCTCGGCACCTGGAGCGTCCCGGAGAGCTTCGCGCCGTGGCTCCCGAACGTGACCTCCATCTCGCGCCGGTCACCGAGCTCCTGCGTCTCGCCGAAACGCGCCGAGCTCTTATCGCCGCCGCCCCCGCAGGCGGCCAACGCAAGCGCGAGGACGGCGAGCGCTGCGGCTCTAGCCATGGTCGACGCGTGGCCGCGCCGGCCCGCGTAGCCCTTCCCAGGCCAGAATCACGCCGCCCGGCACCGACATTGCGAGCGTGACGAGAAAGAAGAGGAAGCCGGCCGCGAACGCCTCGTCGGCGCCGACGCCGAGGTTGCCCAGGAAACTGACGAAGAACGACTCGCGAACGGCGAAGCCGTTGATCGTGAACGGCACCATCATGACGACGAAGAGCAGCGGCCCCATCACGTAGTACGGCCGCGGCGAGAGGTCGATGCCGACGGCCTCGCCGCTCGCCCAGATCGCGAGCACGCGCACGGCCTGGATCCCGAGCGTCAGCGCAAAGACCGCGCAGAGGAGGCCCGCGTGCCGCCGGTACGCGTGCAGCGCCGAGTAGACGCCGACGACGAGCCGGTCGAGGCGAACGGCCGCGAGCAGCGGCCGCAGCCTCGCGAGCAGCGGCCGCACGCGCCGCGAGAAGACGAGCACACCGGCGATGACGGTGCCCACGACGAAGATCCCTTCCAGCCAGAGGTAGGCGCCGACGTCGTACTCGCCGATCGCGAGCAGGAAGCCCACGGCTGCGAGCACGAGGGTCGCAGCTCCGCCGAGCGCCCGCTCGAGGAGGACCGACGCCGCTGCCGTCCCGCCGTGGCCCGGGTGGCGCCGAGCCGTCTCGAAGATCCGGACCGCGTCGCCACCGACCGACGTCGGCAGGACCTGCCCCGCCGCGTACGAGACGAAGTACGCTCGCGTCAGCCAGCCGAGGCCGTCGTCGACGCCGCGGGCGCGCAGCAGCCACTGCCAGCGCCACGCCATCGGCCAGAGCGTGACCGTCATCAGCACGACGGCGAGCAGGAACCAGGCCGGATCGGAGTCGGCGAGGACGTCGATCGTGCGCGAGAGGTCGATCTTCCAGACGAGATACGCGGTGCAGACGCCCGTGACGAGGAGCGTGAGCGCGACGCGGAGGCGCCGGCTCATCTCAGCGCGGCGTGGACGCGGCGGAGCGCTGCGACGACGTCGGCGATGTCGTCGTCCGAGTGCGCCGGCGAGAGCGGCAGCGAGAAGATCTCGCGGCCGGCGCGCTCGGCGACCGGCAGCGGTGGTTGCTCCGGGTAGCGCTCGCGGTAGGCCGTGAGCGTGTGCACCGGCAGGAAGTGGATGCTGGTGGCGATGTTCTCCTCGGCGAGGCGCGAGCGATACTCGTCGCGCGTGCCGCCCGCGCGCTCGGGATCGACGCGCACGACGTAGAGGTGGAGGGCATGCGTGTCGCGCGCGTCGCGGGCGAGCGTCTCGAGGCCGTCGAGATCGGCGAGCGCGGCGTCGTACGCTGCGAACTGCCGCTCGCGGATCGAGCGGTGGCGCTCGACTTTGCCGAGCTGGACGAGCGCGATTGACGCCAGGACGTCGGAGAGGTTGGCCTTGTAGCCCGGGACAACGATGTCGTAGAGCGAGCCGGTCGCGCGGCGCATGATCCGCAGGTCGTTGATCGCCTCGGCGATGCCCGAGTCGTTCGTCGAGATGAGCCCGCCCTCGCCAGCGGCGATGTTCTTCGTCGCGTAGAGCGAGAAGCACGTCGCCTCGGACAGCGTGCCGATCTTGCGGCCGCGGTATTCGCTCTCGGCCGCGTGCGCCGCGTCCTCGACGATCGGCAGCCCGAAAGCGAGGAGAGGGTCCATGTCGGCCGGCTGGCCCGCCAGGTGCACCGGCACGAGCGCCTTCGTCTTGTCGGTGACGAGCTCGGCGACACGGGCGGGGTCGATGTTGAGATCCGACTCGCGCACCTCTGCAAAGACCGGGGTCGCGCCCGCGTGGACGATTACGTTCGCGGTCGCGGGCCACGTAATCGGGCTCGTGATCACCTCGTCGCCAGGCCCGACGCCGAGGGCGAGGAGCGAGAGGTGAAGCGCAGCCGTGCCGGACGCGACCGCGAGCACGTGCTCGGCGCCGACGTACTCGGCGAAGCGCTGCTCCAGCTCGGCGGTCCGCGGCCCGGTCGTCAGCCAGCCGGAGCGCAGCGTCTCGGCGACGGCCTCGATCTCCTCGTCGCCGATCGCCGGCGGCTGGAAACCGAGCATCGTCTCGCGCTTGCGCTGAGGCACCCCTTGCGGTGCCGACTTCAGGACGGGCGGGCTCTGCCCGCCCGTCCGTCTGAACTGACCGGTCGACCCGCTCGTATCAATCAACCACCTTTCTGAGCAAGAGCTCTTGCGCCACTGACCTGGAAGCGTATGAGAGAGGCCGCGTGGTCGGCTCGCTCGAGAGCCTCTTCGCGGGTCTCGCCGACTGCCAGCACGGCGCCCGCACGGTCGGCGCCGCGGAGGAAAGGCCCGAAGACGTGCCCAGGCTCGCGGTAGACGCGGATTTCGAGGATGCCCTCGCGGCTCCGCGCCTCCTCGACGCCTTCGACCGCGCGTAGCTCGCCCTCGGGCGGAACCAGGAACCGCGTGCACGCGCCGCCGACCTGCGGCTCGCCGCGTACCGCTGCCGACCAGAGCGGTTCTCCGAGCGCCGCAGCGATCGCGAGCCCGTTCAGGTCGACGCCGAGCGCCGCTTGGACGAGCTCGGCGTCGTGGCCTCCTCCGAGGCGCGCGGCAAGCTCCATCACCTGCGGGCCGTCGGGGCCGACGCGGATCTGCGTGTAGGTCGGCCCGTTCTCGATCCCGAGCGCCTCTGCCGCCGCCTGGGCAACCCGGATCACGTCATTGATCGACCGTTGCTCTTCCGTCGGGGGAACCTCCCGGTTCCCCCGAACCCCCTCCACTGGTCCGCTGCGCGGACGCGCGCTTCGCGCGGGCCACACATGAGCGAGAGCGACACCGAACGCGGGCGGCTCGGCGGTGAGGCGGTCGGTCACGGTCAACGGGTGGAACTCCCCGCGCACCGAGAACGCGTTCACGGTCACCTCGGGGCCGTCGACCAGCTCCTCGATGAGGGCCATCCCGCCGCGCGACTCGGCGATCGCCCGCGCGACGGCTCCGCGCAGCTCCGCCGCGTCCCGGACGAGCGACAGCCCCTTCTGACCCTGCCGGTCGGGCGCCTTGACGACGCACGGGAAGCCGAGCTCGTCGTCCGGCTCGCCAACGAGCTTCCAGCGCGGCTGCGGCACGCCGCCCTCGGCGAGGCGCTCACGCTGCCGCAGCTTCGACGTTGCCAGCCCGGCTGTCGCCGGGTCGAGCGGATGCGGCAGGCGCAGCTTCTCTGCGACTCGCGCTGCGATCGCGACCGGCCAGTCGATGCCCGGCGCGATGATCCCGTCGACGCGCTCGGCCTCGGCGAGCCGCTCGATGCCGCGCTCGTCCTCGGTCGAGATGATCGCCCGCCGGTCGGCGTACTGGAGCCCCGGCGCCGCCGGATCGCGGTCGAGCGCGATCACGAAGAGCCCGCGCCCGCGTGCGGCCTGGAGCAGCCCGAGCTGGGCCGGCCCGGCCCCTAGGACGAGAAGACGTTTGCCGGGCGGCGCTCCGGAGCCCTCCACCAGGCCTCATTGTCGCGATACCAGGCGATGGTCTTCTCGAGCCCGGCCTCGAACGACGTCCGCGCCTTCCACCCGAGCAGACGCTCCGCCTTCTCGGTCGAGCCGATGTGGCGGTCGACCTGGCCCGGGCGCTCGTCGACGTGCACCTTCAGCTCGGCGGGCTTGCCGAGCATCGCGAGCACGGCCTCGGCGATGTCGCAGACCGAGATGTCGATCCCGGTGGCGACGTTGATCACCTCGCCGACGACGCTCTCGGGGTCGGCCGCGATCACGGCCTCGATCGCCTCGGCGTCGTCGTCTACGTACAGCCAGTCGCGACTAGCGTGGCCGTCGCCGTGGATGGTCAACGGCTCATCGTCGAGCGCCTGCGTGATGAAGCGCGGGATCACCTTCTCCGGGTGCTGCGCAGGCCCGTAGTTGTTGAACGGTCGGACGATGACCACGGGCAGGCCGTAGGTGACGTGGTACGCGTAGGCGAGTCGGTCGGCGCCTGCCTTCGTCGCGGCGTACGGGCTGCGCGGGTTGAGCGGATGCTCCTCGTCCATGGGCGCGTACTCGGCCGTCCCGTAGACCTCGCTCGACGAGAAGAGGATGAAGCGCTCGACGGGCGTCTCCCGGATCGCGTCGAGCAGGATTTGCGTGCCCTCGACGTTCGTCGTCACGAACTCGGTCGCGCCCTCCTCGATCGACTTCTCGACGTGCGACTCGGCGGCCGCGTTGACAATCACGTCCACGTCCGCGACGACCTTGCGCACGAGGTCGGGGTCGCGGATGTCGCCGTGGACGAACGAGTGCCGCTCGTGGCTCGAGACGGCGGCGAGGTTGTCGAGGCTGCCCGCGTACGTGAGCGCGTCGAGCGAGACGACCTCGTACGGAGTCGCCTGGAGGATGTGGCGCACGAAGTTCGAGGGGATGAATCCCGCCCCGCCCGTGACCAACACGCGTTTGGCTCGCGGCATAGCGTCGAAGCCTATCCGTCCCCCGCGAGCTCTTCGTCGAGCTCGCGTTGCCGCCTCTCCAGGTTCGAGCTCAGCACGGGGTAGACCGCTTCGAGACCGGCGAAGCGACCCTCCAGCGCCGGCCCGGCGTGCTCTCGCAACGCATTCGCCCACGCTTGTAGCTCGGCATCCAACGCCGCGTCGTCCCACGAGAACGGTGGCGCATCCTCGCCGCGTGCCTCCATCACTGCCCACAGCGGAAACCAGCGCACGTCCTCGCCGGATGCCGGGAGGAAGATCGGATATTCGGGGATCTCCTCGTCGACGAGCGGCCCGAACAACACGTTGAAGGCGTGATCCCTGTCGTCGAGCTCGACCCGGACGAAGGTGGTGTCGTTGCGGTACGTGAGGTACCGCGCCCACCAGTGGCGCCGCCGTTCCTTCTCGCTCTCCACCAGAAACGTGCAGCCGAAGTCGTGTTCCAGGAAGGCGAACGCGAGGCGCGCGGAGTCCTCGAAGCGATCGAGGCTCACCGGGGCCGGTTCAGAGCTCGCGCTCGATCGTGTAGAGCGGCCGGCCCTCGACCTCGCGCTGAATGCGGCCGAGGTACTCGCCGACGAGGGCGAGGATGAATCCCTGCATGCCGAGGACGAAGATGACGCCGACGCCGCCGAAGAGCGGGCCTGGGAAGTCGTCGTTCGAGATCCAGTAGCCCACCCCGTAGACGCCGAGCACGAAGGCGGCCGTGGTGCAGAGGACGCCGAGCGCGACCCCGATCCACTGGATCGGCTGCGGCCAGAAGCCGGCGAGGACGTGGAGCGCGAGCCGCGTCAGCCGGAGTGGCGAGTAGCGCGAGCGGCCCGCCCGCGGGGCGTGCGAGACCGGCACCTCGACGACGCTCGCCCCGCCCGAGAGCACCAGCGCCTTCGTGAACTTCTGCTTCCCGATCGCGCCGAGCATCGGCTCGACCGCGCTCCGCCGGTACGCGTTGAACGCGCATCCGAAATCGGAGATGTCGACACCCGTGAAGCGCCGGAGCATGCCGTTGATGACGCGCGACGGGATCGTGCGCCCCCACGAGTCGCGACGCGCGGTGCGCGTGCCGCTCGCCACGTCCGCCCCGCCCCGCACGGCCGCGACGAGCTGCGGGATGTCTTCCGGCGCGTTCTGCAGGTCGCCGTCCATGGTCACGAGGATCTCGCCGCGCCCGCGGGCGAGCCCCGCATGCATCGCCGAATGCTGGCCGAAGTTGCGCTTGAAGCGAACTGCCCGGACGCGGTCGTCGGCCGCATGTAGGCGCTCGAGCTCGGCGAACGTGGCGTCCGTCGAGCCGTCGTCGACGAAGATGAGCTCGAACGACTCGCCGGTCGGGTCTAGCGCAGCAATCGCGCGGTCGTACAGCTCCCGGATGCTGCCCGCTTCGTTGAAGAGCGTGACGACGACCGAGACCGAGGTCTGGGGCTCGGCGATCTCCTCCGGAACCGCCGTCGGAAGGACTTCGCGCTCGGTCGCGGACATCGCGGCGAAGCCTAGCGCCGAAAAGCTCCTGCTAGTGGGACGGATTGCACGTAAGATGTGGCTGATGCCCGATCTCGCCGCCCGGGTTGAAGAGCTCCGCGCCGACCGTGCTCACGGCGCGAGCTGGATGGCGCGGCGAACGGTCGAGGCGCTGCTCGCCGTAGCCGAAGAGCCCGCGGAGAGCTGCGAAGACCTGCTCGACCGCCTTGTCGACGCGGCGCGCCAGCTCGCGGAGAGCCGTCCACGCATGGGCGCGATCGCCGGCGCTGCAGGTCGCGTGCTCGCGGCGGCGAACGGCTGGCGCCATCTTGACGTCGACGAGCTCCGCCGCCTGATCCAGGAGGAGGGTGCCGGCATCCTCGACGGCCGGATCCGGGCCGCGGCGTCGATCGCGATCCAGCTCAGCGAGCGCACGAGGGGCGCCGTCGTCGTCACGCACTCGGCGTCCGCGACCGTCCGCGAGGCGCTCGTCCACGACTCTCCCGCCAAGGTGATCTGCACGGTCTCGGAGCCAATCGGCGAAGGCCGCGCCTTCGCAGACGACCTCCGCGGCGAACGCCTCGACGTCGAGCTCGTCGACGACGAGCAGGCGCCCGACGCGCTCGCCGGCGCGTCGATGCTCCTCGTCGGCGCGGACACCGTCTTCCGCTGCGGAACGCTCTGCAACAAGGTCGGTACGACCGCACTCGCGTACGCGGCCGCGCAGCACGGCGTGCCGACCGTCGTCGCGTGCGAGATCGTGAAGCTCGCGCCCATCGACATCTCCGACGCGCCCGAGCCCGGCCCGGCCGAGCGCGACCTCTTCGAGCTCACGCCGCCGGAGCTGATCACCGAGCTCGTCACCGAGGAGGGCGTCTTCCGGCCCGAGGAGATCGCCGCCCTCGTCGACCGCACGCCGTTCCTGCTCGAGGGCTACTCGCTCCTCTACGCCGCGACGACTGCCTGACCCGTGCGTCTGGCGGGCGTCGCCGTTGCCGTGGCGCTGCTCGCAGCCGGCTGCGCAAGGCTCGAGTCGTCCAGCTCGGGCGAACGCGCCGCGGCCGCGCCCGCGAAGCTGGTAATCGAGGTCTCGCCCGGCGCCGGACCGGACCGCATCTGGACGCTCTCCTGCACTCCACCGGCAGGGACGCTTCCCCGCCGAGCCCAAGCCTGCGCACGCCTCGCCCGACTGAGCGACCCGTTCGCGCCGACGCCGACGAACGTCGCGTGCTCGGAGGTCTACGGCGGGCCGCAGGTGGGGCAGGTCCGCGGGACGTTTCGCGGCCGCCGCGTGCGCGCCTCGTTCAACCGCACGAACGGCTGCGAGATCGCGCGCTGGAACCGGGTCGCGTTCCTGTTTCCTTCGGCTCCTTGAGGCCGCTTCTATTGAATCCGATCGTGTCGACCGGTCAGTTCCGACGAATGCCGGGCCGAGCCCGCCATTCTGAGGCGGCATCGCAAGCGACGCCTTAGATGCCCCTCCGCGTCACGCACTGCCCGGTCAACCTGGCCGGGGTCGGCTGGACGAACGTGCAGGCGCTGCGGCGAAGAGGCGTCGACGCGCGGCTCGTCGTCTTCAACACGCAGCCGTTCCGTCCCGACCAGGCCGACTGGAACCTGAACCGGCCGCGCTCTGGCTTCCTCCGCCAGCAGGCCGTGCAGTGGAAGGCACTCGCCCGCCTGCTCCCGCAGACGGACATCTTCCACTTCTACTTCGGGCTGACGCTCGTCCCGAAGAAGCTCCAGTTCCCGATCCTGAAGGCGACGCGCCGCAAGTCGCTCTTCCACTTCCTGGGCGCCGACATCCGCGAGCGTCCGAAGGAGCAGCTCTTGTACGGGCTCAAGGCCGACGCCCGCGTCGTCGGCTCGTTCGCCGCGCTGCGCTTCGTCCCGTTCGACGCCGAGGTCGTGCCGCCCGGCATCGAGCTCGACCGCTACGAGCCCATGCCGCCGGTCGAGCGCGACCGCGTCCGCATCGTGCACGCTCCCTCGAACCTGGAGAAGAAGGGCACGCAGTACGTGGTCGAAGCGTGCAAGAAGCTGCCCGTCGACCTCGACGTCGTCCACGGCGTGCGCAACGAGGAGGCGCTCGAGCGCTACAAGCAGGCAGACATCGTCGTCGACCAGGTGCTGCGGGACTGGCACGGCGTGCTCTCGATCGAGGGCATGGCGCTCGGCAAGCCGGTCGTCACGTCGCTCGACGACGACGCCGTGCGGCAGACCGAGGAGCACTTCGGCCTCGAGGTTCCGATCGTGCGCGCGACGAAGGACGACCTCGTGGAGAAGCTGCGGCCGCTCGTCGAGTCGTTCGAGGAACGCAAGCGGCTCGGCGCCGCCGGGCGCGCGTACGTCGAGGAGGTGCACGACGTCGAGCAGGTGACCGACCGCCTGCTCGACATCTACGCTCGGCTCTGAAATTGCCCTTAGCGCAGCAGATCAAGCGGCTCGTCCGCCACTCGGCGATCTACGGCGTCGGCGGGCTCATCCAGCGGCTGCTGGCGGTGCTGCTGCTCCCGCTCTACCTCCATTACCTCTCGCCGAGCGACTACGGGACGATCGAGACGCTCGTCGCGCTGACGACGATCACGTTCACGCTGCTCCGCGCCGGGATCCAGAACGCGTTCTTCCGCTTCTACTTCGACTCCGACGACCCGGGTTACCGGCGGCGCATCGTACGCACGTCGTTTTGGTCGACGATGACGGCCGCGACCGCGGCGCTCGTCGTCGGCGCCGCGCTCGCCGAGCCGCTCTCGCGCGCGCTCTTCGACACCGGCGAGCACGCCGACCTCGTCGCCGCGGCGTTCGTCGGTCTCTGGGCGACGATGAACTACGACCAGCTAACGGCGCTCTTCCGGGTCGAGGAGCGCTCCGTCAGCTTCAGCATCGCGAGCCTCGCGAACGTCGTGCTGACGATCGCGGTCACCGTGCTGCTCGTCGTCGTGCTCGACAAGGGACCGATCGGGGTCATCGTCGGCAACTTCAGCGGCACGCTCGCGGTCTGGGCCGCGCTGCTCGCCTACCGCCGCTACACGCTCGGGCTCGAGTTCGACGGCGGCCTCTTCCGGCGCATGGTCGCGTTCGGCTGGCCGTTCGTGCCGTCCGCGGTCGCGGTCTCGGCGATCGACTTCAACGATCGCTTCTTCCTGGTCAAGCTCGCCGGCGCCGACGACGTCGGCCGCTATGCGCTGGGCGTCCGGATCGCGGCGGCGCTCGTCTTCCTGCTGTGGGCGTTCCGGCTCGCGTGGCCCGCGTTCGCCTACTCGATCCGCGACGACGACGAGGCGCGCCGTACGTACAGCTTCGTGCTCACGTACGTCGTCCTCGTCGGCTCATGGGCCGCGCTCACGCTGGGCCTGCTCTCGCCGTGGCTCGTGCGAGTCCTCGGCCCCGCGGACTTCCACGAGGGCTCGCGCGTCGTCGCTCCGCTCGCGTTCGCCGCCGTCGCTTTCGGCGCGTACGTCGTGGTCGTGATCGCCATCGGCCGCGCGCGCAAGATGGGCCCGAACGTGCTCATCACCGGGGCCGCGGCACTACTGAACGTGCTTCTGAACATCCTGCTCATCCCGCCCTTCGGGATCGTCGGCGCGGCGACGGCGACGCTCTCGGCCTACGTGGCGATGTTCGCCCTGATGGCCTGGAACGCGCAGCGCGTCTTCCCGGTCCCGTACCAGTGGCGCCGCCTCACGCTCGCGGCCGGGACGGCGGTCGCGCTGGTCGCGGCGGGCAAGCTGCTCGACGCAAACCTGGCGGCGGCGGTGGCCCTGGCGCTCGTCTACCCACTCGCGCTCCTGCTCGTCGGCTTCTACCTCCCGGCCGAACGGCAGCGCATCGGCGCTCTCGGGCGACGGGTCCTCGCAGCCGCGCGCTGAGACTCGCTTTACGGTTTCGCGGCGATGGAGGGGGCAGAACTTGCTGCGGTCGCGGGCGGGCTCGGCGCCGCCTGCGTCGTGCTCGCCTTCGAGCGCTGGCTGCTCCTTGCCGGGTTCGTGCTACTCGGCGCGGCCGAGGCCGGGCTCGTGCTCTCGACGTCCGGCGGCGACGGCCTCTCAGCCGCGCTCGTCGCGCTCGGCGCCGCTGGGCTCGTCCCGCTCGCGATCGGGGCCATGCTCTTCCTGCGCTGGCCCCACGCGATACTGCCGACGATCCTCGCCGCGGCCCCGTTCCGGCCGCCGCTCGAGTTCGACAGCGCGAACCGCTTCTACGTCGGTGTCGCGCAGGAGGGTGAGCTCGGCCGGCTGCTGCCGCTCTACGGCGTGCTCGGTGCGGCAACGCTCGCGCTGGCCTGGCGGGCGCTGCGTGGGGCGCCGGTGCCGCGGCTCCCGCGCATCGTGACCATCCCCGGCGCGGCGTTCTTCCTGCTCGCCGGCGCCTCGCTGACCTGGTCGAGCGACGTCGACGCAGGGGCGAAGACGCTCGCGTTCTTCCTGCTTCCGTTCGCGGGTCTCCTCGCCGTCGGCGGCCGCGCCCCGGTCCCTCGGCTTCGCGTGCTCGCCGTGATTGCCGTCGCCCTCGCGTGCGTGTTCGCCGCGTTCGGCCTCTGGCAGGCTGCGACGCACGAGCTGTTCTTCTTCTCGCCGAGCGTCGAGGTCGGTAACGCATTCAGCTCGTTCTTCCGCGTCACCTCGCTCTTCCGCGACCCGAGCCTCTACGGCCGGCACGTCGTGCTCGGGCTGGCCGTCGTGCTCGTGCTCCTTCTGCGACGCCGTCTCAACCCGCTGCTCGCCGCTGCCCTCGTCGTCTTTCTGTTCGCGGGCCTGTTCTTCTCGTATTCGCAGTCGAGCCTGGTCGCGCTGTTCGCCGTCGTGCTCGCCCTCGCCGCCTTCGTCGGCGACCGCCGTCTACGGCTGGTCGCCGCGGGCACGGCGGCCGTCGTCCTGCTCGGCGGGGCCGGCCTCGTCGCCGCGTCCGTCGAGGACCACTCGGCGCGACGCGTGACGAGCGACCGCTCACGGCGCATCGACCTGACGGTCGAGGTGATCCGCGATCACCCGCTGAAGGGAGTCGGCCTCGGTGCGCAGCCCGTCGAGAGCCAGCGGCGCTCGGAGCAGGGAGGGTCGCCAAGCCGCTTCGTCTCGCACACGACACCGTTGACCGTCGCGGCCGAGCTGGGCCTGATCGGGCTGGCGCTCTACATTGCGTTGCTCGTCGGAGGGGCCCTCCTCGTCGACCGGGTGCGCCGACGCCACGCGACGCTCGGCCTGACGCTCGGCGCCGTCCTGCTCGCGCTCGTCGTCCACTCACTCGCGTACAGCGGGTTCTTCGAGGATCCGATCACCTGGGTCGCCCTCGCGATCGGCTGTGCCTTTCTCGCTGCGGAGCCAACCGGCGACGCTGCGATACTCGAAGAGCCGTGACGCCGCCCGACGAGCGCCTCGACCGCCACGGCCTCTGGGTGCTGTTCGCGACGCTCGGCGTGCTCGTCGCCGTCACGGTGCCGTGGCTCGGGTCGGACCCGTGGCCGTTCCGACCGCCTCACGTCGACCCGCAGGGCGTCCTCGGCCCGCTCGTGCGGGCGGCCGACCGCGAGTGGGACCTCGGGCTGATCCGTTCAGCGGCCGTCCTCGCGGGCGTCCTCGTCGCGCTCGCCGTGGCCGCGGCCTGGCGTTGGACGACATGGCCACGCTGGACGGCTGTCGGGCTCGCCGGCGTCGTCGCGGCCATGCTGCTCGTTCCCGCGACCCTGCTCCAGGTTGGCCTCCGCGACGCGACCGAGCCCTGGTACCACACGAACGACTCGACGTACCAGATCGAACTCGCCGGCGATCTGATCCTCGACGGCGAGAACCCGTACGGCCACGACTACGAGGGCTCCGGCCTCGAGCGCTTCTACCCCGCCGTCGACGCGCCGCGGGACTTGCCGCAAGTGGCGCTGACCCACTTCGCGTACTTCCCCGGGACGGCGCTGAGCGCGGCTGCGTGGCGTGTCCTTCCCTCGCCGTTCGACGACTACCGCCTCTTCGTCATGCTCGCCACCCTCGCGCTGCTGCCGGCGGCGCTCGTCTTCCCTGGCCCGCTCGCCTGGAAGCTGCCCGTCGGAGCGGCGCTCGCGGCGAACCCGCTGCTCGTGCGCGGCTCGTGGTTCGGCACCGCCGACGCGCCCTCGCTGCTCGCGCTCGTGCTCGCATTCGCCCTCGTCCTGCGCGGCCGTCTGTACTGGGCGGCGGCTGCGCTGGGGATCGCGATCTCGCTGAAGCAGTTCGCGCTCGTCGCCGTCCCGTTCCTCGCGGTGATGCTCCTCATCCTCGGCGTGCCGCGCCGGACGATCTGGCGCGCCGGCGCGCTTGCCGCCGGGATCGTCGTCGCGACTGCGCTCCCGTTTCTCCTCGCCGACCCCAAGGCGCTCTGGGACGACACCATCGCCTACGGCGCCGACACGTACCGCATCGTCGGCTACGGCCTCTCGAACCTGCTGCTCAACCTCGGGGTGATCGACGACCGCTTCGGCTACTACCCGTTCCTGCCGCTCGCGATCCTCATCTGGCTGCCGATCACGGCCTGGCTGCTGATCAGCCAGCGCCGCGATGGACGCCTCTGGCCGGGCGCCGCCGCCTTCGCGGTCTCGATGTTCCTGCTCCTCTTCATCTCCCGCGTTTTCCAGACGTCGTATCTCGCGTGGCCTTTGGTGGGCGCCGGCCTCGCTTTCTTGCTCGCTGCTTCTTCGCGCGCTCCGCGGCGCGAGCCTTCTGGTAGCGCTTCCACCGCGCGAACGGGATGAACGCGTACAGCTTGTTGCGCCCGACGAGGTAGAGCCGCCGCGGGTCGGCCACCACCGGCGAGTACTTGCCGTCCGGATAGCTCCACACCTTCTTGCCGTTCCGCGCGTCGAGCCCGAACGTCGCCCGCGGGCCTGTGCGAACGCTTCGCTGCCCGCCGACGCCGCAGCGGCCGCACGTGGAGAAGTAGACGATCCCGTCGAGCACCGTCGGCGCGCCGGTGATCGAGGACGGCGCCTCGAACCGCCAACGCGTGTCGCCGGTCGCGGCGTCGAGCGCAACGAAGTGGCCGTCCCACGTGCCGACGTAGACGGCGCGCCGCCAGACGGCAGGCGCGGTGTAGACGTACGTGCCCACCTGACGCGCCCAGGCGAGCTCCCCCGTCGCGGCGCCGAACGCGTACACCGTCCCGTCCGCGTTGCCGACGAAGACGCGCCCGTACGCGACGGTCGGAGTCGCGTAGAAGTACTCGCGGCGCCCGAAGCGCGAGAACGAGCTCGCGCGCCAGCGCAGCCGGCCCGTGCGCGCATAGACGGCGTACACCGAGCCCGAGCTCGTCGCGATGAAGATCGTCCCGCGCCCGCCGACCTCGGCGTAGGCCGGAGCCGCGACGATTTGGTCGTCAGCCCTGAACGTCCACTGGTGCAGCGGCCGCTTCCGGCCGCGCAGCCGGAGCGCGTAGAGACCCCCATCCCAGGAGCCGAAATAGAGCATCTTGCCGACGAGGAGCGGCGACGACTCGACGGAGCCCGCAGTGAAGCGCCAGAGCGCCTTCCCGTTCCGCGCGTCCCACGCGATGACGAAGCCGCGTGCGCCGCCCGCGTGCTTGCGGCACGGCAGCTCGTGCATGAAGCCCTGGTAGACGATGTTGTCGGAGATCGTCGGCGAGGCGGCAGCGCAGTTCGGGAAGTGCCGCGTCCAGACGATCTTGCCGGTGCGCGCGTTGATCGCGAAGAAGCGGCCCTTCTGCTGGGCGACGTAGACCTTCCCGTACGCCACGGAGGGCGGGAACTCGATGTCCGCCCGCGCCTTCAGGTGCCAGAG
The DNA here is from genome assembly GCA_035640335.1 of Gaiellaceae bacterium. Taxonomy (GTDB): domain Bacteria; phylum Actinomycetota; class Thermoleophilia; order Gaiellales; family Gaiellaceae; genus VAXT01. Next base: position 1,104 of record DASQWH010000234.1, on the reverse strand, counting down.
ACCCTTGAACGGCGGGCGCAGCTCCCACGTGGTGGGCGCGAGATGCGTCCGGTAGACGTCGTAGCCGTAGGTCGGCCACGACTCGCCGAGATCGTTGCGGCGCGACTTGCGCACCTTCGGCGTCGGCCGCAGCTTGGGGACGAACTCCTGCGTCGACGTGCCACGCACGTCACGCGGGCGCTTTTCGTGCCATGCCCAGGCGCCGAGAGCCGTGCCGACTCCGAGGGTGAGGACAGCGAGCCCGAGGACCGGCCAGCGGAGCAGGCCGAGCCGCCGCTGGACGAGCCCCCAGACGAGCGCCAGCACCGCACCGCCCGCGAGCAGCAGGACGGCCGCGTCCGTAACCGCGCGTTCCAACGACGACTGGGCGAGCGTCAAGACCCGCCCGAGGTTAGCGGCGGACGAGGAGGACAGCCCGATCGAGGCGTCCGTTTGCCCGCAGGGTGAGCACGTACCGCCCGGGCCGTTGAGGCGTGCGGAAGACGACCGCGCGCACGCTGCCGCGCGACCGAACCCGGCCGCCGCGCAAGCCTCCCGGCCCCGCGAGCCGGTAGCGCACGCTCCGCGCGTCGGTCGAGACTCGCAGCCGTGCACGCGAGCCCGCCCGGAGGACGTAGCGCCGGTGGCGGAGCTCGACGTAGCGGATGTGCACCGTGAACTCGCGCGTCGACGGCGAGAGGTTTCCGACTTGGTCCTGGGCGGCGAGCGCGAGCCGGTGCGCTCCTGGCGGGAGGCCGCGACCGTTCCTCCGCAGCCCGTACCACTGCCTGACACCGGTCGGCCGCCTCCGGAAGCCCGGGCCGCTCCGCTTTCCGTCGACGTAGAGGACGGGATACGCGCCTTCGCTGAAGCGGTAGCGGACGTTGACCTGGTCGGCCCGTCCGTCGCCATCCGGCGAGAACACGACCGGCTCCACGGCCACGTCCTCGATCGTCGGCGCCGTCGCGTCGACGCGGATTTCGGTCGGGAACTCGAGCGTGCGGTCCTCGCCCTCGAGCGTCACCCGGACGCGGTAGAGACCGTCCGGCACGACCTTCCCGCTGCGGTTGCGCCCGTCCCAGCTGAAGCGGAGGAACGCGGGCCGGTACCGGCCGGAGACGAGGT
>DASQWH010000233.1:0-5649 GCA_035640335.1 Gaiellaceae bacterium | reverse complement strand
GTCGGGAACGTGCTGGCCGAGACGAGGAAGCGCCGTCCGAGCGCATGCACGACGTGCACAGTGCGGAGGCGCGCGCCGATCCGGTACTTGACGCGGAGTCGCTTGCAGCGGTCGATCGGAAGACGGCCGCGGCGTGCCAGCAGGTGCGAAAGGCGCTCGGCGACGACGGTGGAATCCAGCAACGTGTCTCGTTGCGGAATCGCGGGGTCGAACGCGAGCGTGGGGCGGGCGAGCACGCTCATGGTGCCGAGCTCCGTTCGAGCCGTGCGGAGCCAGCACCCCAGGTCACGACGTCCACAGCTCGACCTCGGGTGACCTCGACCTGGACGCGACCGCCCCGGGAGCGTTCGACGAGTCTCGGAACCCGGGCGCCGTCCGCCATCGGAGCGAGCAGCGTCAGGAACCGCGCGCTCCGCGCCTTGACCGCAACGCTGACCACAGGTGCCGGGAGCTTCGTCCCGTACAGCGGCGCGAACCAGCCGCCTTCGAGCCTCGGCTCATAGCCGGTCGGGAAGACGAGTGCGGCGCCCGGTGCGCGCACGACCGTCGCTCCGGTCGGCATCTCTACCGCGCCCTCCGCAGCGGGCGCCAGGTGGAATCGCAGGTCGTAACGGTGTAGGCGCTCGCCCTCGAGGCGATCCTCGATCAGCCAGTACTCGCCGGCGACGAAGACGATGCGGCGCGTGTGCACCGCGTCGTAGCACGGGCTGACAACCCGTCCGCAGAGGACGTCGAGGCCGGGCCGTCGCACGCGGCCGAGGAAGCCGGCCTCCGCGACGGGCCCTGCAGGCTTGCGGCGCCGGTACGGCGTCTGGTCGAGCCCGTCGACGCAGACGGTGTTGTGCGCGGCCGTCCCCTTGAACCAGCGGCGCCAGTTCGGGCCCGGCTCCTCCGCGTACGTGTAGCGGCCAGGGTCGACGACGAGCGGCTGCCCCAGCGCGTAGGCCTCGAAGCTGAGCGCGTCGTAGTGGCCGTGTCCGCCCTCCCCGAGCGGCCCGCAGTCGAAGATCAGGTAGCGCTCGTCGGCACCCTCCCACCCGCTGCGCTGGACGTGGTAGCCGCCGAGCGGGAAGCTCACGTTCCGCCTGCGAGGCCGCGTGCCGTGTGCCCCGCGGGTGGCGGCGAAGAGAAAGTCCGGCCGCTCGAACAGCGACGCAGCGAGGTCGATCAGCTCGGCATACGAGCCGGCGTCCGAGTCGGAGAGCGCCGGGATCTCGCCGTCGGGTCGTCGGCAGTGGACCGCGAACTCGCACGCGAGCTCGAGGCGCTCGTCGAACCCGGCCGGAAGCTGAACGCCGAAGCGCCGGGCGTTCTCGCGCACGCCGAGGAAGGTGCGCAGGACGAGCAGGTGGTAGTGCGTCGAGCGCTCGCAGTGGACGCCGTCAGGGAGGACGTCCGTGACCAGGTTCTCGTGCAGGTCCCCGACCGCGCGGTCGAGCAGGATGCGGTCCGGATCGAGCTCGGGGAACGCGAGCGGGACGAGGAAGAGCGTGTACAGCTCGAGCGTGCGGTGATTGCGGGCGGGCGTGAGGTTCCCGGCGACGAACTCGGTCTGCTCGGCGACGCTGTCCCGGATCCGCTCCGCCAGCTCGTCCGCGAGCCCCTCGTAAGCCGGAGCCGAAGCGAACCGCTGCCAGGCGTAGATCCAGTTCTGCACCCGCCGCGCGGCGACGTCACTCGAGCCGGAGCCGACGGGCACCTGCTCGATCCACGACGACATGAGCCGCTCCCATGCGCGCAGGAACCGGGTCTCGCCGGTCTGACGGAACGCGTGCGCCAGGTCGAGCCCCGCATAGAACTTGCTCCACGAGATTCGCCACTCGTCGTCGGCGGGCAGGTCGGCGCCGGTCCAGTCCGGCTCGGTACCCAGCTCGACCGTGACGCCGAGGTGGCTGAACCGACCTGCACAGGCCGCCTCGGCGACGGCGCGATCACGGTGCAGGTGCTCGACGACGCAGTAGACCGGCCGCGGCTCCGGCGTCACGCGAACACGCTGGAGGGCCTCGAGCGCGCTCATGCCGTCGCCGCGCGGAAGAGCGCGGCCAGCCGCGCGGCGAGCCGGTCGCCGTCGAAGTGCGCGCGGACGGTTTCTTCGGCACGACGTCCGAGACCGCGCGCGAGCTCCGGGTCTCCGTGGAGCCGGCGGAGCGCGCCGGCGATCTCCGCCGGGCTCTCGGGCCGCACGAGCAACCCGTTCTCGCCGTTCGCGACCAGCTCCGGAATCCCCGAGACCTCCGTGCTGACCACCGGCAGTCCGCACGCCATCGCCTCGACCATCACGTTCGGGATCCCGTCCCGGTCGCCGGTGTCCACGACGCGGCACGGGAGGCAGAACGCGCTCGCGCGCCGGTACTCGTCGTACAGCTGCGCCTGCGACATCGAGTCGACGAGGCGGACGCGCCCCTGCAGCCCGTGCGCGGCGATCGCGGCCTCGAGGCGGCCCCGAACCTCGGGCTCGAGCGGCGCGGTGTGCCCCACGATGACGGCCTCGACCGGGACGCCGTCCTCCGCGAGGGCGCCGCATGCCTCGACGAGCACGTCGAAACCCTTCTTCGCGACGAGGCGCCCCACGGCAAGCACACGGAAATGCCCGTTGCGCGAGACCGACCCATTTCGCTCCGCGAGCAGCCGGACGAAGTCGTCGTTCAGGCCGTGGTAGACGACGTGCACCGGCACGCCGCCGCCGATCGCCTCGAGGTGCCTGCGGTTTGCCTCCGTACACGTGACGACGAAACGGGCGGCGCGGAGCTTCCGGCGCAGCAGGCCGCCGGGGTTCAGGTCGTCGATGTAGATGTCGCGCGCGTGGCCGGTGAACGAGAACGGCAGGCCCGTGATCCGAGCGGCGTACCACGTGACCGTCGTCGTCCCATGCGCGAAGTGCGCGTGCAGGTGGCGGACGTCCGGCGCCTCGAGCAACCGGTCAGCCAACGCGATGCCGAGCAAGAGGTCACGCATGAAGACCTTCCGCGGAAGGGCCCACCAGAGGCGGCGCGCGCGCAGGGCGTCGTGGAGGGCGGCGCCCATGGCGCGCGCCACGCCGAGTGGCCGGCGGCGGATCGTCCGCCTAAGCGCCGGCCAGAAAGCCGGGAGGTTCGCGGCGAGCCAGCGCAGGCGCGGCACGCCCGAGAGGCTCGACGTCGGCGGCAGGTAGACCGGGCGGGTGCGGATCCGGTCGACGACGGGGTGAGGCGCGTTCCGCTCGTGCGCCTCGGGCGGCTTGAGGACGTAGAGCCGGAGCGGCACCCCGGCCTGCTCGACACGATGCATCTCGCTCGCGATGAAGGTCTCCGACAGGCGCGGGAAGCCCTTGAGGACGTACGCGACCGACGGTCGGCTCTCAGCCATGGCCGTGGTTGCCGTTCGTCGAAGCGCCGACGAGCGCGCTTAGCAGCTCGACGGTGCGCTCGGTGCCGCGGAACTGCTCGGCGGAGGGCGTCGGCAGCGGCCGGGCGAGCACCCGTTCGAGCGCGGCCCTCATCGCTGCGGGGGAGAGGTCACGCGGCTCGAGGACGTCTTGCAGTCCGCGCCGCTGGAGGTCCCGTGCCCTCAGGAGCTGCTCCTGGATCGGCTCGACGCGCGGCACGAGGAGCGCCGGCCGGCGCGCCCGCATCAGCTCAGAGACCGTGTTGTAGCCCGCCATGCACACCACTGCGCGAGCACCGGCGATCACGTGCTCGAGGTCGGCCCGGAAGCGCCACAGGCTGACGTCGAGGCCGTCGGCGAGCGCCTCGAGGCGGCGGAAGTGCTCCTCCGGCATGAGCGGTCCGGCGACGACGACGGCCGGATGCGGAAGCCGCTCGAACCGGATCGCTTCCACGAAGGTCCGCAGCACCTCGAACCCGTCGGAGCCGCCCCCGACCGTCGCCAGCACGTACGTGTCGGGCAGCTCGTTCGCGGCCCAGGCGGGCAGTGGCGTTCCGACGTAGCCGACGTGCGCGACCGGGATCGAGACCTCGAGGTCGTTCCAGCCGAGGCAGTCGATCGCGTCGAGGCTCGGCTGCTCCGGCCCGTAGACCAGGATCAGGTCGTAGTAGCGCTCGATCGCCTCGCGGACGGCAGGCCGCCACGTCCGCCGCACCTCGGCGGGGTCGTCCTCGATGTCGCGGAGGCCGAGGACGAGCTTGCTTCCGTGCGCCTTGAGCATCTCGAGCGCGGGCTCGAGCTCGCCGCCGACGCCCGTCGGGAAGCGGTCGACGATCGTGCAATGAGGGTGAAACGCCTCCGCCGCGGCGACGGCGATGCTCGCTCGCAGGTCGGCGATCTCTTCGAGCTCGAGCGCCAGCCGGCGAGAGCGGCGCCGGCCATTCGGATCTCGCGTGAGCGTCGGCAGCGTGACCGTTTCCACCCGCGGCGGCAGGTCGAACAGCGGCTGGATCGGCGAGCCCGTGACGATGAGCGCAGTCGCGCCTGTGTCGACCTGTGCGAGCCGCCCGGTGATGGCGATCGTGCGCCGCAGGTGGCCGAGCCCCACCATCTCGTTCGAGTAGAGAAGGAAGCGGCGGCTGCCCGGAGACGCGCCGTTCGCTCCGGCCGGGCCGGGGTGGGCGGTGAGGATTCTGCCGTTTTCCATCGCTTTCTCGCCTCGGTCCTACTCTCGAATTCGTACGGTGAGAAAGCGGGAACCGGATGGTTATGAGACGGCAAAATCTTGGACAGCATTTGGATAACGGGGGAACCCCTGGTTCCCCCGTTGGCCCCCTCCTTGCGGGCGTCGGCGTTTGGCTGACGTTTCAGGAGCCGCCCGAAGTGGTGGTGCTCAGGGGGTTTCTGGCTCAGTGAGCCTCCCGCCGGGCTGAGCCCGGCTCCGGCGGCGGATGTGATCGGCTCCAGTTGGGTTAAAGAGACCGGCGGCGGGGGTTCGCGCTACCGGTCTAGATGGCCGTCGGGTGCTTCGGCTTGTAGAGCTCGATCGCGCGACCGCTGGGTAGCCGGAAGCTCGTCTTCAGGCCCCACGGCTCGTCGACGAACGGGGTCAGATCGACGCCTTTGGCGTGGAGCGAGGCCGCCGTGGCATCGAGGTCGTCCGTGAGGAAGTAGACGACGGCGTCGGCGAGCCCCGCGCCCGGGCCGTCACCTTCGGCCGGATGGATCCCGGCCTCCGCGGGTGGCAGCCCGAAGATCAGCCAGCCGTCGCCGGCATCGACGGACGGAAGGCCGAGGACGTCACGGAAGAAAGCCCGGTCGGCCTCGGCGTCGTCGCTGAAGAGGACGACGTGGGCCCCGGAGAACATGGCCGATTCTCGCACGGAAGCCTTCCGTAAAACGCCAAGTCCTGCGAACCCGAGGGCCCACAGGACTTGACGAGACGATCCTCTCACCCTCGAGTCGTCTCTGTCAAGCGCGAGCCGTACCGACCCCTGAAATGCCAAGTCCTGCGCACCCGAAGGCTCGCAGGACTTGACGTAACGACCTTCTCACCGCGGGAGGCGTCTGTCAAGCGGGAAGTGGCGGGCGAAGCTCAGAGCGTCGCCAGATCGGCGGGCGTGCCGATCGCGATCAGCGGTCGGCTTGCCGGCCGGAGCCAACGGAGCACCGACAGCAGCTGCTGTAGCGGGAGGCTGACGCAGCCGATCGTCGGCCTGCCGGTGCTCGCGTGGAGGAAGATCCCCGAACCGCGGCCCGGTACGACAGGACGCGTGTTGTAGTCGA
>DASQWH010000232.1:0-3430 GCA_035640335.1 Gaiellaceae bacterium | reverse complement strand
GACCCTCGTGCAGAGCTTCGCCGATCCCGCAGTCGGCTACGTGACCGGCCGCGCGACCTACGAGGCGCCGGACGGGACGAATCGCGAGGGCGCGTACTGGCGTTTCGAGCTCTGGGTGCGCGAGCAGGAGTCGCGGCTCGGATCGGTCACGGCAGGCAACGGGCCGATCTACGCCGTGCGGCGCGCCGACTGGGTCGACGTCGAGCCGTGGTGCGGCCACGACCTCGGACTGCCATACCTGATGGTGCGGCGCGGTCGGCGGGCGGTGTACGAATCGGCGGCCGTCTCGGTCGAGAAGCCGTCGCGCGACCTCGAGGACGAGTACCGGCGCAAGGTGCGGATGCTCCGGGGTGCCTGGGTGCACGTCTTCACGGGCGGGATGCTGCGCGGGGTCGGGCCGCTGTACTTCGCGGAGCTCTTCTCGCACCGGCTCCTGCGCTACGCGAGCGGGTTGCTGCACGTGGTGCTCTTCCTCTCGAGCCTCGCGCTCGTCGCGGAGGGCTGGATCTATCGCGTCGCGCTCGGCGCGCAGCTCCTGTGGCTCCTGCTCGCGGCGGCGGGGCGGCTGCGGCTCCCGATTCCCGGCGCCGGCCTCGCCTACTACTACCTGCTCGTGACGTGGGCGACCCTCGCCGGGCTGGCGCGGTACGTCCGCTTCGGCCCGCCCCTGCTCTGGGAGCGTGTGGAGGGGACGCGCTGAACCGCGCGCTGGACGTCGTCGGCGCGGGGGTCGGCCTTGCGCTCGCGAGCCCGGTGCTCGCAGCCGCAGCGGCGGCGATCAAGCTCGAGGACGGCGGGCCGGTGTTGTACCGCCAGGGGCGTGTCGGCCGGAACGGCGACGAGTTCGAGCTCGTCAAGCTCCGGACGATGGTCGTCGGTGCCGAGCGCCAGGGGGCCGGGTGGGCCGTCAACGAGGGGGATCCGCGCATCACGCGAGTCGGCCGGCTGCTGCGGCGGCTCTCGATCGACGAGCTGCCGCAGCTCTGGAACGTCGTCCGCGGCGACATGAGCCTGATCGGGCCGCGGCCGACCCTGGCCTACCAGGTCGAGCGGTACACGCCCCGGCAGCGGCGTCGCCTCGAGGTGAAGCCGGGCATCACGGGCTGGGCGCAGATCCACGGCCGGGCCTCGTTGCCGTGGGAGGAGCGGATCGAGCTGGACGTCTGGTACGTGGAGAATCGCTCGCCCTGGGTCGACCTCAAGATCCTGCTCCGCACGCCGCGAGCGTTGCTCGGGGGGACGTACAAGGGAGAGACGGGCGGCTGGCGGGCCGGCTGAGCTCCCGCCCCCTCTTAATGGCGCAGCCCTCCTCCTCCCCGCTGCGATCGTAATCGGGAGCGACGCACGCGTGTGAGACGCATCCGTGCCGAAACCGTGACGTTCGCGGGAGGCCCCTTCAGGCCTCTCAGTTACCCTCTTTCGCCGTGACCGCGGTCCTCTTCACGTGCGCCGGCCAGCGCGTCGACATCGTGTCCGCCTTCGGCCGGGCCGGCGCAACGACGATTGCCACCGACATCAATCCGCTCGCACCGGCGCTCTACCACGCCGACCAGTACGCCCTCGTTCCACGTATCGACGAGCCCGACTACATTCCCCAGCTCCGCGCGCTGATCGACGAGCACGACGTCCGCCTGGTCGTCCCGCTGACCGACCTCGACCAGCTGCCCCTGGCGCAGGCCCGCGATCAGCTCGGCGCCGCCTTCGTCCTGCTGCCTCCGGCTGAGGTCGTCGAGCAGATGGGCGACAAGTACCTCGCCCACGAGACGTTCGAGCGCCTCGGCATCCCGTCGCCGGACAGCCGCCTGCCCGAGGCCCTGCCGGCAACCCTCGACTACCCGGTCCTCGTCAAGGCCCGCAACGGCTTCGGCTCGCGCCACATCTACCGAGCCCACGACCGCGCCGAGCTCGAATTCCACCTCGCCCGCACGCCCGTCGCTTCGTTCGTCCAGGCCTGCTGCCAGGGGGTCGAGTTCTCGATCGACGTCTTCTGCGACTTCGACGGCCGCTGCCTGAACGCGATCCCGCGCACGATGATCGAGTCGAAAGGCGGCGAATCGATCAAGGGCATGACGATCAAGGACCAGGAGCTGATCGACTACGGCCGCCGCGTGGCCGAGGCGCTGCCGATTTGGGGTCCCGCCAACGTCCAGTGCTTCCGCGAAGGGGACGGCACGCTCCTCGTCACCGACGTCAACCCGCGCTTCGGCGGCGCGTTCCCGCTTCCCCTCGCCGCCGGCAGCCGCTACCCCGAGCTCGCCATCGCGCTCGCGAACGGCGAGCGGCCAGAGCCGCGCGTCGGCGACTTTCGCGAGGGCGTGATCATGACGCGCTTCTTCTCGCACCTCTGCCTGACGGAGAGCGCCGACGGCCTCGAGCCGTTCGCCGAGGAGATCCCCGAGCCCGTGGCGAGCGAGCCGGGCGACGCGTGACGACGAAGACCCGTCCTCCGCGCCAGCAGCCCGACCTCGACGCCGAGCGCGAGGTCGACGTCGGCTACTACCTCGACGCGCTCGTCGCGCGCTGGTGGCTGCCGGTCGTCGGCCTGATCGTCGGCGTCGCGATCGGGTACCTGGTCTCGATCGGCGGCGAAGACACCTACCGTGCGAGCTCGACGGTCTATATCGGGTCCCCGTACGCGCCTAACGGCGTCACTTTGCTTCCGGCCAGTCTCGTCACCAACCAGAGCACCGTCAACAGGATCGTTCGCTCCGAAGACGCGATCGAGGATGTCTCTCGCGAATCCGGAATGCCGCGACGGAAGTTGCGTGAGGGGATTTCGACCCGCCAGTTGCGCAGTGGTCTTGGACGACTCGTGCCAAGTCAGCTCTACGTGATCAGCGTCCAGGGCGACGATCGTGCAGAGGTCCAAGGCGCGACGCGCGCACTCGCCGAGCGCCTCGCCGACCGCGTCGGCGGCTTCGCGAGGGCGAAGATCCAGGGCTTCCGCGCCGAGCTCCGTTCGCAGACGACCCAGCTCGACGCGATCGAGCAGCAGGTCGACGCCGCGCAAGCAGCACTCCGGCGTGCGTCGGGCACGGAGCAAGCCGTGTGGGCGACGGCCCTCTCGGTTGCCGAGCAGCGCCGTGGGACGCTCGAGCAGGACCGGATCGAGACGCGTCAACTGCTCGCCCAGGCGGAGCAGGTCGAGCTTCCGCAGGTCCTCACCCGAGGCGTGGCCACGAAGACGACCGCCCGCTCATCGCGGAACTCGATTGCGGTAGCGGGCCTGATCGGCTTTCTGCTCGGGCTCGTCGCCGCGCTCTTCTGGGAGCCGATCGCGGCGCGCACGGCCCGCGACTGATGCTCGAGGGCAAGCGCGTGGCCGTGGTCGTGCCGGCCTACGACGAGGAGAAGCTGATCGGCACGACGCTCAGGGGCATCCCGGACTTCGTCGACCGCGTCTTCGTCGTCGACGATGCATCGCGGGACG
>DASQWH010000231.1:0-18994 GCA_035640335.1 Gaiellaceae bacterium | reverse complement strand
GGTGTTACCGAGCGCGAGCGGCGCCGCGATCGACCGGGCAGAGAGGATCAGCGCCGCATTCCACGGCGCGATCGCGCCGACGACGCCGACCGGGCGTCGCAGCCCCATTGCGAACGAGCCCGTGTCCGACGGGATCACCTCGCCCATCGGCGCGTAGGGGAGCGCGGCGGCCTGGCGGAAGAGGCCGGGCACGAAGTGCAGCTGGAACATGGCGAAACCGAAGGTCGAGCCCGTCTCGCGGGTCAGCCAGGCGGCAACCTCGTCCTGCCGGGACTCGAGGACGTCGGCGGCCTTGAGAAAGATGCGCTGGCGCTCGGCAGGCGGCGTTTGAGACCACGCAGGGAATGCCTCGGCCGCCGCCTCGATCGCCCGCTTCGCGTCTTCGCGTGTCCCGGCGGGGACGTTCGCGACGACCTCGCCCGTGAACGGGTCGCTGTCCTCGAATGTCTTGCCTCCGGAGGCTTCCGTCCACTCGCCGCCGATGTGCAGCCCACGAACGGTGTCCTCGATTGCGCTGACGGTCATGGCCAAGCCCCTCCTTCGCGGTGTCGAGTGTCGTCGCTCAGAGCTGTGTGTACGGATACGTTCGCAATGAGAACAAACATCCGTTTACCGCACGGCACTCTCCCACCGCCGGGCGGGGCCTGTCAAGCGGCACCCGACGCGCCCGGAGAGCCCGCCGCACTGAGGTCGACCTCGATCGCCTCCGCCGTCCTCAGCAGCCTGGGGACGACGTTTCGCCGCAGTGCCTGCATCGTCATTCGCGTCGCGTGCACGGAGACGTTGAGCGCCGCAGCCACGGCCCCCGACGCATCGCGAATCGGGACGGCGGCGGAGCGGACGCCCTGCTCGAGCTCCTGGTCGACAGCGGCCCACCCGGCCTCGCGCGCAGCGTCGATGCGCTCCCGCAGCGAGTTGACGTCGGGAGCAGTCGTCGGCGTCAGGCGCTCGATCTGCATCCGGCTCAGCCGCTCGTAGAGCGAGTCGGCGTCGAGGCCGGCCAGGAGCACGCGGCCCATCGACGTCGCGTAGGCGGGGAGCCTGGTGCCCACTGCGATGGTGATGGTCATGATCCGCTGCGTCGGGACACGCGCCACGTAGACGATCTCGAGGTCGTCGAGCACCGCGATCGACGACGACTCGTTCACCTCAGCAACGAGCGTCTCCATGTGCGGCTGAGCCACCTCGGGCAGGCTGAGCGCGGACAGATAGGCGTAGCCGAGCTCGAGGACGCGCGGGCGGAGCGAGAAGTTGCTCCCGTTCTGCTGGACGTAGCCGAGCCGGACGAGCGTCAGCAAAAAGCGGCGCGCCGCCGCTCGCGTCAGGCCGGTTGCCCGGGCCACGTCGCTCAGCCGCAGCTCCCGCCGGTCGGCGCCGAAGGCACGAATGACCGCGAGCCCCCGCTCGAGCGACTGCACGTAGTCGGGATTTCGGCCCGGCGCCTGCTCCAGCATGTGAACGGATGTTCTCATACCGAACATCGGCCTGCGCGATACTCCTCCGCGTGGACGACCGATCCGGCCTCCGCACGGTTCGCGACGCCACCTTCGACGTCCTGCGCGAGCGGGGACTGACAACGATCTTCGGCAACCCAGGCTCGACGGAAGTGCCGTTTCTGTCGGGCCTCCCCGAGGACCTGCGCTTCGTGCTCGCCCTCCACGAGGGGTCCGTCGTCGGCCTCGCCACGGGCTGGGCGATCGGTCGCGGCGAGCCCGCCTTCGCCCTGCTGCACACGACGGCGGGCCTTGGCAACGCCGTCGGGGCACTGGCGACGGCACGCGTCAACCGGGCGCCGCTCGTCGTCCTCGTCGGGCAGCAGGATCGGCGGCACCTGGCCCTCGAGCCCTTTCTCGCCGGCCATCTCGAAGGCCTGGCCGGCGACTACCCGCTCCGGGTTGACTTTCCGGTGTCGGCACAGGATGTGCCCGGCGCACTCGATCGCGCCTGGCATGAAGCCGCCACCGGCCGCGGTCCCGCGCTCGTCATCGTGCCGATGGACGACTGGTCGTCTCCGGCGGGCGAGCGCGAAGACGCGGCGCCCAAGCGGCTCGTCCGCGCACGCGCGGCCGATGCCGAGACGGTCGCCGAGCTGGCCTCGCTCGTCGAGGAGGCCAGAGCCCCCGCCATTGTCACGGGCGCGGGCGCCGACGATGCGGAGACGTGGGGCGCCCTCACCGAGCTCGCAGAGCGGCTCGCCTGCCCGGTCTGGCAGGAGTCCTTCGGCGCACGCGCCGGATTCCCCCAGGATCACCAGCTCTTCGCCGGCTTCCTGCCGGCCGACCGCGCCGGGCTCCGCGAGGTACTTGCCCGTCACGACCTCGTCCTCGTCGTGGGCGCACCGGTGTTCCGCCAGTACCCGTTCTCGGCCGGGGGGCTCGTCGAGGAGGGCACGAAGGTCGCCGTCGTCACCGACGACCCGGACGAGGCCCACCGCAGCCCGGCCGCTCTCGCCGTCCTCGCGACTCCGGCGCCGGTGTGCACGCAGCTGGCCGAGCGCGTCACGCCGCGTGAAGGCAGCTCGAAAGAATCCCTCTTCGCCAGGCCGGACGCGCCGGAGCGGCCGCAACGAGGGGACCGGCTGCGCGCGGCTCACGTGCTGGCGGCGCTCGCCGAGCGCCTGCCTGCCGAGGTCACCGTCGTCGAGGAGACGCCATCGAGCCGCCCGGAGCTCCACAGTCGAATCCCTGCGCGGAGACCGCTCGGGTTCCTGAGCGCGGCGATGGGCGGGCTCGGCTTCGCGCTGCCCGGCGCGACGGGGCTCCGCATGGCGCTGCCCGAGCGCCCGGTCGTCGCGGTGGTCGGCGACGGCTCGTCGCTCTACGGGATCCAGGCGCTCTGGAGCGCGGCGAACTACGGCGTCGGCGTCCTGTTCGTGGTCCTCGCCAACGGCGGCTATGCCGTGATGGACCGGCTCGCCGAGCAAGAGGGCGCCCCGGGCCCGTGGCCGTCCTTCGACGTCGACGTCGCTGCGCTCGCAGCCGGCCTCGGCTGTCCGGCTCGCCGAATCGAGCAGCACGACGAGCTGCTCAGCGCTCTCGACGAGGTCGTGCCGGGGCTGGCGACCCGCACGGAGCCGCTAGTGCTCGAGGTTGCCGTCGCGCCCGACTCGACGTTTCGCCCGTAGGAGCGGGAGGACGCTGCTGGGGCGCCCTCCCGCTCTGCGGGACTAGGCGACCCTGAAGCTCCTCTTCGCTCGCGGCCGTCCGCTCGACCAGTACCGGTACGTCCCCGCCCGCAACGTCAGCGTCCAGGTACTCCGGCCGGTCCCCTTGAGCGCCGTGCGCTTGTTGACCCCGGGGCCTGCCAATGTGAAGTTCTGCGTCCGGGAGCCGTCGGTGACGACGAAGGTGTACGGGCCGGCGTTCAGCCTCGTCACGGACTTCCCGTCGAGCCGCAGCAGGACGCGCCGTGCCTGCACGGTGCCCTGCAAGACGAGCCCGCTCGCGATGCTGTTCGGCACGAGCTGTCTCATGTTCGGCAGCTTCGTGATCACGTCGTACTTCCTCGCGTAGCCCGCGAGCCGCTGGAGCTTGCTCCGGTCGACCAGCGGACTCCAGATCGGCAGCCGCACGTTCTGGGTGCCGGGCGGCAACATCGCCCGGATCTCCGACGGATGCGCCTGCGCATAGGAGAGCGACCGGTTGATCGCCGTCCGGAAGCGTTGTGCCAGCGCGGGGTTGCTCGACCGCCAGGCCTGCCTCGCCGCGTAGCCGCCGATCGGCCAGTAGCGCCCGAGCACCGGTCCGGGCGCCATCACGCTCCGGGCACCGTCGATGTTGATCGCCTGCGAGAGGAACGGCTCAGGCGTCCAGATCGCATCGACCTGGCCGTTGTTCAGCGCTGAGCGCATCTGCGGGAAGGGCAGCGCGGTCAGCCGGAACGAAGTCGGGCTCACGCCGAGCTTCTGCATCGCCGCCTTGATCATCACCTCACCGACGCCCTTGAGCGCGTTGACGGCGATCGTCTTTCCGGCGAGATCGCGCGGCGTGCGGATCGAGCTGGAGCCCTTGACGAGGATGTTCTGCCAGTTGTCGGCCGCCGACGTTCCTTCGACCTCGCTTGCCGCCACGAGCGTCATCGGGATCCCGCTGGTGACGGCGATGTACATCGGAACGAAGCCGAGGTAGCCGATGTCGCCGTTGTTGTTCGCGAGCGCGAGGACGACGTCGTTGCCGCTCTGAAGCGTCGTCTTCTTGATCTCGATCCCCTGCTGCTGGAAGAACCCTTTCCTGATGCCGAGGTCGAGAGGGAACCCGTTCGCAATGGGCAGCGTCACGACCCTGACGTCGGCCGTCGCTCGGTTCGGTGAGCTCGCCCCGATGCCCCCGAACACGGTGAGCGCGACGATCGCGCCGGCGACCGTCAAGACGCCGAGGCGACCGGCGCGCCGGTAACGCATCCGCTTACTCATGCTCGATCTCCTTTCGTCGCAGTTGTCGCAGCAGCTAACGGCTCGCTTGGCTCTGCCTGTTCGCGCTTGATCAGGCGATACACGTGGCCGCGGAGGTGCGTGAACTCCTGCAGCTCCTTCGTCGCGATCTGGTCACGCGGGAACGGCAGGTCGACGTCGATGATCTCCTTCACCTCCGTGGGCGCGTGCGTGAGGACGACGACTCGGTCGGCGAGGTAGACCGACTCGTCGATGTCGTGCGTCACGAAGAGGATCGTGACCGCGAACTCCTCCCGGACGCGAAGCACGAGATCCTCGAGGTCACCGCGCGTCTGGGCGTCGACGGACGCGAACGGCTCGTCCATCAGCAGGATCGACGGCTGGTAGGCAAGCGCCCGAGCGATCGCCACGCGTTGCTGCATCCCGCCCGAGAGCTGCCAGGGGTAGTGGTCGATGAATCCCGTGAGGCCGACGGCCTCGAGCGCTTCCTCGACGAGCTCTTTCCGTTCATGCCTGCCGAGCCTCTTGTGCCTCAGGGGCAACAGAACGTTGTTCCGCACGGACGCCCATGGCATCAGCGACCGCCCGTACTCCTGGAAGACGAGCGCCATCTCTTCCGGCGGCGATGTGACCGGCTTCCCGCGCAGGAGCACCAGTCCGCGGGTCGGCCGCAGCAGGCCGCCGACGCATTTGAGCAAGGTCGTCTTCCCGCACCCCGACGGGCCGACGACGCACACGAACTCGCGATCGTCCACCGCGAAGGAGGCGTCGGCGATCGCCTGCGTCGCCTTCGCGCCTGTGCCGTACGTCTTGGCGACGTTCCTGATCTCCAGCAGGTGCTCGGCGCTGATGCTCATTGCGCGGTCGCCGCCCGCCAACCGCGATGCCACGCGAGCACCCGGCGCTCGACGAGGATCAGCAGGAGGTTCAGTAGGTAGCCGAGCAGCCCGATCAGCACGATCGCGGCCCACATCGGCGTGAGCTGGAACGTGTTCTTCGAGATCAGCAGGACGTAGCCGACGCCGCTCGTGCTCGAGAAGTACTCGGTGAGCACCATCATGATCACTGCCAGCGAAAGGCTCGTCCGCATGCCCGCGAAGATCTGCGGCAGCGCGGCGGGGAAGACGATGCGGCCGATCCGCTCGAGTCCGCGCACGCCGTACGACTTGGCCGTCTCGGTCAGCGCAGGGTCGATGCCGCGAACTCCGTCGATCGTGTTGAGCAGGATCGGAAACAGGCAGAAGAAGGCGATGAAAGACACCTTCTGCCGATTGCCGATGGAATGCAAAAGGACGATCGAGATTGGCAACAGTGCGGGGGGCGGCATGGCCCGCCACCACTCGATGTGCGGCATCGCGAGGACCCTCCCCCAGCGCGACAGTCCGAGCGGGATCCCGAGGACGATGCCCAAGACGAGCGCGATCCCGAATCCGAGCCCGATCCGCTCGAGGCTCGGGACGACATGTTCGCCGAACTGCGAGAAGAGCCACATCTCGCGGAACTCGACGAGGATCGTCGAGAGGCGGGGGAACTTCGGGTCGTCGGCCTGGGCCGTCCACAGCTGCCAGGCAGCGAGGATCGCGACCGGGACCGCGATCTCGGCGGCGACCGCCGCAGCCTGGTACGTCCGCCTGCTCACGTCTGGCCGACCCGTTGAGACGGATGCCACCGCAGCGCACGTCGCTCGATCGCCGAGAAGACGACGTAGATCGCCAGACCGAGAAATCCCGTCGCGAGCGCCAATGCATACACCTGCTCGGTCAGGCCGAACGACTCGGCGACGTTCATGATCTGGCCGAGGCCCGGCGTGCCCATGAACAGCTCGGCCGTGAAGGCGAGGATCAGCGCCACCGCCGACGAGATGCGAAGACCGGTGGCGATGTACGGAACCGCGCTCGGGAGCTTGATGCGATAAAGCCGCTCGAAGCCGCCGATGCCGAACGAGCGGGCGGTGTCGAGCGTGACCGGGTCGACGTCGCGAACGCCGTAGATCGTCTGCACGAGGAGCGGCCAGAAGGCTCCGAACGTGGCCAGGAAGACCTCGCTCTTCAGCGTCGTGCCGAGCGTCAAGAAGAGCAGCGGGATGAGCGCCGCCGACGGGATCGGACGCAGGAACTCGATCGGAACCCGGAATGCTCTGCCGGCGAAATCGCTCGAGCCGAGCAGGATGCCGATGGGCACGGCGAGCGCCGTCGCGATGCCCAGGCCGAGGGCCCACCCCCGCACGGTCTGGCCGAAAGCGGTCCAGAAGTCGCCCGTCTGCATCATCGACCAGAGCTCGCGCCAGGTCGTCGTCATCGCCGGCAAGTCCTGCTCAGAGATAAGACCGGCGCGCGAGACCAGCTCCCAGAGCGCGAGTGCTGCGGCGATCGAGACGAGTGTCGCGAGCACCGGGAGAGCACGTGCTGCCGCGGCTCCGGGCGACGGCCATGACCACGCCGGAGTGTGTGGTGCCGTTACGCCTGGAGAAGCCACGCCCGATCGAACCCTCCGTTGCCCGTCTCCGCCACCGTGAACAAGACCACTCCGAGCGGCCGCAGATCACCGTTCCCCTTGCAGATTTCGTAGTCCTAACACGTTTGCTCACCGCGTGTGCGCAAACCGCCTGCATGTTCGCATGGAGAACAGCGCCCTGCCTGACGACGGGTCCAGCGGCTTCGACCCCGGTGGCCGGGAAGCGAACGATCGGCGATGTCTCGGCCTAGAAGCCGCTCGACTTCTTCTTGGCCTTCTTGGCGCTGCGCTTCTCT
This sequence comes from Gaiellaceae bacterium, assembly GCA_035640335.1. Taxonomy (GTDB): domain Bacteria; phylum Actinomycetota; class Thermoleophilia; order Gaiellales; family Gaiellaceae; genus VAXT01. The sequence continues at coordinate 11,854 of DASQWH010000231.1, read as the reverse complement.
TTCAGCGTCTTCTGCGCGACCTTCTTCTGCAGCTTCTTCGGCTTCTCGGATCCCTTCATGGGTCTCATCCTAAGTTGCGATCTCGGCTCCGCTCGCTACGTTCGATGCCGTGAGCGACGATCTGGCCCATGCGCTGCATCGGCGGGCGCGCGCTTTCCGGCTCGCGCGGCTCGCTGTCCTCGCCCTCGTGATCGTCTACTTCCTGCTGCCGTACGACGTGCGGGCCTGGATTCCGGTCTGGCTGCCCTTCCTCGCGGCGCTCGGCCTGGAGCTGCATTTCTTCGTCGGTGGCTACCTGCAGCGGCGACGCGGAGGCGCGCGGACCCGCGTACCCGATCGCGCGCCGCAGCCTCGCGACATCGCCGACCTCGGCGGCTGGTGGAGCGGCGAGGAGCCCGAAGACGACGAGTTCGACTACGCGCGGCTCGCCGCGCTCGAGGACGCTCGCCCGCCCTACCTGCGCTATGCGCTCGAGGCGCTCGCGGCCGTCGCGATCGTTGCGGGGCTCCTCTTCTACGCGTCGCGGCCGCACGGCTGGGACGCGGTCTCGGCGGCCGACCAAACGCGCGCGGAGGAGGTCTTTTCGCGCGAGGCGACACTGATCGCCGGGCACGAGGCGCAGATCGACTGCGACGAGAGCGGCGAGTTCGTCGGCTACGTGCAGGACGCGGACGGCGCCGCCGCCATCGGCGGCACCCGCGCCTACCTGACGCCCGGGATCTGCGACACCCTCTACCAGGTCGCGTTCAAGCACCGCGTCCATTCATCTCCGCGCGCGGGCCGCGCGATCGCGGTGCTCGCGCACGAGTCGTGGCACCTCCACGGCGTCCGCGACGAGGGCCTCGCCAACTGCTACGGCTTCCAGAGCGGCGTCGAGATCGGCGTCCACCTCGGCCTCTCGGAGAGCACCGCCCGCGCTCTGATGCGGGAGCAGCTCGCGACGAACGCCTCCGACGCGCGTGGCAATCCGCAGTACCTCGTTCCTCCCGAATGCCGCGACGGAGGGCCCGAGGACCTCCGGCCGGCTGTCTCGAGCTTTCCCTAGCGCCGGCGGTCGACCTCGAGCGCCTCTTCGATCGACTCCGCCTCGCGGGCACGCTCCTCCGTCGGCTCGACGAGGGCGTCCTGAATCTGGGCGGCCAGGTCGCGGAGGTTCTCGAGCACCCGGCTCTTCCGCTCCTCGAGCATCTTCGCCTCGCGCTTCAGCGTCTCGTGACGCGCGGCGACGTTGGTCTCGAGCTCCTCGGCCTTCTTCTTCGCCGCCCGCAGCATCTGGCGCGCCTTCGCCTCCGACTCCGCGAGCAGCTGCCGGGATTCCTCCTCGACCGTCCGCCGGTGCTGCGTGCCGTACGAGTCGGCGGCCTCGCGCATGTCGCGCGCGTACGACTCCGCCTCGCTGCGCAGTCGCGACGCCTCGGCGGTGAGTTCCTCGATCCTCGCCGCGGCCGTTCGCTCAGCTTTCTGCAGGATCTCGCTCGCCTCCCGGCGCGCGTTCTCGCCGATCTCCTGTGCGGCCGCCTCGGCGGCGTCGATGATCGCGTTCACCTTGTTGCCGATGTCCACGTGATTCCGCGCGTCGCGTGACTCCGCGGTCCTCACGCCGGTGTCTTCTTCTGGTCGATCGCTCATTGGGCTTGCTCCTTCCCTCGAGCCGCAGGGGGGTCGGACAAGATCGCATCCTTTCGTGCAATTTGCAACCGATAAACGAGTTAAGCCGCCTTTAATGGGCGCGTAAGCCGCTCGCAAGGTTCGGCGCCTAGCCTCGATTGCTGATCGAGGAAAGGAGAGCAGGATGAGCCGCTTCGCCCTTCTGAGCCTGGCCGCGCTCGCCGCCGCTGCCGTGCTCGCAGCGCCCGCCACGACGGCGGGGAACTCGCTCGGGCCGCCCGGAAGCACGATCTACGCCTTCGACCAGGCGTTCAGGACGATCGCCACGCCCACGGAGCTGCCGAACCGGGGAGCGTTCGACACGATCTACGTCTTCCCGGACTGCGCGTCATGCGCGTCGGTCTCCGAGGCTGCTCCCGGCCACCCGGGCTACAACGGCGGCCGCTGGAAGGTCGTGCAGGCGTTCGGGATCACGAGCCAGCTGACAAACGCCGAAGACGTCGTCGCCGAGGCCACCGCGCTCGTGGACACGGGGACCCGTTTCGTCTGTCCGCTGATCAACGCCTGAGCACAGCTACGGGCTGGGCGGTCGGGGCCGCCCAGTCCGACCCCTTCCCTCGCGCGACTCTCGCGGCTGCAGGCAATATATAGAGAGCCGGGTGGTACCTCCTCTCCCCAGGCTCACGCCTGAACCCCGGACACCACCCGGCTCTCTGTGCGACTGACCCGGAGTATCGCAAGACGGCACTACGATCGCGCCGTGCGGCCCCGCCCTCACCGCCTCGAACGGCTCCCCGAGCAGTACTTCACGAATCTGCTCGCGCTGGTCGCCGAGCACGCGGCGCTCGAGGGCGAGCCGCTCGTCGACCTCGGGCGCGGGAACCCCGAGGTCGGGCCGCCGCAGCACGTGATCGACGCGCTCGCCGCGGCCGCGAACCACGGGTCCGCGCACGGCTACCCGCCCTTCCGCGGCCTGCCCGCGCTGCGCGAGGCGATCGCGGCCCGCTACGCCGAGCTCTACGGGGTCGACCTTGACCCGCACCGCGAGGTCTCGATCGTGCCGGGGACGAAGACGGCGATCGTCGAGATCGCGCTCGCGGTCGCCGAGCGCGGCTCGGCGATCCTGCTGCCAGACCCTGGATACCCGGACTACCCGTCCGGCGTCGCGCTGGCCGCGGCGCGGCTCCTGCCGTTGCCGCTCGAGGCGCCGGACTGGGTGGCTGACTTCGACGCGGCCGCGCGCGACGACGTCGCGGCCGTTTTCCTCAACTACCCATCGAACCCGTGCGCGGTCTGCGTGCGGCCCGGGACGTTCGAGGCGGCCGTCGCGTACGCGCAGGAGACCGGCGCCGCCATCGTGCACGACTTCGCCTACGGCGACCTCGTGTTCGACGGGCGCGAGCCGCAGTCGTTCCTCGCCACACCCGGCGCGCGCGACGTCGGAGTCGAAATGTTCTCGATGTCGAAGACGTACGGGATGGCCGGCTGGCGGCTCGGCTTCGTCGTCGGCAACGCGGAAATCTGCTCGCGGCTAGACCTGATCGGCGACCACGCGCGCGCCGGGATCTTCAGCGCGGTGCAAGCCGCTGGGATCGCGGCGCTGACCGGGCCGCAGGACTCGGTTTCGGACCGCGTGGCGCGCTACGAGGCGCGGCGCGACCGCGTCCGCGAGTTGCTGCCCGACCTGCAATGCGAGGGCTCGTTCTATCTCTGGTGGGAGCTGCCCGACGGCCTCACGGTTGAGCGGCTGCTGACCGAGTTCCGGTTCGCGGTCGCCCCCGGTGAAGGCTTCGGCGGCCGCGGAGCCGGTTGGGCGCGGCTCTCGCTCGCAGTTAGCGACGAGACGCTCGAGCTCGGCCTCGAACGGCTCGGTCGCGCGATCGGCTAGTGCGCGGCGGCTACTCGGAGAACGGCAGTTGGGTGGCGCCTGTCGCTACTTCCCACAAGTGGCCCTCCGGGTCGGCGAAGTATCCGCCGTAACCGCCCCACTCCGTCCGCTGAGCCGGTTTGACGATCGCGGCGCCCGCGCGCTCGGCTTCGGCCAGCACCGCATCCACGCGATCCTCGGAACGGACGTTGTACGCGAGCGAGACACCGCGAAAGCCGTTGCCGTCAGCCGGTACGCCGGCATCGTCGGCAAACGCAGCCCACGGGTAGAGCGCCAGCGCTGATGAGCCGTCGCCGAGGCTGAAGCAAACCCAGTCGCCCTCCTCCTGCCGGATCGGCCACCCGAGGCCATCGCGGTAGAACGACTTCGCCCGGTTCAAGTCACCGACGCCGAGCGTGATGACGCTTACGTGAGGGTTCATTGCTCCGCTCTCCTCTCGAGTAGTCGCGTTCGCGGCCCGCCCGGAGCCGTACAGTACGGAGCCATGGAAAGCTCCGAGCGCTCGACCGACGCGCTCGCCCGATTTCGCGCGCGGCCGTTTCAGGATTAGGATCGTGCTAGTGCGAGCGGCTCTCCTCGCGATGCTTTTGCTGGCGGCGACCGGCCTCGTAGCCTGTGGCGGCGACGATGGTGAATCGGCTCAGCCGCTCACGCTCGAGCAGCGACTCTTGCGCGCGTCCGACGTGCCGGGCTCGAAGGTCGATCCCGTCGAGGTGCGGCTGACGGCCGACAACCTCCTCAAGTTCACCAACTGGCCCGAGTACGTTCCGGCCGCCGAGATCGACCGCGACAAGCTCGAGCAGGCGGGCTTCGTCTCGGCGATCCACGAGACGCGCTTCATCCCGAAGACGCCCGGCGGCGAGCACACGCGCGATGCGACTCACGTCCGCATCCTCGTGATGCAGTTCGACTTCGACGACGGAGCAGCAACGGGCGCCGACCTCGTGGCCGAGAACGAGCGAAAGCCCTGTCCGGGCAGCTGCGCCGCGCAGATCACGGAGTTCGACGTGTCTTCCGTGCCTGACGCTCACGGCATCCGGCGCTTGACCACCGCGGAGTCGCTCAAGGCGACCGGAGCCGAAGGCGAGCCCAGCGACGTCTACTCGATCGTGTTCGCAGACGGCCCGTTCACATACTTGGTCAACAGCTCCGGAGACCCGGGCAAGTTCACGAAGCAGCAGCTCGAGGAGATCGCGAAGAAGGTGCACGACCGCGTCGAGGGCGCACCCGCGTCCGAGACGCAGGCGACCGGCTACTAGGCGGGGCCTTACAGTTACAAGCCATGGAAGGCTCCTCGCGCGAGACGGGATTCGTCGCGCTCGGGCAGCCGGGCTCCGAGGCCTACGGCGGGCTCGAGACCTTCCCGAACCCGGGTGTCTCGCACGTCGAGATGACGTCCGACGAGCTGACGGCCGTCTGCCCGGTCACCGGCCAGCCCGACCTCTACGTCGCGACGATCGAGTACTGGCCCGGGCCGCTCTGCATCGAGTCGAAGTCGCTCAAGCTCTACCTGTCCACCTTCCGCAACGAGGGCCACTTCTGCGAGGCGCTCGCGGTCAAGATCCGCGACGACGTCGCCACCGCCGTCGAGCTGCCGCCGGACAAGGTTCGCATCACGCTCCGCCAGAAGGCGCGCGGCGGGATCACGATCACCGCCACCACCTAGGCGCGTGCGGCTGGCCGTCCTCACCGGCCTCTACGTCGGCGTCGTCGTCTCCGCCCAGGTCGGGACGAACAAGATCGTCGACGTCCCCTTCACCGACCTGACCGCGCCCGGGGGCACGTTCCTGATCGGGATCGCGCTCTCGCTGATCGAGCTCGCGCACCGCACGGCGCCCACGCGCCGCGAGGGGTTCGTCAACGCGCAGGTGATGGTGCTCTGCGGCTGGGCGGCCTCGATCCTGCTCGCCGCCTACCTCGCGATCCTCAATGTCATGTCGCCCGACGACCCGCTCTTCGACCGGCTCGCCGGCACCTGGCGGATCGTGCTCGGCAGCCTCGTCGCCTTCCTCGCCTCGGAGACGATCGACAACTCGTTCGGCGCGTGGCTCCGCGACCGCGTGCACGACGCCGTGCGCGTCGTCGCTACGAACGCCGTCAGCGTGCCGCTCGACAGCATCGTCTTCCTGCTCGTCGCTTTCGGCTCGCTCGAGTTCATCGAGGGCCAGATCGTCGTCAAGTACGCCGCCACCCTCATCGTCGGCGTGCCGCTCGTCGTCGCGTTGCGGCGCTACGTCCGGCCGCGATGAGGTCGGTCCGCCGGCTGGCGCTCGGCCGGCTGATCTCGCTCATGGGCGGCTCGGCAGCCTACATCGCGCTCATCGCGACGCTCTACGAGGAGACCGGGTCGGCGGCGTGGGTCTCGGCCGCGCTCTTCGCGGGCGTCGTGGGCTCGGTGGTCGGCGCGCCCGGCGCGGGCTATATCGGCGACCGGCTCGACCGGCGGCGCGTGCTGGTCGGCACCGACGTCGTGTCGGCGGCCGTCGCGGGCTCGATGGCGCTCGTCGTGGACGAGCCCGCGGCGCTCGTCGGGCTCTTCGGCCTGCTCGCGGTCGTCACGAGCCCGTTCGCGCCTGCCTCTGCGGCCGCGATGCCGAACCTCGTCGACGCCGAAGAAGAGGTCGCGCGCGCGAATGCGCTCGTCGCGGCCACGACCTCGGTTGGCTATCTGCTCGGCCCGCTCGCAGGCGGCCTGCTGCTGGGAGCCGGCGTCTCCGCGCCGTCGCTCTTCGTCCTCGACGCGGTCTCCTTCCTCGTCTCGGCTGCGTTCGTGCTCTCGATCCGTCGTTCGTTCGGCGCCGGCCGCGGCACGTCGTCGCATCCGGGCGTGCTCGCGGGCGTCCGCCTCATCCGGCGCGAGCCGCTTCTGCGGCTGCTGATCGTCGCCTCGATGACGTCGCTGCTCGGCATGGGCATCGTGAACGTCGCCGCCTACCCGCTCTCGCTCGGGCTCGGCGGCGGTACCGAGGGCTACGGCGCGATGGAGGCGCTGCTCGGCGGCGGCGGGCTCCTCGGCGCCGCGATCGCCGGGCGGCTGCTGACGACCGGTAACGCGACCACCGTGATCGGGCTCTCGTACGCGGCCTCGGGCGTCGGGCTTGCGGTCGCCGGCGCGGCACCGGTGCTCGCCGTCGCGCTCGTAGGGATGGCGCTCGCGGGCGGCGGCCGCGGCCTCGGCGAGGTCGCGGACACGACGCTCATCCAAGCCCGCACGCAGGACGCCGTCCGCAGCCGCGTCTTCGCCGCCGAAGAGGCCGCAGCCCACGTCGCCTTCAGCGCGGCGATGCTCGTCGGGGGCCTGCTCGTCGAGGCGGGCGGCTCGCGTGCGGCGATCGGCGCCGCGGCGGCTTGCGGGCTACTAGCGGCCGTGATCGCGTCGCGAATGCGCCGCTTGCAACTTGCCGCCGCGTAGTCGTACGATCGCCGCACTGCGAGCAAGGGAGGCTTGATGAAAGGCTGGGAGCGCTTTGCACCGCTGAGCGGAGTCGTCGCCGTCGTGCTCTGGATCGTCGGCACGATCATCGTCGAGAGCACGGACTATTCGGACAAGGAAGAGCCGGCGGAAATCCTCCGCGTCTTGCAGGAGGACACCGGAACGATCATCGGCGGCGGCCTCATCTTCGCGCTGGGCGCGGTTCTCTTCGTCTGGTTCCTCGGCAGCCTGCGCGCGCGGCTGTGGCTGGCCGAGGGCGGCGTCGGTCGCCTGTCGGCGCTTGCCTACGGAAGCGGCCTCCTCGCCGGCCTTTGCCTCCTCCTCAACATCGCGTCGACGGTGCAGGGCGCCATCGACGAGGACGAGATCAGTGGGGACACGGCACAGACTCTCCAAGAGATGGGCGGCGTCTTCTTCGGCGGCACCGAGCTCATGCTGATTCCGATGATGGTCGGCGTCGGACTCCTGACTTTGCGGACGCGCGTGCTGCCCATTTGGCTCGGCTGGGCGAGCTTCGTGCTCGCGCTGATCCTGGTCATCATCCCGATCGGCTGGGCAGGCGTCATCTTCCTGTTCCCGATCTGGGTGATCGTGACGAGCGTGCTGCTGTTCATCCGGCCGCTGCCGCCGCCGGGGCCGCCGCCGCACACGACGGGCTTCGTCGGCACGAGCTAGCCGAAGCTTCTAGCCGGGTCCGCTCGCCACCGCGTCGAGCGGATCGAGTCGCGCGAGCGGGCACGCGCCCCACAGGCCGCGCCGCTTCGCGCGTGCCTCGCGGGCTGCGGCCATGAGCTCGGCCGCGTAGCGGCCGCGCGCGCCGCGGAAGAACCAGACGCTCGCCGCGCCGTCGCGGACGAGCCGCACGTTGACGTTCTCCTCGCCGGCGAAGACGTACGCGAGGCGGCGGCCGTAGACGTCGGCCTGATCGAGGCTCGGGTCGGTCTCGACGCGCACGAGCGTGCCGCGCGGAAGCAGGCTGCGCGTGAGGGCGGTCGCCCGCTCGCCGTAGCACTCGTCGGCCTTCTCGGGCGCGTCGATCTGGACGAGCCGGACGCGCGTGCCGCCGACGAGCGCGATCGTGTCGCCGTCGACGACGTGCGCGACGGTGGCCGCCTCTCCGCGCCTGCCGGAATCGTCCCTCGCGCGCAGCCAGAGCACCGCGAACACCGCCGTCAGAAGCAGCGCGACCGCTATCAGGCGCAGCTCTTCTCCACCGTGAGCAGCTAAGCAGCGGACGGGCGACGCTTCTGTGCCAGAAGGGTGCCGAGAATCGCGCCGGCGCCGAGGAGCTGCACCCACGCGGGCATGCCGCCGGCCCGGTGCCAGCCGTGAAGCCGGTGGCTCGGAAAGAGCTTGCGGCCGCCCGGCCTCGGGAACGCGAACGCATGCTCGAGGTCGGGCGCCGACGAGGCCGCCGCGCCGATCACGACCGGGCTCATCGGCCCGTGCCGCAGCGCGAGCGCGACCAGGGCCGCGAGCCCGCTCTGGACCTCGAACCGGAACGAGCCGATGTCCTGGTGCGGCATCCGGTCGCCGAGTGCATGCAGGACGAGGCCGAGCACGGCCGCCCGCCGGCGCGAGCCGACGAGCGCACCGCCCGCCGCGCCTGTCGCCACGTGCAGGGACACGATCACGGGCCGAGTGTAGAAACTGCCCGGCGGATGCGGTTCTTGGACTACTTCCGCGCCCTCGGCCGGCGCCGCTGGCTCGTGATCGCGCTGCAGCTCGCTGCGGTCGCGGTGCTCCTCGGCGCGCTCGCCTGGGCCTTCAGCGACGCCTGGGACGAGGCCGAGACGCGCCTGCGCGACGCCGACCTCAGCGATCTCGCGGTCTCACTCGCGGTCCTCGGTGCGTACTACCTGCTCTTCACGCTCGCGTGGCAGTGGCTCCTCGCGGCGTGGGGCCTGCGCATCCCCTACTTCCTGGCGCTGCAGGCCGAGATGGCGTCGATCCTCGCCAAGTACATCCCGGGCACGGTGTGGATCCCGGCCGCGCGCGTCGCGGCGCTGCGCCGCGTCGGGATCCGCGAGACGCCGCTCATCCTCGGGTCGATGGTGCTCGAGGCGGGGCTGTCGGGCCTCGCCGGGATCGTCGTCTTCTTCGCGAGCCTGACGACCGTGAGCACGAACGACGCGCCCGTGCTGCCGCTCGCGGCGCTCGCGGTCGTCGCCGTCGTCGGATTGCACCCGCGCGTGTTCACGCCCGCCGCCCGGCGCGTTCTGCGCCCATTCGGTGCCTCCGACCTGCCGCCGCTTCGCTACTCGGTGCTGCTCGGGATCCTCTCGTACTACTGCTTCACATGGCTCGTCGGCGGAACCGCGGTCTTCTTCCTGCTCCGCTCGCTGGGCGGCGATCCGGCGTTGAGCGAGATCCCGTACCTCGGCGGCGTGTCCGCGGTCGCGGCGATCGTGGCCTTCCTGTCGCTGATCACGCCGTCGGGGCTCGGCGTGCGCGAGGCCTCGATGTACGGGCTGCTACGGGCCGTCGCACCGGCCGGGGTCGCGCTCGGGGCGACGGTGCTGAACCGGCTGACGATCACGATTGTCGAGGCGCTGCTGCTCGCGATCGGCGCGCTCGCCTGGCGCTACCGGCCGAAGATGGAACCCGCTGGTGAGCGGTTGGCGCTGAGGGAACCTCCCGGCTCCCCCAGACCCCCTCCACAGTGACGTCGCGCTACACGCGACGCCGACAATGCTCCGCATTGGACCATAAGTTCGCCGAGCCGGTTGCGCTTTCGTCCACTCAACCGTCTAACTTTCGGCTTCCGCCTACAGTCCTTCGGTTCAGTTTCGACCTACTTGCGCTCCGTGCTCGGCGCAAGCGGCAACCTATGAGAAGGGCCAGGTCCTTGCAAGGGCCGCCGAGCACGAAGTTTCTGCAATTTCCGAGAACGCGAGATCGGGCGCGCAGAAACTTCTCGCAAAGAGCGCAGATCAGTCGGCCGGCAGGTTAACGACCTGCTGCTCGAGGCCGCCGTCGATGACGAAGCTGGCGCCGGTCACGTAGCCAGCCTCGTCGGAGACGAGCCAGCCGACGAGGTCGGCGACCTCCTCCGGCCGGCCCGGGCGGCCGAGCGGGATCTCGGACGCGAGTGCCTGCGCCTCGGTGTTCCGCTCCGTCGCGATCGCGCCCGGCGCGACGGCGACGACCCGGATCCGCGGCGCGAGCTCGAGCGCGAGCGAGCGCGTGAGCATGCCGAGGGCGGCCTTCGCCGACGCATACAGCGCGAAGCCCGGCCGCGGCACGTGCTCATGGACGCTCGTGATGTTGACGATCACGCCTTCCTCCCCCATCGCGCCCGCTGCGGCTTGCGAGGCCAGGAACGCGGCGCGGACGTCGACGGAGAAGATCGCGTCGAAGTCGTCGACCGTGAGCTCGAGCGCCGGCTTGGCCGACGTGAGGCCCGCGTTGTTGACGAGGACGTCGAGGCGGCCGAAGCGCTGCGCGACCTGACGGACGAGCGCAGGCGGCACCTCGGGATCGCCGAGGTCGCCGCTGACCCACTCGATCGGCCCGTCGCCGAGGCGGTGGACCGCCGCCTGCGCCTCCTCGTCGCGTTCCCGCGTCGCGAAGCCGAGCGCGAAGCCGTCGCGCCGGAGGCGGCTCGCGATCGCAAAGCCGATACCCGTGTCGGCGCCCGTGACGAGCGCGACACGCCTGTCGGCGGGCATCCGCTAGGCCGGCTGGTCTCCGCTGCGGCGGCGGCGCCAGAAGAGCAGTGCGCCGCCGAGTGCGGCGAGCCCCGCGGCCACGCCTTTCTTCGAGCGGGCCGTGTCCGTCGATACTGCGTTCCGCGCCTTGCGCTTGGCGGCGCGCTTGCCGACGGTCCAGACGACCCAGCCGAGGACGGCGTTACGCCTGTTGACGAGTCCCATGAACCAAGGCTACCCGTCTCGCCGCGCGCGTAACACGAAGAGAGCGCCGCCCGCGGGAGCGGCGCTCTCTGGAGAGAGGCGACGGACGGGAGAGAGGAGGATCACCCCGTCGTCGCACCCCTTAGATGCGGCCCGGAACGAAACCTTGCGGTCTATTGCTCGACGATCGCGGCTCCCACGTCGGGGACCTCGGCGAAGAACGTCTCCAGCGATGTCGGCAGCGGCACGTTCGCGAAGCGGCGGAGCGCGGCCTGCTGCGCACGCTGGCTGCGGGCGAAGCTCGAGCAGTCGTCGCACTCGCGCAGGTGCGCACGCAGCTGTCCCCTCTCCGCGCGCTGGAGAAGCCCGTCGAGCTGGCGGGAGATCGCGCGTTCGGCCTCGTGGCACGTCAGCGACCCCTCGAGCTGCTCGCGCAGTGCCCGGCGGGCGCGGAAGACGAGCGTCTCCACGGCGCTGACCGAGACCGCGAGGATCTCGCCGATCTCCTGGTAGGAGCGGCCCTCGACCTCGCGCATGACGAGGGCCGCACGCTGGTTGAACGCGAGGTGGCCGAGGGCGCGGCGGATGTCCGCGAGCGTCGGCTCCTCTTCGTCGGGGACAGTCTCCTCCGCCACGTCGGCGAGCTCGAGCTCCGCGGCGCGGGCGTCGTGCGTGGCGCGTCGCCGGCAGATGTCGTGCGCGAGCGCTAGCAGCCACTGCCGCGGGGCCTTCGTCTCGCCTCCGTCGCGGAAGGCGCGATAGGCGTTCAGGAAGGTCGTCTGGGTCACGTCCTCGGCGTCCTCGGGGCTGCGCAGGACGAAGAGCGCGTACCGGTACACGTCGTGGACGTGTTTCCGGTACAGCCGCTCGAACGCCCGGTCCGTGCGGGAGCGCTGGTTCAGTGACCCCATCACTGGTGGAGGGATGCCGTTCGCGCCCGTTTCTTGCGGTCGGGCGCGCATATTCGTAGCTACTTCAGCGAGGAGGCGGCGGGAGAGGCGGAACCGGTGGCGGCGGGGGTAGCGGCGGCGGAGGCAGCGGCGGCGGCGGTGGTGGCGGCGGAGGCGGAGG
>DASQWH010000230.1:0-6397 GCA_035640335.1 Gaiellaceae bacterium | reverse complement strand
GGCGGGCGGCCTCCGCGACCCGCCGCTCCCGTCGGCCGAGGTAGACAGCCTCGGCCGCATCTACGTCGCGTGGCACGACTGCCGGTTCCGGACGGGCTGCACCTCGAACGACATCGTGTACGCCTTTTCGTCCGACGGCGTGAACTGGTCGGCCGTGCAGCGGGTGCCGATCGACCCCGTAACGAGCACCGTCGACCACTTTCTCCCGGGCCTCGGCGCCGACAGGAACAGCCGCAGGATCGCCGTCACGTACTACTACTACCCCGAGACGAACTGCTCGGCCGCGACGTGCCAGCTGAACGCGGCGCTCATCTACTCGCACAACGGCGGCTTCACGTGGAGCACTCCCCGGCACCTCGCAGGGCCGATGAACTTGAGCTGGCTCGCCAACTCGTCGCAGGGCCGGATGGTCGGCGATTACGTCTCGACGTCGTTCTCGAACGGCGAGGCGCACGCGTTCTACACCGCCGCGCGGCCTCCCAGCGGCTCGACGTACGACCACGCGATGTACTCGGCTGGGTTCCCGGTGATCGGGTTCGGGACGGCGCCGACGCCAGGCGGAGCGCCGATGGCGTCGAAAGGGAAGGCGCCGCGGCGGCCGCCGGCGAAGATGCTCGAGCTGCCGACCGCTAACTAGACAGCGGACCGCTAGCTAGCCGTCACCTACTTCACAGCGCTTCGAACCCACACAGGCCACCGGTCTGAACTGAACGGTCGACACGCTCGGATCGTCGCTGCGGCTCTTAGGGGACGAAGTCCCAGCAGTCGACCCACCATCGGGCGTGGGGGACGCCGCTCGCGAGCGTCTCCTCGAGCAGCGGTCGCACGTCGTAGCTGACCCGCCGCAGGTCGATGCTGACCTCGCCGTCTTGCGACTCGAGGATTGCGTACTCGGCCCAGGGCAGGACCCGCGTCCCGTCCGTCGGCGGCCAGCGCTCGAAGGGTAGGCCGACGCTGCCGGGGTTGACGAGGATCGAGTGTCCGTACGGACGCGCGAGCTGGATATGTGTGTGCCCGCCCGCGAGCAGCGGCTCCGGCCGGGCGCCGAGCATCTCCTGCAGCTCGGCATCGCTCGTCTCGGGGTGAATCGCGTCGCTGTGCGAGCGCGGCGAGCCGTGGAAGCAGTAGACGGCGCCGCCGTCGAACGGCACCTCGAGCGAGGCGGGGAGCGCGTCGAGGTAGGCGCGGTCTCCGGCGGAAAGCTGGTCGCCCCACCAGCGGCCCTGTTCGACGAGGCGGGCGCCGTGGGTGCCACCGAGGTCGGGGATTCCGTGCGCGAGCCAGTCGTCCCAGTTGCCCTGGAGCGTCTGGCACTCGACCCCGCGCAGGCGGGCGATCGTCTTCGCGGGGTACGGCCCGACGGCGACGTCGCCGAGGCAGACGAGCTGGTCGAGGCTCTCGTTCTCGAGCTCAGCGAGCACGGCCTCGAGCGCCGGGAGGTTGCCGTGGAGGTCCGAGATCAGCCCGACGCGCAAGGCGCGATCGTAACCATGGGTAGCGACGCGCCTAGCCGGCGCGAGCGTCGGCCGAGGCTGCGACCGCGTCGCGCACCCACGGCTGCAACCGCTGCAGGAAGCTCGGATCGACCGCGTGCGGCAGCGGCGACTCCTTGTAGACGACGTCTGCGCCCGCGCGCTTGAGCGTCTCCTTCGCCCGCCGGCCCCATTCGACCCCGATCACGGGGTCGTATGTGCCGTGGCCGATCGCGACCGGAGGCAGCGGGCGGTCGAGGTCGAGCTCGAAGCCTTCGGCCGTCGGGATGAAGCCGCTCAGCGCGACGATGCCCGCCGGGCGCGGGCGGCCGGCGCCGAGGCCGAGCGCATGGCTCATGACCGCGCCCTGCGAGAACCCGCCGAGGACCGTGCGCTCGGGCGGTATCCCGGTCTCCGCCGCGAGGGCGTCGAGCCAGGAGGAGGCTCGGTCGTGGGACGCATTGAACGTCTCGGGATCGGGGTAGCCGAGCTCCCGGATCGCGTACCAGTGCGCCCCGCCCGGTGGCAGCGACAACGGGCCGCGGGGCGTGACGCCCAGAAGGCGCCGCTCGGGGTCGAGCGCGTCGAGGAGCGGGAAGAGGTCGTGCTCGTCGGTGCCGCGCCCGTGCAAGAGGACGAGCGCGCCCTCCGGCTCGCCCGCGGCGGGTCGTGCGCGGTACGTGAGCGAGCTGAGGTCGCTCATCGACGGGTGGCGAGCTCGCGCGGGTTCGGAAGCGGCGTCAGAACTGGCTCCAGCCGGTCGCGAAGGTGCTCGTAGTCCGGCGGGAGCGAGAGCCGCTCGCCCAGCGTCTCCAGCGGCTCGTCGGCCGTGAAGCCCGGCCCGATCGTGGCGATCTCGAAGAGGACGCCGCTCGGCTCGCGGAAGTAGACCGACTTGAAGTAGTAGCGGTCGATCACCGGCGTCGGCGACGCGCCGCCTTCGAGCACGCGTTGCCGCCACGCCTCGTGCGCCTCCGGGGGCGAGGCCCAGGCGACGTGGTGGACGGTTCCGGCGCCGCCGATGCCGGGCTCGCGGGCCTCGTCGTAGACGTAGAACGAGCCGCGGTCGTTGCCGCGCACTTCGAAGCGCTGCTCGGCGGTCGGTGAGAACTCGAGCGCTTCCTCGACGAAGGCGCGGCTCGCGGCGGGGTCGAGCGAGTACGCGCGCACGCCGTCGAAGCCCTGCAGCGCGAGCTCGCGCGGAATCTCGGGGTGGTCGGCCACGAGCGGCTCGTCGTCAGTCTCGACGACGGCCAGCTCCAGGCCGAGGCTCTCGGGATCGGCGAACGTGAGGCGCTCGTCGTCGCGCGCGACAGGTACGTCCTCGCCGCGCAGGCGCTCCTCCCAGAAGTCGAGGGCCTGCTCCGAGGCGACCCGCCAGACGACGCGGTGCACCATGCCCGCGCCGGCGCGGCCGCGGCGCGCTCCCGGGTACTCGAAGAACGTGATGTCAGACCCCGGCGAGCCGCGCTCGTCGGCGTAGAAGAGGTGATAGACGGTCGGATCGTCTTGGTTGACGGTCTTCTTCACGAGGCGCAGGCCGAGGACGCGCGCGTAGAAGTCGACGTTGCGCGGCGCGTCGGCGGTGATCCCGGTGATGTGGTGGATCCCTTCGAGTCGCATCGATCGCTCCCTGATCGGTTTCTACCTAGGCCAACTCGGGACCTGTCCGGAACATTCCCGTTTCGCGGTCCGGCAAGCTAGAGCGGACATGGCGAGGCTATACGCGGCCACGGGGGACGCAATCGCGCGGCTGGAGGAGTCGGGCAGCGAATGGACGGCGACGCTCTCGCTCGCCGGCAGTCATGCCCAGTGCCTGGCACCGGACCCGGCCGACGCAGACACGGTCTTCGCAGGGCTGCGCGAAGGCGGGGTGCGGAAGACGACCGACGGCGGACAGACCTGGGACGACTGTGCGCTGCCGCAGCCCGGAGTCTTCTCGCTCGCGGTCAGCGCGGTCGACGGAGCCGTGTACGCGGGGACGGAGCCGAGCGCGCTCTACCGAAGCGACGACGGCGGCGAGACGTGGCAGGAGCTGGAGAGCCTGCTCGAGCTCCCGTCGCAGCCGAACTGGAGCTTCCCTCCGCGGCCGTGGACGTCGCACGTGCGCTGGATTGCGCCGAGCCCGCACGACGCCGACCTCCTCCTCGTGGGCATCGAGCTCGGCGGGCTGATGCGCTCGACCGACCGCGGCGAGACCTGGCAGGACCACCGCCCGGGCGCGCAGCCCGACGTGCACTCACTCACGTGGCATCCGACCGCCGAGGGCCGCGCGTACGAAGCCGGCGGCGGCGGCACCGCGTGGAGCGACGACGCGGGCGACACCTGGCACCCGGCCGACGAAGGCCGCGACCGCAACTACACGTGGTCCGTCGCCGCCGAGCCCGAGGACCCGGACCTGTGGTACGTCTCGGCGAGCACGGGGCCGTACGCCGCCCACGGCGGCCGCGACCCCCAGGCCGAGATCTACCGCCGACACGGAGACGAGCCCTGGCAAGCGCTCGCGGGTGGGCTCCCGGAGCCGATCCCGGCGATGCCGTACGCGCTCGTGGCTGCGGACCGCCGCCTGTTCGCGGGCCTCGCAGACGGCCAGATCTGGGAGACCAATGACCGCGGCAACTCCTGGCACGCGATCGCGGTCACCGGGGACCCGGTCACCGAGCTCCACGCCCTCGCTTACGTCGGCTAGATCAGGAGCGGCGGGAGCCGGCCTTGACCCGCTTCTTGACGGGCGGTGCTGCGCGCTCCTCGACCTGCGCCGCCAGCGCGTCCGGCGACGTCGGCTTCCCGATGAAGTAGCCCTGCGCGAGCGAGCAGCCCTGTTCGCGGAGCGCGTCCCAGATCTCCTGCGACTCGACGCCTTCGGCCACGATCGCGAGCCCGAGGTTGCGGCCGAGGTCGATCGTCGAGCGGACGATCGTCGCGTCGCTCGCGTCGTTGCACATGTCCATGACGAACGAGCGGTCGATCTTGATCGTCTGCACGGGCAGCCGCTTCAGGTAGGCGAGCGACGAGTAGCCGGTGCCGAAGTCGTCGATCGCGAGCCGCAGGCCCATCTCGTTCAGCCGCGTGAGCACGCCGCGCACGCGGAACGGGTCGGCGAGGATCGTGCTCTCCGTGATCTCGAGCTCGAGCTGGTCGGCGCCGACCCCGTGCTCCTCCAGCAGCTCTGCGATCCGGTCCGGCAGCTCGAGGTCGAGCAGGTCGGGAATCGTCAGGTTGACGGCGACGTGTAGCTCGAGGCCCGCCGCGTTCCACGCGCTGCACTGGCGAATCGCCTCGGCGAGCACGTAGCGGCTGAGCGGCTTGATCAGGCCGGTGCGCTCTGCCACGGAGATGAAGTCGTTCGGCGGGACGAGGCCGCGCTCGGGGTGCTCCCAGCGGACGAGGGCCTCCGCGCCCACGATGCTGCCGCTCTCGAGGTCGGCCTTCGGCTGGTAGTGGACGACGAGCTCGCCGCCCTCGATCCCGCGCCGGAGCTCGCCTGCGAGCGCGAGGCGGTCGGCGTCGTTCGTGTCCTGCTCGGCGTCGTAGACCGCCGTCTCGTCCTGTGCGTCCTTGGCGATGTACATCGCGACGTCCGCGTGCTTGAGCAGCGTGTCGGCGTCGTTCCCGTGCTGCGGATAGGCGACGACGCCGATGCTCGCAGCCACCTCCAGCGGGAGCTCGCGGAGCGCGAACGACGCCTCCAGCGCGGCGTGGACGCGACCGGCCGCCTGCTGGGCCTCGTCCACAGTCGCCTTCGGCAGCAGGATCCCGAACTCGTCCCCGCCGAGGCGCGCGAGCGTATCGCTCTCGCGCAGCTGCTCGGCCAGGCGGTCGCCGACCGCCTTCAGCAGTAGGTCGCCGGTGTCGTGCCCGAGCGCGTCGTTGATCTCCTTGAAGCGGTCGATGTCGAGCAGGAGCACCGCCGCCGAGCTCTGCTCCCGTCGCGCGCTCCGGAGCGCCTGCCCGATGCGGTCGCGAAACAGCGTCCTGTTGGGCAGGCCGGTCGTCTCGTCGTAGAGCGCGCGCCGCTCGATCTCGTCCATCTGCCGGCGGATGCGCTTCGCGACGCGGCGCAGGAGCGGGACGAGCGAGACGAAGAGCAGGACGAGCGCCGCCTCGAAGATTCCCGCCACCGGGACGAACGTCGAGCGCGCCGCAGCCGCGATCGGGCCGTAGTCCTGGTAGATCGCGACAACACCCGTGCCGCCGCGGACCGCGACCGGCGCATACGTGCGCAGCGCCTTCCGGCCGTCGGCGATCGAGGTCACGTCGCCGCGAATGGAGCCCTGCCGCGCCTCGCGGAGGTGCCGCGGGTCGCCGGTGCGCGTGCCGATGAGCCGGTGGTCGTTGCTGTACGTGACTGTGCCATCCCGGGTGTAGAGCTTCACGAGGAGCACGCCCTCGGCGAGCACGTGTCGCTCGAAGATGCCGTCGAGGGTCGACCGGCGAGGACCGGTGACCGGGCGCTCGAAGTCAGCCATGCGCAGCCGCGCACTGAGCGCGGCCGAGGCGATGACGCGGGCCTGCGAGTTCGCGGCGCGCTCGGCCTGCACCGTGTCGAAGTGCCTGATGACGAGCAGGATGGCTCCGGCCGCCAGCGCGAGCGCGATCGCCGTCCAGACGGCGAAGCGAAGAACGAGGCGGGGCGGCCCGCCGCGGCCGGGAGCCTCCGCGGGGGGCTCGACGTGGAAGCGCGGCACTACTTCCCGCCGATCGGGATCGCGCCCTTGACCGGGCCGACGACGGGCGCAGTCACCTCGTCGACGGTCTTCTTCGTCTCGTCGACGACGGGGCGCGTCACCTCACGGACAGTGCCAGTCGCGCCTTCGACTGCACCGGGGGGCGGTGGCGGCGGAGGGCCGGGCGGGGGAGGAGGTGGCGGGCCGGGCGGTGGGGGTGGTGGGGGTGCCGGAGGTGGAGGCGGCTCCTGCCGCGTC
>DASQWH010000229.1:0-10544 GCA_035640335.1 Gaiellaceae bacterium | reverse complement strand
CGTCGTGACGTGGATCGCCGTCTCGGCGCTGTTCGGGCTCTACGTCGCCAACTTCGGCTCGTACAACAAGACGTACGGCTCGCTGGGCGCGATCGTCATCTTCCTCGTCTGGCTCTGGCTGACGAACATCGCCATCCTGCTCGGCGCGGAGCTGAACGCCGAAGCCGAGCGCAGCCGCCAGATCGAACGCGGGCATCCGCCTGAGCGCGAGCCGTTTCTGCCACCACGCGACGAGCCAGACACCTAGGCGCTAGAAGAGCCCCAAGCGCTTGCCCTGGGGCGGCGGATTTGGATTCACGACGACGGCGTCGACGATGACCTCGGCGTCCAGCGCGTCGCGCAGTCTGCCGACCAGCGCCAGGGCTTGTGTCTTCGCCTTGGCCACGACGCCCGAGGTCGTGAGCCCCGAGACGCCGAGGACGCCGAGGACGGCGCCGATCGACTTGTTGTCCGTCGCGAGCAGGGCCGCGCCGACCGCCGTAACGGCGACCGCGGCGGCTGCGGTCACCAGCTCCGGCCAGAACGCGCGCAGCACGTGCCGTACCTGGCGCGCCTTGTCCAGGAACGCCTGCGGCGGCTTCAGCGTTGCGGGGTCGAGGCCGGTCAGGAGCACGTCACGCCAGCGTCTCGTCTGCTCGATGAGAAGGTCGTTCTTCCGCAACTGCTCGTTTTCTACGGTCCGGCCCCACTCGCCGAGCGCCACGGACACGGCGCGTGCGGTCAGCGGCTGGAAGTAGTCCTCGAGGCGCTTGACGAGTCGCTGGAGCGTCCCCACCCGCCGCGGGCCGAGGACGAAGGCCCAGCTCGTCGACTCGTCCTTCGCTTTCTGGGTCGGGTCGAGCCAGGCGATCTCGCCCAGGCCCCGGCCCAGCTGGTAGGCGCTCTGGACATTGAAGGCGCCGCCCGCCAGCTGGTCCTGGATCTTGGCGTCCCACCGGTAGAGGAAGCGGGCCAGGTCGTCCCACGCCTGGTCCTGTGCGTGCGCGCGGGCGTTCGGCTCGCGGGCCCTCGAGAGCTCCTTGGCGAGCTCGATCAGCCGATCCGACGCGGGTTGGGACTTCTTCTCGACGGCGTCGCGGAAGTCCTTGATGTCGCAGTCGACCTCCAACTGTTGTGCCAGCGAGCAGACGACGGCCTCGGCCTCGATCAGCTGCTCGAGATGAGTTCGCTCGCCGCCGAGCGGAAGCGTGTGCGCCGTTCGCTGAGGCTGCTCGAGCTGCTTGATCTCGATCAGCTTCGCGCCCGGACGCAGCCGCCCGCGCAGCTCCGACACGGCCCAGCCGAGGCGGAGGGCGGTCAGGACGCGGTCGGCATCGCTGGGAGCTGCCCTAGTCATCGGCATCGCTCGCGGTCGGCGGCCGCCTCGCTCGCTCCAGGAGCCAGTCCGAGAGCGCCTTCAGCTCAGGGGTCAGGTCGCTCTCGCCGACCGAGACGCGCTTCGACTCATCGCCGCGCGTGATCGTCAGGTCGTACTGGAAGCGGTCCACGCCCGCACGCGTCTCTTCCGGTATAGGGGTCTCCTCCACCGCGCTCACGAGCCGCTCGAGCTCCGCCTGCTCCGGGGCCTGGAGACCGGAGGCGTCGACGCTCGTCTGCAAGGTCAGACCGGCGAAGCCGCCGCTGCGGGCGAAGTCGACGCGCAGATCCGGGGCACCCACAATCCGATTGTTACAGCGAGACGCCGACTCCCTTCCAGCCGGACTCGACGGCGTTGGCCTCCGCGCTGCCTTGGCCGTACAGCCGCACGGCCGCGCGCGCTGTCGCTCGTGCGAAGGTCTGGAACCGTGCCGTCGGCTTGACCTGGGAGTCGCGCAGCGCCGAGTACCAGATCGTGCCCGCCTTCTCCCAGGCATAACCGCCGAGCTCCATCGCGACCGAGTGGAACGCCTTGTTCGGAATCCCCGAGTTGATGTGCACGCCGCCGTTGTCCTGTGTCGTCTGTACGTAGGCGTCCATGTGGGCCGGCTGGGAATCCTTGCCGAGCAGGTCGTCGTCGTAGGCGGTTCCCGGCTCGGCCATCGACCTCAGCGCCGCCGGCTTGCCGCCGGTGCCGCTGACGGAGTCGGTCAGCAGTCCGACACCGATCAGCCAGTCTGCTTCGTCGGCCTTCTGGTTCTCCTTCATCTGCTTGACAAGCGAGCCGAAGACGTCGGCGCAGCTCTCGTTCAGCGCGCCCGGCTGCTGCCAGTAATTGAGGTTCGCCGTGGTCTCGACGACGCCGTGGGCGAGCTCGTGCCCGATCACGTCGATCGCGACCGTGAAGCGGTTGAAGAGCTCGCCGTCGCCGTCGCCGAAGACCATCCGCTGCCCGTC
This sequence comes from Gaiellaceae bacterium, assembly GCA_035640335.1. Lineage (GTDB taxonomy): Bacteria > Actinomycetota > Thermoleophilia > Gaiellales > Gaiellaceae > VAXT01. The sequence goes on along the minus strand of DASQWH010000229.1, from coordinate 8,231 downwards.
CCAGAACGCGTTGTCGTACTTGTCCCCGTAGTGGACGACAGCGTCGAGGGGCAGGCCGGCGTCGTCGATCGAGTCGCGGGAGTACTTCTCGTACCAGAGCTGGTGGGTCGCGCCGAGCCCTTCGTACGCCTCGTTCGCCGCGACGTCGCCGGTCTCGGGCCCGCCCTCGGCGCGGACGACCTCGCCCGTCACCTGCTCCTCGTTCTTTGCGTCGTAGATCGTCCGCTTCGGCTGACCGGGCACCGCTGCAGCGAGGGCGTCGGACCTGATTCCGCCGGGGCCGCGCAGGGCGACGTTCTGGATGCGGGCGGCGCGCAGCGAGTTGTCGCGGCTGACGGTCTCGACCGCCCATTCCCGCTGCTCGGGCGTGCCGTTCTTCGCGATCCGCTCGAAGACGACCGGGGGGACGATGCAGTAGATCGAGCAGCGGTGCATGCAGGCTCCCTTCAATTGTTTGACTGTTTCAGGCGTACCGCGAGGAGCCGCAGCGACGAACGACCCGCGCCGGCGCACGTGCCGTTCGTCGCCCTCGATTCGGCTCTCGACACTACTGCGCTCCCCGATTCACTTCAAGGAAGGAGGAGCCCGCCGGATACACTGGAAACCCCGGGCCCCCATCGACTAGCGGTCCAGGTCACGGCCCTTTCAAGGCCGTAGCGCGGGTTCGAATCCCGCTGGGGGCATCGCCGTACACTTACGGACGCGAGAGGGCGGTTAGCTCAGCTGGGAGAGCGCCTGCCTTACAAGCAGGAGGTCGCTGGTTCGAGCCCGGCACCGCCCATTTCCGACGCGCCGAAGGCGCATCGGAAATGTCCACGCCGCGAAGCGGCATGGACCAACGCCGCGGCAATCAGTCTTCCCCGAAGGCGCATCGGAAATGTCCACGCCGCGGAGCGGCATGGACCAACGCCGCGGCAATCAGCCTTCCCCGAACGCGCATTGGAAATGTCCACCGCACGCGAAGCGCGCGACGGACCGCGCATCAGATTGAGTCAGTCGTCCCTGCGCGGGTCCAACATGTCGGGCGTAGGCGTCACGATCGGCGGCGCGCCAGGCGCCGACCCGGGTAATCCGGTCTGCGAGATCTTGATCGTGTCGCGCTCTTCCTGCAGGCGTTGTGCCTCGGCCGCCCGCTCCGGGTCCGGGGGTCTCCGGAGCCACGACAGGAGCTTCTTGAGCGGATTCACGACGAAAAGCGTAGACGCAGGAAGCTCAGTGCGCGGGCTTCGCCTCGGACTTCGCCGCGGCCTGCTCCTCGTCCTTGTCACCGGTCAAGACCCGAGCCGCCTTCCCGAAGATCACGTTTGCCCACCGCTCGCTGAAGCCGGCGACGAAGGCGGCGACTGCGAAGACGTAGAACGAGTTCTCTAGCTCCGGGAGGATCGTCACGATCCTGCCCTGGAGCGCGAAGTAGACGATGAGCGCGGACAGCGCGCCGATGCACGGGCGTAACGCACCGAGGCTCCGGAGCGAGCTGCGGCCGACCTCGAAGTCGATGTTGAACGTGCCCTCCTTGCTCGCGGACATCCTCGTCATGACGCTCATCACCGCGCCGAGGGCGCCAAACGTGTACGACGCGGCGAGGTTGCGCGTCACCTCGTCGCCGCGATTGAGCTCCGTCTGCCACCAGAGCAGCTCGATCACGCCGAACCCGACGGCCCCCACGAAGAGCACCCCGAGCACCATCCCGGTGAAGTAGACGATCCGCGCGACCTTCTCGCCCGCGCGGTGGTAGTAGTCCTCGATCCGCGCCAGCTCGTTGCGCTTGCGCCTGACGATGCGGGCGGTCTCGCTCTTTGGACGCGCACCGTCTTGATCGACGAAGCCCAGCAGGTGGCCGGCCGCGGCGAGGATCCACTGCTGCGCGATGCGCTCGCTCGCGCCGCCGAGCACCTCGCGGACGCGGACGGCGAGCGTCTCGCATGCGTGCAGGACGTTGGCGATCTCCGGCGAGTCGCGCGAGACCCAGTCGGTCGCCGCGTGGAAGCGGATCTCCTTGCCCTTCCATCCGCGCTTCTCGGTGATCGCGACCGCGGAGGCCTCGTTCGTGCACCAGTAGGCGTTGAGCACCCGGCCCTCCGCCTTCTCGAACGCCGCGAGGCGGCGGCGGAACTCCTGCTCGGCCTCGCCGCGCATGCTGCCGGTCTTCTGCATCTCCTGCTGACGCAGGTGGTGCGCCCAGACGAGCTCGGGGAACGAACAGTCGTCGCTGGCTACCTGCGCACGGCTGAGCCGCTTCCGGACGGCCTCGATCGGTGTGGAGAGAGTCGATGCGTTAGCCACTGGCCGGTCCTTTCCGGCTGGGCCGCCCTCTGAGGGTAGGACGGCGGCGGCGATCACACAAGGCCGTCAGAGCGCCTCGCTCGGAACGGTGACCGTTATCTTGCGGCGCTTCGCCTGGCCCGAGCCGGGACCACGGTCGGCCCACCCGTCGTTGACCCGCATCCAGTCGGGCGAGCCGGCCGGCATGTCGATCGCGGGAATGGCGACCTTCTCGCCGGGACCAAACGCGTCGCCGAAAAGCTTGAGCGGGCGCTGCTTGTCGCGATGCGGCAACGGATGCAGCTGCTGGAGGCCCTGGTTCCAGTTCTGGAGCATCGCCTTGATCGCGGCTGCGTGCGGGTTGCCGCTCGACTCGGGCTGCGTCGGGTGGGTAATACGCACGAACTTGACGTTCGTTCCCTGCCCGGCTGGGGTGTCCTTCCAGGTCTCCCAGGCGCTCTCGGCGAGCGACCCGAGCGCGATCACCGCGTCGACCTTGCCGGGCGCGAAGAGCGCGTCGAGCCAGCGGTTGCGGTAGGCGGCGATGCGGTTGTTGTTGCGGTGCTTGTTGCCGGTCTTGCCGAAGAGGCAGTAGAGGAAGGTGTTGACGAGCACGTAGCTCTGGTCGATGCCGAGCTTGAAGAGGAAGCCCTGCAGGCGGTGGCCGGCCTCGCCGACGAGGATGCGCCGTGCGATCGTCTCGTGCTGCGCCGGGTCCTGACCGATGACGACGACGCGCGCGCTCCCATCGAGGCGGCCGCGGTGGAAGACCGGGCCCCACTCGAGGCGGAAGTCGCCCTTCGGATAGGCGGGCGGCCCCGTCGGATAGTCCTCGACGAGGTCGCGAAACGGTTGCGCGGCGTAGCCCACGTCGAATGGCCGAGCCATCTCGACTCCCTTCCGGACGGGCCGCACGCCCCCTCGTTGACGCCGAAATGGTGGAGATAGCTCGGGCTTCTTGTCAAGCCGGGGCTACACTCGATCGCAGGGCCGGTAGCTCAGCTGGCAGAGCAGGGGACTTTTAATCCCAAGGTCGCAGGTTCGATTCCTGCCCGGCCCATCGCGCAGCGATCGTCCGAGCTGCGCGAAGCGCACCTCGGACCCGTGAAGGGGGTCTGGGGGAAACGGGAGTTTCCCCCAGCGGCCCTCCGAGCGCCCAACCGACAAGAGTCAGCCGTCCCCGGCGATCACCTGCGCGAAATCCCACTCGTGGCCCTGCGGATCGGCGCACCGGTAGCGGCGGTGCCCGAACGGGAGGTCGTTCAGCTCCTCGATGATCTCGGCGCCGGCGGCCTTCGCGCGCTCGAAGTGTGCGTCGACGTCGTCGACCAGCACATAGATGCTCGACGTCCGGCCGACCGCCGACGGATTCCGGAAACCGATCCCGCTCGGCGGCTGGCCGAGATAAAGGCGCGCCGCGCTCCCCTCGAGCTCGAGCTCCGCGTGCAGCCCGCCTGCGCCGCCGGTCGTCCGGTCGACGACGCGGAAGCCGAACGCGCGGCCGGCGAACTCGATCGCGGCCTCGCCGTCCTCGTAGAGCAGATATGGAGTGATCGTCTGTGCCATGCGGCGGAGGCTACGCCGCGTTCGCGACCTCGTCTTGGAAGAAAGTTGCGGGCGTCCGTCCGGTCACCCTGCGGAACTCGTTGCCGAGATGCGCCTGGTCGTAGTAACCAGCATCCACTGCGATTCGAGCCCAGTCGGGTCGTGCTGCAGCCTGGGCGAGTCGCTTCGCTCGCTCGAATCGCGCGATGCGCGCGACGGCCTTCGGATTGAGGCCGACCTCTCGACGAAAGCGGGCGACGATCCGCTTCCGGCTCCAGCCGAGCTCGTGCGCGAGCTCGTTGACGGCGACACAGCCGTGGCTCTCGACGAGACGCCGCCAGGCCCAGTCGACCTCCGCCGACGGCAAGCGCGCGGCCCGGAGCCGTTTCGCGAACACGGCGTCGAGGAGCTCGAAGCGGGCGCCCCAGCTGCCGGCCTCGTGCAGCCGCTCGACGAGGAACGGTTCGTCGAGCACGTCCTCCACGGGGACGGCGAGCCGCGCGAGTGCATCGAGCGGAACCCCGAAGAGCGCGTGTGCCGCGGGCGGCGCAAGATTCACCTGCATCCCCACCGAGAGCCCGTCGTGCTCGGTTGTTACCTGGCGGTCATGCAGCCCCGCGACGAATGAGGTGAGCCGGCGACCGTCGATCCGCCATCGGCCGTCTAGGCTCAGAACGACGAGCACGTGGGTGCCCGGGCCCTCGCGGCGCCGCACAGGTGCGACCGCCCGCTCATGCCACCCGTAGTAGGCCGAGACGTACCGCCGTAGAGGCGGCGCTGGAGAACGGAGAACTGGCACGCCTAATACAACTTTCGCAGGCCCGGAGCAACCCACTCCGGGAGATTCCCCTGCTTGTCGATCGCGTCCAGCCAGTCGGGATCGTCCACGACGGTGAGGCGATCGAGCTCGAGCGGCCCGACGATCTCCGAGAGCGGCTTGGCCTTCGCCTCCGTCAGCGACGGCCCGGTTGGCGCCGTCCCGCCCGGCACGGGTGCCCGCGGCCGCAGCTCGACACCGGTCGGCTCGAGCTCGTCGAGTGCCAGGCCCCAGACGACCTCGTCCGCTTCGGACGCCGCGAGCATCCGATGCAGCGGCGTGCCCCGCCGCTCCGCGTCGAGCGCGAGCTGCTTGAGGTTCTGCAGCGCGTCGCGCAGCCGGTCAGTCGCCTGGGCGAGGCTGATCTTGCCGACGGCCGGGTCCGCCGTCGTCTGCTTCAGGTTCAGCACGCGCTTGCGGCCGCCGATGGTGACGTCCTCGAGCCCCTCGCCCCCGAGCCGCTCGACCAACGATCGCTTGCCGTAGCGCGGCCTCCCGGCCACGACGACGAGCGCCACGTCGCGCTCGGTCGCCTTCAGCAGGTGCTCGTGCGGGTCGCCGTCGTCACCGTTCACGACGAGCAGGTCGGGCCGCTTCCCCGGCTCGAGGGACCCCAACTCCTTGTCCCACTTGAGGATCTCGGCGGCCGTCCGCGTCGCCATGGCCACGATCTGCTCGTCCGAGAAGAGCGCGCCCTCGGCCTCGCTTGCCAGCCGGGCGACCTTCAGCTCGCCGAGCAGGTTCTTGCTGCCGCTCGGCGACCAGTCCGAGCCGATCCCGATCTTGACCTTCGCTTTCTTCGCCGCCTTCACCTTCGCCGTCTCGCCGTAGAGAAGAAGGTTCGAGAGCGGTGACCAGACCATCGAGGTCTCGAACCTCGCGAGGATCGGAAAGTCGTCGGCATCCAGGCCGACGGCGTGGATGCCGGCCAGTGACTTGAACAGCGCCCACTCGTCACCGCCGAGCCGCAGGGCGAGGAAATGCTCGCGCGCCGCGTCGTTCGTGCCCTCGCTCAGGTGCAGGATGTAGCACGACCTGGTCTTGATCGTGTTCAGGAAGCTCTGCGCGCTGCCGGCCTGGACGTCCCCGATCTTGGCGCCCGCCCCGGGGAGGTCCGGGTCGTCCGTCTGCTCAACGTTACGGATGTTGCCGCGGTAGTAGCGGCGCGCGGCCTTGTTCGAGAAGAGCTCGATGCCCTGGCTCGTGGTCGTCCCGCCGATCAATGCCTTGCACTCCACGTAGCGGACGACGGCCGGCATCAAGTCGGGGTCCGGGCCGATCAGCCTCATCGGGCCGCTGATCAGCCGCCGGTAGTCCGGATTCTTGGCGCCGCCCCAGTCGTCGCGGTTCTCGTACTGCTTCGGCACCTGCCAGAGCTGGAGCGCGTTGTACGCGAGGTGGTTGTGGAGCTCGATGAGGCCGGGGTAGATCGTCCCGCCGACGTCGACCTTGCTCACGCCGTCGAAGCCATCGGGCGGCGCCTCGTTCGCGGGCCGCGCGTCGACGATCTTGCCCGCGTCGATGTAGAGCACCCCGCGGTCGTGGACGGTCGAGTTGCCGTCCATCGTCACGACACGACCGGCGAGCGCGACCTTGGATCCGGCGGCGGGATCGATCGGGTCAGGCACGGCGGCACGAGCCTACCGGTTGGCCGATTCTGGCTCCCTCGCTACCCTGAGGTGGATGAGCGACCGGCGCCTCGCCACCCTCGCGTCGCTGCTCGGGCTCACGCTCCTCGTCTACGCGATGGTCGCGGTCCGGGTGGCCTACAGCGACAACCTGCACTACGCGGCCCTCGTCTGGAACCTCTTCCTCGCGTGGGTTCCGTTCGTGCTGGCGCTCGTCGTCTACGACCGTTATCACCGCGGGGCCGCGCCGCTGCCGCTCTTAGCGGGAGGGGTCGTCTGGCTCCTGTTCTTCCCGAACGCGCCGTACATCGTCACGGACCTCAAGTACCTCGGCAGCTGGGACGGCGCCCCGATCTGGTTCGACGTCGTTCTCGCGTCCGCGGCCGCCTGGGCCGGCCTTGCGCTCGGGTTTCTGTCGCTGTACCTCATGCAGGCGGTCGTGCGCCGGGTGTTGGGGACGCTGAACGCGTGGCTCTTCGTCCTGGCAGTGCTCGCCCTCGGCTCGTTCGGGATCTACCTCGGACGCTTCCAACGGTGGAACTCGTGGGACGTCTTCACGCAGCCGGGGGCGCTTCTTCGCGACCTCGAGGCGGGCCTCACGAGCCCGGCCGACCAGGCGAAGGCGCTCGCCGTGACCGTGCTCTTCACGGCCTTCCTCGCCGCGACGTACCTCGTCTTCTACTCGTTCCTGAGTCTGTCGAGCCCGCAGGCCGAGCCGTCTAGGCGCTGACGACCGAGCGCAGGCGCTCGAGCTCGCGCTCGGTGTTGACGTTCTGCACGACGTCGGCGTCGAGATCGACGATGCGCGCGTCGAGCTCGGGAAGCGCCTCGCTGAGCTCGAGGTCGCCGCGCTCGAGACGGGCCTCGAGAATCGGCAGCGCGCTGCGCGCGTAGGCGCCTGGCAGCGGGCCGCTCGGCGGCACGGCCGCGTCTGCGCAGGCCTCGCCGAGGGCAGCGAGCGCGTCCGCGGTCACCAGCGGGGTGTCGACCGGCAGGAAGACGGAGATCTCCGTCGGCGCCGCCCTCAGGCCGGCGACGACTCCGGCCAGAGGCGCGCGAACGGGCGTACCGTCGTCCTCGACGGGAAACGGGAGCCCGAGCTGGTCGGCCTCCTTGCCGACCGCAATACAGTGCCCACACGCTTCGCCGAGCACCCGCCAGGCGCGTTCGGCGAGCGTCTCGCCGCGGAGAGTCGCGAGCGCCTTCACGGAGCCGAAGCGCCGCGACAGGCCACCCACGAGCAGGACCCCCGTGAGCTCTCGGCTGGACATCAGCGGCGGCTCAGCACGGCGCGAAGGCCGGACCGTAACCCTTCATGCAGCCTTCTGCACGGTAGCCCTCTGGGTCGTCGTCGTCGAGCTGGAGCTCGGCACTGAAGAGATTGACGCGCTGCACGCGGGGATTATCGTGGCGGCAATGGCCGACCGCGCCAAGCTCGTCGGGATCAACCACGTCGCCCTCGAGGTGGACGACGTCGACGAGGCGCTCGAGTTCTACGGCCGTGTCTTCGAGTTCAGCCTGCGCGGGCGAGCCGGGCGGATGGCGTTCATCGACATGGGCGATCAGTTCATCGCGCTCGCGGAGGGACGAACGCAGGAGCCCGATCGGCACCGGCACTTCGGCCTCGTCGTCGACGACCTGGAGACCGCGCGCCGGGCGCTCGAGGCCGCCGGCGCTCACATCCTCCCGGGCCGCGGCCTCAGCTTCATCGATCCGTGGGGCAACCACTTTCAGGTCGTCGAGTACGGCCGGATCCAGTTCACGAAGGCGCCGGAGGTCATGCGCGGCATGGGCCTCGGCCTCGGAAAGTCACCCGAGGCGCTCGAGGAGCTACGTGCGAAAGGGCTCCTAGGCTGAAGCCACGCCCGGCCGCAGCGCGGCCAGGCGCGTCGACACGACCGCGTCGGCGGCCTCCGCGCTGGCCGCGTGGCCGGTGACGGCGCCCAGGAACTCGTCCCGCTCTAGCGCGTAGAGCTCGA
>DASQWH010000228.1:0-4403 GCA_035640335.1 Gaiellaceae bacterium | reverse complement strand
CTGGCGAGCACATCCTCGATCTCGGCGACATCAGCGCGGCCCGCGGTACGGAGATGTACTTGCCGCTCTGGCTACGCCTGATCGGAGCGGTCGGCGGACCGCGCTTCAACATCCGCGTCGTGCGCTAGTGGAGCGCAGGCTCCTCGACTGGTTCGTGGAGCACGGTCGCGACCTGCCGTGGCGACGGACGCGTGACCCCTACGCGATCCTCGTCTCGGAGGTCATGCTGCAGCAGACGCAGGTTGCGCGTGTAATCCCGCGCTACCTCGCCTGGCTCGACCGGTGGTCCACCGTAGACGCCCTGGCGGCCGCGACCGCCGCCGAGATGATCCGCGAGTGGCAGGGCCTCGGCTACAACCGGCGCGCGCTCAACCTGCACCGGGCCGCGCGGCAGATCGCCGAGCGTGGCTGGCCGGACGACCTGACCGAGCTGCCGGGAGTCGGCCGCTACACCGCCGACGCGATCGCGCGCTTTGCCCTCGACCGGCCTGTGTTGCCGGTGGACACGAACGTGCGGCGTGTCCTCGAGCGGACGGGCGGCGAGTTCGGCCCGGAATCGGCGCACGCGTTGATGGACCTCGGCGCGACCGTCTGCCTCGCACGCGTGCCCCGCTGCGGCGCGTGCCCGCTCGCCGTCGGGTGCCCGTCGCGCGGACGCCGCTACGAGCCGGCGCGGCGCCAGTCGCGCTTCGAGGGCTCGTTCCGGCAGCGCCGTGCGCGGACGCTGCGCCTGGTCGCGGAGCGGCCGCGCCGCCTGAGCGGCCTCGACGCTGCGGCCGTCGAGTCGCTCGCGAGCGACGGCCTGATCGAGCTCCACGAAGGCTCGGCCCGGCTCAGCGAGAGTTAAGGCCGATTTCACCTCCGTGTTAGCCGGGCGCAAGATCTGCGTCCTAGCGTCCTCTGGGTCGAAACGAAGGGGGACTCAATGAGACGCATCGTCCTACTGGCCCTTGCAGCAACTCTCGTCATTCCGGCTGCAGCCTGGTCGGGTGACGACAACGCATCGAGTACGCGAACCTGGCGCGTGACGATCACGAACCTCACGCCGGCCGGCTCGCAGCCACTCTCACCGCCACTGTTCGTCGTCCACTCCAACCAGGCCGACGTCTGGAGCGTCGGCGCGATCGCGACGCATCCGGTGGCCGCGATCGCCGAGGACGCGAACAACGCCCCGGCCGAGGCGGCGCTTCCCGACCTACCGGGCGTTCGCGACGTGTTCACCGGAGCCGGCGGCCCGATCCCATCGGGCAGCTCGCGGAGCTACACGGTGCAAACGAGTGGCCGCTTCAGCCGCCTGAGCGTCCTCACGATGCTCGTGAACACAAACGACGCCTTCACCGGCCTTGACTCGCTGCAGCTGCGCGGGCGCGGCGACACGCTGCAGACGCAGGCCTACGACGCGGGCAGCGAGGTGAACAACGAGGACGCGGACTTCATTCCGGGGCCGTGCTGCAATCACCCGTTCGTCCGCGACCCGGAGGGCGCCCTCATCCGGATGCACGCGGGTATCACGGGCGTCGGCGATCTCGACCCGGCCGTGTACGGCTGGACGGGCGCCGTCGCGCGGATTGAGATCGAGCGCGCATAGCCCAACGAGGAGGCGGGCCAAGCGCCCGCCTCCTCTCTCTGCTCGCGAGTTCAGCCTTCTTTAACGCTGCAACCAGCACAATTCCGGACATGGCGACCGTTCTCGTGGTCGACGACGAGCCCACGATCCGCGAAGTCGTCGTTCGCTACCTCGAGCGCGCGGGCTACCGCACGCTGGAAGCCGCCGACGGCAACCGCGCCCGCGAGCTGCTCGAGGGCGCCACGGCAGACCTCGTGGTGCTCGACGTGATGCTGCCCGGGACGGACGGGCTCGAGCTCTGCCGCTGGATCCGCTCCCGCTCGCAGGTGCCCGTGATCATGCTCACGGCGCGCGGCGAGGAGTCCGACCGCATCGTCGGGCTCGAGCTCGGCGCCGACGACTACGTGACGAAGCCGTTCTCGCCGCGCGAGCTCGCCGCGCGCGTGCGCACCGTGCTGCGCCGATCCGAGCCTGCCGCCCCCGCGAGAGCGCGGCTCGAGTTCGGGTCGCTCGCGCTCGACGGTCCTTCGCGAGAGGTGAGGCGAGGCGGCGAGGCCGTCCGCCTAACCGCGAAGGAGTTCGACCTGCTCTGGTTCCTGGCCAGCCATCCACGCCGCGTCTTCTCGCGTGACGACCTGATGCGGCGCATCTGGGGCTACTCGGCCGCCCTCGATACCGGGACGCTGACCGTCCACGTGCGGCGGCTGCGCGAGAAGCTCGAGGAAGACCCGTCCCGGCCGCGGCACCTCGAGACGGTCTGGGGCATCGGCTACAGGTTCTCGCCGTGATCGGCCTCGCGCTCGTCGTCGCCGCCGCGACGCTCGGCGTCGGGCTCGTGGTCGCGTTCCTGCTGCGGCTGCTCCCGACCGTCCGCCTGCAGCTCGTCGGCCTCGCGTTCCTCGCGGTCGTCCTGCCGCTCGCCGCGGTGCTCCTCTCCGGCTGGGTCATGTTCCACATGGGCGACGACGTCAAGATCCTGGCCGTCGCCGCTGCGTCAGCCTCGGCGGCGGTGCTCGCCGCGCTCCTGCTCGCGCGGGACGTAGCGAGCGGCCTCGAGCGTCTGCGCTCGTCGTCGGTTTCGCTCGCCGGAGGCGATCTGGACGCGCGAGCGCCGGAGCGCGGCCCCGTCGAGCTCGCCGACCTTGCGCGCTCGTTCAACTCGATGGCGGAGAACCTCGAACGGCTCTTCGACGCGCGACGCGAGCTGGTCGCGTGGGCGAGCCACGACCTCCGTACGCCGATCGCCGCGCTGCAGGCGATGCTCGAGGCCGTCGAGGACGGGCTCGAGCCGCCCGAGCACTACCTGCCTGCGATGCAGGACCAGGTGCGGACGCTCGCCCAGCTCGTCGACGACCTCTTCGAGCTCGCGCGCATCGACGCGGGCGCGCTGACGCTCGAGCTCCGCGAGGCCGAGATCGCGACGCTCGTCGCCTCTTGCGTGCGCGGCATCGAGGCCGAGGCGCAGGCCCGGGGGATCCACCTCGAGGCGCGGGTCGTTGGCGGCACGACCGCCCGCTGCGAGCCGGACAAGGTCGAGCGCGTGCTCTACAACCTGCTCACGAACGCCTTGCGGCATACCCCCTCGGACGGATCGGTCGCCGTGCTCGTCGAGCGAGGCCGCGGCGAGGTGTGGGTGTCGGTCGAGGACTCGGGTGACGGGATCGCTCCGGAGCAGGCGCAGAAGATGTTCGAGCGTTTCTGGCGCGGTGATCCGCATACGACTGCGGGCGCAGGCCTCGGGCTCGCGATCGCCCGGGGCCTGGTCGAGGCGCACGGTGGCCGCATCTGGGCCGAGCGCCGCCCCGAGGGCGGCACGCGCGTCTCGTTCACGCTCGAAGCGGCCTAGAACTGCAGCGATTCGTTCAATCGTGTCGACCGGTCAGTTCAGACGGTCGGCGGGCAAAGCCCGCCGCCCTGAGATCGGCGCCGCCAAGTCGGCGCCTTAGCCGTGCAGCATCCAGACGTTGGGCTCGACGTAGAGCCCTTCGTCGCGCTCGCGATCGATCTCCACAGGCACGAGCGCGCCCGGGACGACGTAGTGGCCACTCTCGGGAAACCGCATGCCCGTCCAGCCCTCCCAGTCGGCGATCGAGCCGGGAATCCGCATCGACTCAGGCGCGACCTTGACGATCCTGGCCCCGAGCCGCTCGTGCGTCCGTAGCCAGGGGTCGAGGAGCCCGCCGTCGGCCCGCCGCCACTCGATGTAACTCTCGATGGGCGCGAGCGGATAGCGCTCTTTCAAGGTCGGGCGCACAGGCGCGATCAGGAGGTCGAAGCCGTTCGCCCGCCCGAGCTCGTGCATGCGCTGGATCATCCGGCCGCTGAGGCCCTCTCCGCGGCGGCTCGGCGCGACCATGATCTGCATCGCGCAGAGGACGTTCGGCGGCGGCGCGCCGCCGGCTTCGCGCGACTCCAGCGCTGCGTCGATGCCGCGCTCGGGAAGGCTGCCTTCGTCCCCGTCCCACGCGACGGGAACGGCATTCGCCTGTCCGACGACCTCCTCGCGCTCGTCGTCCCAGGCATAGAACTGGAGCTCGGGCGTGCTGCGGATCGCGTCCCTGAACAGCCGGTTGAGGACGGGGTCGTGGTACATGAACTCGGGCCAGATGGCCTCGAGCAGCGGCGCCCCGCGCATGTCGGGTCGCTCGGCGTCCGTCGGGAACTGGAGCGCCATCTCAGCCCGCGCGGCGCAGCAGGGCGACGGCCTGTGCGGCGAGGCCCTCGCCGCGGCCGGTGAAGCCGAGGCCGTCGGTGGTCGTGGCCCGCACCGTCACGGCGCCGTCGCCGCCGAGCGCGGAGGAGAGCGCGGCCTGCATCTCCTCCCGGAGCGGCGCGA
>DASQWH010000227.1:0-9125 GCA_035640335.1 Gaiellaceae bacterium | reverse complement strand
GGCCGCGTTCATCGTCGCCGGCTACATGGCCGGCAGCCTCCCGTCTGGCTCGTCGTCTTCGCGCTCACCCGGTACGCGTCGGTGTCGTCGATCGTCGCTGCGATCTCGCTGCGGTCGCGGCGCTGCTGCTCGCCGAGCCGTGGCCGGTGCTGGTCTTCTCGCTGGCAGCGGCGCTCGCCGTGCTCGTGCTGCACCGCAGCAATCTGGCTCGCCTGCGGGCGGGGACCGAGACACGCGTCCAGCTCCGCCGCCGCCGGCCGGCACAGGCCTAGAACGGCCCGCCCGGCGCGCCGCCGCCGAGGACAGCGTCCGGCGCCGACCTAGGCGTCAGCCGACAGCCACTCGCGGAGCTCGGTGTGGCGTCGGAGCGGCCCGCCGCGCTCGAGCTCGAGCCGCAGCTCCCCGACCGTTCCGTAGCGCTCGGCGAGAACGTCGTGCGTGTGGATGGTCTCCAGATTCACCTGGCGCGAGAAGAGGAAGTCTTCGTCGGCCAGGTCCGGGTAGGCGTCGAGGACGCCCTTCAGCGCCAGCCGCACCGAGTCCTCCACGAAGCGGGGCTGCAGGTGGGCGTGCTCGACGACGAACAGCTCGTCCGGCCGCTTGAGCAGCTCGTAGACGGGAGCGCTCATCGAGCTCTCGACGATCGCGACGAGCTGCTCCGCGTTCACGTGCGCGTCGGTCCCGACGTAGAGCGTCCCGCGCCCGCGCTGGTTGTGCGTGGCGAGCGGGACGAGCTCGAGGATGCGCTCCACGTCGTCGCCGTCGAAGCCCGCCTCGAGCAGGCGCTCCGAGGCGCGGCCGCGGACGAGGCCCTGTGCGCAGGGGCACGCGTTGATCCCTGCGGCCTCGACGCCGACGATCCGGCGCACGTCGCTGTCCGAGGCCGCGGCGATGCCCAGCAGGCTGACCATCTCCTGCGTCGGTAGCCCCGTAACCGGAGTCGTGCGCTGGATCGGATAGCGGGCCGCGATGCGCACCTCGGCGCGAAGCGCGCGCTGCCGCTCGACGATGTGACGGGCGATGTGCTCCGCGAGCACCTCGATCAGGAACGCCTCGCCGATGACGACTTCCTCGATCGCCTCCTCGAAGAGCTCGGGGAAGCGCGACATGTGCACGCCCTTTTGCGCCGGGTCGAGATCCACCGTCGACTCGATCTCGGCGGAGATCAGCTTCTCGGCGTCGCCGTAGCGGATCCTGATCGCCTTGCTGGCGCCGGTGACGCCTGCGCGCGAGAGCCCGAGTTGGACCTCCGGAAGCGAAGCCTGGAGGTCATGCTCGAGCAGTCGGGACCGATCGTCCATAGCAGGACCCATACTTCGCGCAACGCTACCAGGGAGATTCTTGGCTCCAGAACCCGACTTCGCCCGCTTCGTCTCGCTCGCGTGCCACGACCTCCGCACGCCGCTCGCGACCGTCTCGGGCTTCGCACACACGCTCGACCGCCTGGAAAGCCTCGGCAGCCCGGCCGACCGCTACGTGGGGATGATCCTCGCCGCGACCGACCAGCTCGGCGAGCTGCTCGACGAGCTCGGGCTGGTCGCCCGCATCGAGAGCGGCCGCTACGAGCCCGCGCTCCTCGACGCCGACACGCGCGAGCTCGCGTCCGCCGCGGCCGCGCTCGTCGGCGAGCAGGCGGACGCCGACGGCTCGGGCGCGACGGTGCGGGTCGATCGCGAGCCAACCGAGCGCGCCCTCGCCGGGCTGGCGCGCTGCGCACTGCGTCACGGCGCCCTCGAGCGAGTGCACCTGCACGCGAACGGAGGCGAGGTCCTCATCGAGCCGATCAACGCCGACGCGGCCGCCGTCGTCCTCGCCGAGGAGTTGCGGGACCTCGGCGCTGCGACCGCGCACCGGCTTGTCGGCGCGCTCGGCGGCTCGGTGACGCTCGAACGCGAGACGCTCCACGTGCGTCTTCCCACAGGCGATACGTAACTGATACGTTACATATTCGTGGAAGCAGCGAACGCAATCGCCGACCCGATCCGCCGACGCGTGCTGGAGCTCGTCCGAGACGAGGAGTGGCCGGCGGGCGCTCTCGCGGCCGAGTTCCGCGTCAGCCGCCCCGCGGTCTCGCGGCACCTCCGCGTGCTGCGTGAGGCGGGTCTCGTCGTCGAGCGCCGCGAAGGCAGGCAGCGGCTCTACCGCGCGAACCTCGAACCACTCGAGGAACTCCGTGGCTGGCTCGACGACTACTGGGCCGGACGCCTGCGCACGCTGAAGGCTCTCGCAGAAAAGGAGAAGACATGAACCAGGCCGTGCAGCATGCCGCTCCCGTCGTCCAGACGCTCGAAGTGGAGGCGCCGCCTGAGCGCCTGTTCTCGCTGTGGACCGAGCCCGACGAGCTCGTTCGCTGGTGGCCGGAGGCTGCGACGTTCGAGCCTCGCGTCGGCGGAGACGTCCGACTCGAGTTCCCGCAGGGAAACGTGACCGGCGAGGTCACTCGCTTCGAGCCGCCTCACGCTCTCGGCTTCACGTGGATCCGAAGCGACTTCCCCGACTACCCCACGCAGGTCGACGTCTCGATCACGGATCTCGGAGACGGCCGCTCGCGGATGGAGCTCGTCCACTCAGGCTGGGATGCCCTTCCCGAGGACTACGTGGAGCAGTGGAAGCCCGTCCACGACGCGGGCTGGCGCCACTTCCTCGGCGTGCTCGCCGACCTGCTCGCAGGGCGCCCGGTCGACAAGCGCTTTGGTGCCATGGAAGAGTAAGGCCATGCACATCGTCCTCGCAGTGTCCGACGTCGACCGCGCGTACGACTTCTACCGTGGCGTGTTCGGGTGGGAGTCACACCTCGCGTGGGAGGGCGAGTACGTCGAGCTCGTCGTCTCCGAAACGGACCGGCTCGGCCTGTACGTACGCGACGGCTACTCCGAGACAGCCGGCGCTGAGCCGGTCGAGCTCGACGGCCACGTCTCGCCGGCCTATCTCTACGTACGGGTCGACAACCTCGACGAGCTGATCGAGCGCCTCGAGAAGGCAGGCGCTCGTCCGCTCAGCCCGCGTTCGGAGCGCGGCTGGGGCGACGAGGCTGCGTACTTCGCCGATCCCGACGGCAACGTGATCGGCGTCGGGCAGTACATCCACGCACCGACCGTCGACGGCTAGCGCTCGCCGCGAAAACGCCCGCCGACCTCAGGTCGCCTAGCTCTGCCAGGCGACCGTCTGAAATGACCGGTCGACCCGATCCGAGGTCGCGGGACGCCTCACTTCAGAAGGCGCGATAGTCGCCGGTCCTTGAGCGTCGGCCACCAGTCTGGCACTGAGGCGCCGCTCGGCGGCGCCGACCCTCAGGTCGCCTGGCTCTGCCAGGCGACCGTCTGAAATGACCGGTCGACCCGATCCGAGGTCGCCGGACGCCTCACTTCAGAAGGCGCGACAGTCGCCGGTCCTTGAGCGTCCGGCCACCAGTCTGGCAGTCCGGGCAGTAGTAGATCGTGTGCTCCTCGAAGTCGACGCGCGCGATCGGCGCGCCGCAGACGTGACACGGCTCACCGAGCTTGTCGTGCACGCGATATGTCTTGCGGTCGTCCGCCCCGCGCTCGCGTAGCTCGAGGCCGCGCCCTAGCTCTGACGAGATGGCGGCCGCTAGCCGTTCCACCTCTTCCTCGTCGAGGTCGCGCGAGAGCGCGTACGGCGACAGCTGTGCCGCGTGCAGGATCTCGTTCGCCCACGCGCGGCCGATGCCGGAAATCGCGCGCTGGTCACGGAGCAGCGAGTGCAGCCGCCGGGAGTCGGAGGCGAGGATCTCGCCGAGAGCTGCGGCGTCGAGCTCGTTCGCCTCGGGCCCCAGGTGTCCAAGCTCGGCCTCGACCGCCTCCGGACTGAGCAGCCACACGCCTGCGCGCTTCTTCTTGCCTGCCTCGGTCAGGACGAGTGAGGAGCCGCCCGCGAAGGCGAGGCGGAACGCCGGCGACTTCGGCTGTCGCTCACCGAACGCGAGGTAGCGCAGCCGCCCCGCGGTCATCAGATGCACGAGCAACACGAGCTGGCCGTCCTCGGTCGGGAAGAGCAGCCGCTTCGCGCGGCGCTCCGCTCCGGCGAGGCGCCGCCCTTCGAGCACCGAGACCGGCGGGTCGAACGTCTTCAGCGTCGCGATGTGCGCGGGCCCCGCCTTCTCGATCGGAAACGCTGACACGGGCCCGTCGAGCGCCCGCCGCCAGGCTTCGATCTCTGGATACTCCGGCACGTAGTCTCTCCCGCTGGTGGAGCCGATCAGCGTAGCCGCCCGCCGCGGTGAGGTCGTCGAGTCGGCCCACCGCGTGCACGCGGTCGCCGTGCGGGACGGTGAAGTCATCGACGCGGCCGGCGACCCCGACTTCGTCACGTTCATGCGCTCGGCGGCGAAGCCGCTCCAGGCCGTGCCGCTCGCCTACGCACGTGACGACCTCGAGCTACGACACCTCGCGATCGCGTCGGCCTCACACCTCGCGGACGAGGCGCAGCTCGACGCGGTCCGTTCGCTCCTCGAGCTGGCGGAGGCGACCGAAGACGACCTCGAGTGCGGCCCGTACCAGGGCTCGCGCCTCAACCACAACTGCTCGGGCAAGCACGCAGGAATGCTCGCGCTGTGCCGCGCGCACGGCTGGCCGACGCAGGGCTACCGCCTGGCCGGACATCCTTGCCAGGAGGCCATGCTGTCGGTCGTGGCCGAGGCGGCCGGTGTCGCCGCCGGCAAGGTCCCGACGGCGGTCGACGGGTGCGGCGTCGTCACGTTCGCGCTCCCCCTGCACGCCATGGGCCGTGCGTTCGCTGCGCTCGAGCGCCTGCCGGGCGGCGCCGAGGTCGGCGAGGCGATGCGCGCCTACCCCGAGCTGATCCGTGGCCCGGGCGCAGACGACACCACGCTCATGCAGTCGCACCCAGGCTGGACGGCGAAAGGCGGCGCCGAGGGCCTGCTCTGTGCCGTCGGACCGGAAAGCCTCACGCTCGTCCTCAAGGTCGAGGACGGAAACGGTCGTGCCCTACGGCCCGCGCTTGGCGTCTTCCTCGAACGGCTCGGCCTCCCGTCCCACGCGTTCGGTCCGGCGCCGATTCGCAACAGCCGTGACGACGTCGTCGGCCGGCTCGAAGCGCGCTGAAAAAAGTTCTTCACACACCTGTGGATTGCTGTTAACGTCCTGACCGCCGAGAGGTGGAGCCGGGGTAGCGCGGGACCGGCTCTTCGTCTTCTCTCGGGTAGTTCGTCCTGTCCCCCCGGACGGTTAGGAGGTCAATGCTCACCGTCGACATCTCTCTCCCGGACGTCGAAGAGCTCCACAAGCTGGTACAGGACGGACAAGACAAAGGCTTTCTCACCTACGACGAGATCGTCGCCGGCCTCGAAGAGGTCGAGCTCTCCAAAGAGCAGATCGAAGACTTCTACACGTACCTCATCGACCACTCGATCGAGCTGGTCGAAGGGGAGCAGCACAAGCATCCGCCGCACGAGCAGCCGGCCCTCGCCGAGGAGGAGAAGGGGCCGAAGCTCGACCTCTCCGTCGAGCCCTCGCTCGACTCGCTGCGGCTCTATCTGCGCGAGATCGGCAAGGTGCCGCTGCTGACCGCCGACCAGGAGGTCTACCTCGCCAAGCGCATCGAGCGCGGGGACATGGCCGCGAAGACGCACATGATCGAGGCCAACCTGCGCCTCGTCGTCTCGATCGCGAAGAGCTACCTCGGCCGCGGGCTGTCGTTTCTCGACCTGATCCAGGAGGGGTCGCTCGGGCTGATTCGCGCGGTCGAAAAGTTCGACTACCGGAAGGGCTACAAGTTCTCGACGTACGCCACGTGGTGGATCCGCCAAGCGGTGACACGCGCGATCGCGGACAAGGCGCGGACGATCCGGATTCCCGTGCACATGGTGGAGAAGCTGAACAAGGTCGTGCACATCGAGCGGCAGCTCGTGCAGCGTCTCGGCCGCGAGCCGCGGCCCGACGAGATCGCCCTCGAGCTCGAGATGACGACCGAGGAGGTCCGCGAGATCCTGCGCATGGCGCAGCTCCCGGTCTCGCTGGAGAAGCCGATCGGCGAGGAGGAGGAATCCGAGCTCGGCGATTTCGTCCAGGACGAGCAGGCCGAGTCGCCTTTCGACACGGCGTCTTTGTCGCTGCGCCGCGAGGACATCCAGAAGGCGCTCGACTCGCTGCCCGAGCGCGAGCGGAAGGTGATCGAGCTCCGCTTCGGCCTGACCGGCGCGCAGCCGTGCACGCTCGAGGAGGTCGGCCGCGCGTTCGGCGTCACGCGTGAGCGCATCCGCCAGATCGAGAACAACACGCTCAAACGCCTCGAGACCCTGCCCGAGGCCCAAGGCCTGAAGGACTGTGTATAGCGCGTGAGGTCGCCGCCGATGCGGGCTTTGCCCGCGTCGGCACACTGACGCTCTTCGTTAGCGCATTCCGAAGAAAGTCATCATGGCCCGCGCGGAGCGCGCGCCGGACTTTCTTCGGACGAGTCCGCTCTGCCGTACGGTGTGAAGAGCTTGCAGTGCGGGCACTTGAAGCCGCGCAGACGATCAGTCGGGCCTTCGATCAGCTCCGCCCGGAACGACCGCTTGCAGTGCGGGCAGGTGACTTCGAACGTCTCGCTCGTATTACCGGCCACTCCGCGCCAAGGTATCAGCGCGGGCAGCGGCCCTGTCTGTACGCCTCGACGGCCGGTGTGTTCAGCACCCAGCGCCAGTCGTCACCGACCTTGACTTCGTGGTCCTCCGCCGTGAAGGACTCGCCCTGGAAGGACGAGACGCGGACTCGCACCGCCTTGGCTCGGCGCTCCGGGATGCCGGCGATGCGGATGTCGTCGTCGAAGACGTCGAGCACCTCGATCGACTCGAGGTCGCCGACGGCGATCGCAGCTCTCGCACACCGGGCGAACCGGGCGCGCGACACGATTCGCTGATGTGCGGGGTGGAGCTCGTTCCATGCGCGCTCGAAGTGGCCCGCGTAGAGGTTCTCGTACTTGCGGACCGCCGCAGCTCCCGGCCCGCTCGCGGCCAGATCCTCCTCGCCGCCGCAGCCCGCGGCTACGACTGCGACGATTGCGAGTAGCGCCCAGCGCCTCATGGACGCATTGTCGCCGCGGCGACGGAGGTCAGCCGACGAGACGGAGGTAGCTCTGTGACTCGGCGTGGCGCTTGCGGAGCCACTCGTCGACGACGAGCTTCGGCAGCGCGCGGCTGAGGAAGAACCCCTGCGCCGTGTCGCAGCCGAGCGCGGCGAGCTGGTCCCACGTCTCCTGCGTCTCGACGCCTTCGGCGACAACCCTGAGCCCGAGGTTGTGCCCGAGGTCGATCGTCGAGCGGACGATGACGGCGTCGTTGTCGTCGTGGGTCATGTTGAGGACGAACGACTTGTCAATCTTGACGACGTCGACGGGGAGCCGCTTCAGCTGGCCGAGCGATGAGAATCCGGTGCCGAAGTCGTCGATCGCCAGCGTGACGCCGAGCTCGCGCAGCCGCCCGAGCACGGCGCGGACACGTTCCGGGTCGGTGAGGATCGTATTCTCGGTGATCTCGAGCTCCAGCAAGGCGGGCTCGATCGCGTGCTTGCGGAGCAGCGTCTCGACCTCGTCGGCGAGCTCGACGTCGAGCAGGTCACGCGGCGAGAGGTTGACCGAGACGCCCGTCTGTAGGCCGGCCGCCTGCCAGGCCGCACAATCGGCAAGGGCGGCGTCGAGCACGTAGCCGGTCACGGGGCGGATGAGCCCCGTGTGCTCGGCGAGGGGCAGGAACTCCCCCGGCGAGAGGAGGCCGCGCTCCGGGTGCTCCCAGCGCACCAGCGCCTCGACGGAGCTTGTCGTCTCCGTCGCCATCTCGACTCGCGGCTGGTAGTGGATGACGAGCTCGGACTGCGCGACCGCTCGCCGCAGCTCGCCCACGAGCGCCAGGCGATCCGGCGAGTAGTGGTCGTCGGCGACGGAGTAGAGGTTCGGCCGGTGCGTCCGCTTGCCGACGTACATGGCCACGTCGGCATGGCGGATGAGTGCCTCGACGTCGTCGCCATGGTCGGGAAAGAGTGCGATGCCGACGCTCGTCTCGACCTCGAGTGTCACGCCTCCGAGCATGAACGGCTCCTCGAGCCCCGACCGGATGCGCTCTGCGAGCTGGAGCGCTTCGTCGGCGCCGGCGGCGCCGGGTGAGACGACCGCGAACTCGTCGCCGCCGAGGCGCGCAACAGTGTCCGTGGCCCGGATCAGGCCTTCGAGGCGCTTGCCGAGGGCCTGGAGCAGAAGGTCACCGCTCTGGTGCCCCAGCGTGTCGTTGATCTCCTTGAAGCGGTCGAGGTCGAGGAGGAGCACCGCGACGCCCGCGCCCCGCTGGTGCGCCTCGACGAGCGCCTCTTCGACACGCGCCCTGAAAAGATCTCGATTGGGGAGGCCGGTGAGTCCGTCGTGGAGCGCCTGGTGCTCGATCTCGGACAGGTGTCCTCGCAGCCGACGCGTGACGCGGCGCAGGATCGGAAACAGCGAGACGTAGAGCCCGAGCAGCGCGAGCTCGAGCACGCCCGCGACCGGGAGGAAGGCCTTACGGGCGGCGCTGGCGATCGGCGCATAGTCCTGATGAAGGGCGAAGACGGCCGTCGAGCGGCCCGCGCCGACGCGCATCGGGACGAAGACGGTCAGCACCTTGCGGCCGTCACGCGACTCGACGCGCGTCGAGAGCGTCCGCTTGGCAGGGGGTCGGCTGCCCGGCGCGCGGTCTGTCGAGTATGCGAACCCGTTACCCGGCGCGTAGAGCGACGCGGCGACCGTGCCCCCGACGAGCACCTCGCGGCGGAACAGCGTGTCGAGCTCGCGCTGCCGCGCCGGTGAGATCGGGCGCGTGAAGTCGGTCGTCCGGAGCCGGTCCTGCAGGAGCGAATTCGCGACGAAGCCGGCGTGGAAGGAGACCGATTGCTCGGCCTGGGCGATTCCCTGCTGGCGGACGAAGAGCAGGATCCCCGCGGCCGCCAGCGCGAGGCCGATCGCGGTGTAGAGAGCGAAGCGCAGGACGAGCCTCGGGGGAGACAGGCTCTCGGCGCACGGCGTCGTCAACCGTGCAGCGGGCGGGAACGGCGGGTGCGTCCGCCGTCGCTCCGGGCGGTGTGCGTCGCTGGCGTTCAGTCCTCGTCCTCGTCGCAGTCGCCGTTGCCGTTCCCATTGCCGTTCCC
>DASQWH010000226.1:0-4865 GCA_035640335.1 Gaiellaceae bacterium | reverse complement strand
CCGCCTCGAATGCGACCAGCACCTCATCGCCCGGATCCGGTCGAAACCAGGTTCCGTAGCCGTCGCCTGCGAGGAGCGTTGCGACTTCGGCCCACGCGTCCTGCCCGCTCTCGAGGCGCACGTTCACGCGTCCGCGCTCCTCCGGGTCGCGGTTGTCGCTGACCACCGCTCGATAGACGCCGTGACGCGCTTCGCGGCTCGATTCCTCGTCGCTCATCGCCTGACCTCCCGGTAGCGGGACCACGACTCGCAACGTTACGCGCGTACCATTCGTCCGTGGCTACGACCGAGGACCGGCGCGAGACCGACTCGGGCATCGAGGTCAAGCCGGTCTACACCGAAGACGACGCGCCGCACGAGCCGGAGCGCCCGGGCGAGTACCCGTTCACGCGCGGGCCCTACCGCGACATGTACCGCGGCCGCCCGTGGACGATGCGGCAGTACGCCGGCTTCGCCTCGGCGGAAGAGACGAACGCACGCTTCCGGTACCTGCTCGACCACGGGCAGACAGGACTCTCCGTCGCGTTCGACCTCCCCACGCAGCTCGGCTACGACTCCGACGACCCGCGGGCGGCGGGCGAGGTGGGGCGGACCGGCGTCGCGATCGACTCGATCGCGGACATGGAGCTGCTCTTCGACGGGATCCCGCTCGGCGAGGCCTCGACGTCGATGACGATCAACGCCCCGGCGGCACTCCTGCTGCTGCTCTACGAGCTCGTCGCCGAGGGCCAGGGCGTCACGGGCGAGCAGCTGCGCGGCACCGTCCAGAACGACGTCCTCAAGGAGTACTGCGCGCGCGGGAACTACATCTTCCCGCCGAAGCCGTCGATGCGGATCACGACCGACCTCTTCGCGTACTGCCACGAGCGGCTGCCGAAGTGGAACACGATCTCGATCTCCGGCTATCACATCCGCGAGGCAGGGTCGACGGCCGCGCAGGAGCTCGCGTTCACGATCGCGAACGGCATCGCGTACTGCCAGGCCGCGGTCGACGCCGGCCTCTCGCCGGACGAGTTCGGCGAGCGCCTCTCCTTCTTCTTCAACGCGCACAACCACTTCTTCCAGGAAGTGGCGAAGTTCCGGGCTGCGCGAAGGCTCTGGGCGGAGGTCATGCGCGACCGGTTCGGCTCGACGAACCCGAAGGCCCAGGCGCTCCGCTTCCACGCTCAGACCGGCGGCTCGACGCTCACCGCGCAGCAGCCGGAGAACAACATCGTGCGAGTCGCGGTGCAGGCACTCTCGGCGGTTGCCGGCGGCGCCCAGTCGATCCACACCAACGGGTTCGACGAGGCGCTCGCGCTGCCCACAGAGCGCTCGGCGAAGATCGCGCTCCGAACCCAGCAGCTCCTCGCGCACGAGGCGGGCGGCACGGACACAGCCGACCCGCTCGGCGGCTCGTACTTCATCGAGGCGCTGACCGACGAGCTCGTCGAGCTGGCGCGTGACCTCATCGAGCGCGTCGACGAGATCGGGGGCGCGGTCGAGGCGATCGAGCAGGGCTTCGTCCAGCGCGAGATCGAGGACGCAGCGTACCGGCACACCGCGGCGGTCGAGTCCGGCGAGAAGGTGATCGTCGGCGTCAATCGCTACCAGGAGGACGAGAGCGAGCCGATCGAGCTGCACCGGCTCGACCCGGCGGCAGAGCGGCGGCAGCTCGAGCGGACCGCGCGCGTGCGCACCGAGCGGAACGCGGCAGAGGCGACGCGCGCTCTCGCCGAGGTCAGGCACGTCGCAGAGGGTGACGGCAACCTGCTGCTGCCGATGCGCGCGGCCCTTCGTGCACGCGCGACGATCGGCGAGATCTGCAACGAGCTGCGGGACGTGTTCGGAACGTACGACGCCCAGCGCGCCTGAGTGCGGATTCTCCTCGTCTCGCAGATGTACCCGGGGCCGGGCGACCCTGACCTCGGTGCGTTCGTGCAAGGGATCGAGCGTGCCCTCGCGGAACGCGGCCACGAGCTCGAGCGAGCCGTGCTCGACTCCCGTGGCGGCGGCAAGCGGCGCCATCTCGCCCTGGCGGCGCGCACGGCGCGAGCGGCTCGACGCTTCCGGCCCGAAGTCGTCTACGCGCACTTCCTCGTGCCGACCGGCCTCTCCGCCGCTCTCGTCACGCGCGCGCCGCTCGTCGTCACGGCGCACGGCCGTGACGTCCGGAATGTCGGCGCCTACCCCGGGATCCGGGCGGCGACGCGCTTCGTCGCGCGCCGCGCGGCGCGGCTGATCGCCGTCTCCGAGTACCTGCGCGGAGAGCTCGAGGCGAAGGTTCCCGAAGCGCGGGGCAAAACGGACGTGGTCGATTGCGGCGTGGACCTCGACCTCTTTACGGGGTCAGACCCTGTTAAGAGGCCCGCAAACGGGCCCGTTTTCCTCTGTGTCGGAAGCCTCATTCCGAGGAAAAACGTCGTCCGGCTCGCGGACGCCTTCGCGAGCGTCGGGACCGGCCGGCTCGTCTTCGTCGGCGACGGGCCGCTGCGGCCGGAGCTGGAAGGCCGCCCGAACGTCGAGGTGACCGGCCGCGTTGCGCACCACCAGGTCCCGGCCTACGTGCGCGAGGCGACGGTCGTCTGCCAGCCCTCGACGGTCGAGCCGTTCGGCCAGGCGCTGCTCGAGGCGATGGCCTCGGGGCGCTCGGTCGTCGCGACCCGGATCGGCGGGCCGCCCGAGTTCGTCCCCGCGGAGGCCGGCGTGCTCGTCGATCCGCTCGACACGACGGCCCTCGCAGACGCAATGCGCACGGCGGCCGCGCTCCCGACCCCGAATCCCGCCGCACGCGCAGCTGCGGCCGAGCACGACGTCAAGCTCCAGGCCGAGCGGATCGAGGCGATTCTCGCCCGGGCGGCCCGGATACAAGAGCGCGCGTGAGGGAACGTCTCAACGGGTAAGAGCCGATGGTGGAAGCCGCCCTCAACCCTCGGGCGCGGCCCGCCCGCGTACTGATCGCCGACGACGAGCCCCTCTTCGTCGAGATGCTCGAGGCGCTGCTCGGCGCCGATCCGCGGCTCGAGGTCGTCGGCGCGGCGCGCAACGGCCTCGAAGCGGTCGACCTCACGCTCGCCCTCGAGCCGGACGTGACGCTGATGGACATCAGCATGCCGGGCCTCGACGGGATCGAGGCGGTCCGGCGGATCCGGAGCAGCCGGTCGGACGCCTGCGTCGTCATGCTCACCGGCTCGAGCGCCGCCGCGGACGTCGACCGCTCGCGGCAGGCCGGCGCCGTCGGCTTCCTGACGAAGGACCGGATCGGCTCGGACCTCGTCGAGACGATCCTCGACGTCGCTTCGCGCTAGCGGACTGTCAGCCGGACCGCGGCCGGGAAGCGCGGGTGGGCACCGGGCCGTGGGCTCTGCCCGACGACGCGCCCGCTGCGAGCGCCTGCAGCCCGCCGTACGCCGCCGCTACGACAGTTCGCTTGCATGAGCGCCGCCCGAGCCCGCGCGAGCGTCATTCCGCGCACGTCGGGCACCGTGCAGCGCAGCTTGAACACCCAGAGGCCGGTGTTCATGTCCGAGGCCACGAATAGGTCGCCGAACGGGTAGATGCCCCAGACAAACGTGCAGGACGGGCAGAACGGGTTCCCGGAGTTCTGGCCCTGGCTCGGGACGAGGTGCCCCAGCTCGCGCGGAGCGAGCGGGCGCGAGACGTCGAGCACCCAGACGCCCTCGTCGTACCACGAGAGGTAGAGCCGATTGCCCGCGACGCGGGGGTCGTGGACGGTGCTGCTCTCGGTGCCCGGCGGCACGAAGCGGCTGAGCAGTCGCGGGTTGCGCTCGTCCGTGAGGTCGAAGAAGCGCGGGTACCCCGTGCCGGTGAACCGGAAGAAGCGGCCGAACTCCTGCGTCTCGACGAGCACGCGCCCGCCGGCCAGGAGGGCGGCGGAGTGGGAGTGCGGCGGCTCGTGCTGTCCGGGATCACGCGCGCGCGAGACGTAGACGGGGCGGGTGGGATCCGAGATGTCGAGGATTACGGTTCCGAACTCCCAGTAGGAGAGGTACGCCCGCGTCGCTCCCGGATTCGTGATCACGGAGTGGACGAACTCGTTCATCGACGGCTTGATTCCGAGGTTCGCCCAGATCCCCCACTGGCCGACCTGGCGCGGCGCGCGCGGGTCGGACACGTCGTAGATGCGAAAGTCCGGGTTCCCCGGAGTGACCCCGTCGGGAGACCCGCGGAGCTCGGCGCGCGGAATCGCGGTGTAGACGTACGCGCGGCTGCCGACGGCCTGGAGCCAGAGCTCGTGCGACCCGTTGACTGGCAGCGTGTTCACGATCGAGAGCAGCCGCGGGCGCGCCGGGACCGTGACGTCATAGAGAGCGAAGCCGCGCGTGCCGCCGGAGCCATCGAAGGGCGGCCGGCAGCGCTGGAGGCCCACCGCGGCCAGGTCGCCGCGAAAGGCGGGCGCGCGCACGCGCTGCAGCCGCACCTGGTCGGGGTACGTGCCGGCAAGCGCCGGGTCCGAGTCCGCGCGCCCGAAGGCGGCGACCCGCCGCGGTCGCCTCGGGTCGCGCAGGTGGAAGACGCGCACGCCGCTCTCGCACGCCGAGCCCGCGTTGCCGTAGCTGGCCATGTACGCGTAGCCGCGGTGCACCCAGATGTTGCCGTTCGAGTCCTCGCGCGGATTGGCATGGCCGACGACCTCGACGTTGCGGCCGGCCGGCGCGGCCGACGGCTGGAAGCCGACGAGCGTGCGTGCGAAAGCACTCAGTACAGGCGCTGCGGTGGCCGGCTCCTCGTGCGCAGCGGCGGGCGAGGCGAAGAGCGCGAACGCCGCCGCTACCGTCGCGAGAAGCGCCTGCCAGCGCGCCATGGCACCAGAGTACTGGCTGCTATCCTCGGCCGGCTGTGCTCCCAGTCGCCGCCATCGCGCT
>DASQWH010000225.1:0-8362 GCA_035640335.1 Gaiellaceae bacterium | reverse complement strand
ATCTGGCTGGCGTATGCGCGCAGCGCGGCCAGCTTCGCCGGCAGAAAGGGCGTCACATCGACCGAGATCGTGATCGAGCCTTCCGGCGCGCCGAACGCGTCGGGCTCGAGGCCCCAGAGGTCTGTGGCGAGTCCGCGCGCGGACATGAGCGCCACGAGGCGGGCGGCATGCCCATTCGGCCACGTCGCGCCGTAAACCCAGCGCGGCGCACGTTCGACGCGCTCGAGAGCGGTGGCGAGCAGTCGCGACACCGCGAGGTGGTCCGGATGCCAGTAGAGACCTTCCTCGGAGAAGGTGATCAGCGTCTCCGGCCGCTCGCGTTCGAGCAGCCGGCCGAGCTCCCCCGCCGCTTCCTCCGCGTTCGCGTTGGCCAGCTCACCATCGGGGTAGTCGAGACACTCGGCAGCCGCGGCGCCGAGGGCGCGCGCCGCCGCCTCCAGCTCCGCCTCCCGAACGTCTCCGAGATCGGATTGCCGGCCCGGCCCGCGCTCGCCGCGCGTCATGGACACGATCGCCACGCGGCGTCCGGCCGCGGCGCAGGCGGCGAGCGCTCCCCCCGCGAGCAGCGATTCGTCGTCGGGATGGGCGAAAACCGCCAGCACGCCGCCGGGCATCAGCGAGCTCGCGGAAGCCGGCGGTAGAGATCTTCGTAGGCGTCGACCATGCGCCGGTAGTCGAAGCGCTCGACCGCCGCCTCTCGCACCCGCCGCCGGTCGAGCCGGACGGCGCGCCGAATCGCGTCGGCGAGGCTGCCGTCCGGTGGCACCCAGCTGCCGCCGACGCCTTCCTCGACGACCTCGGGCACCGCGCCGACGCCGAACGCCGCGACCGGCGTACCGCAGGCCATCGCCTCGACCATCACGAGCCCGAAGGGCTCGGGGTAAGTGACCGGGAAGAGGAGCGCGGCCGCGCCGGTCAGGAGCTCGTTCCGGCCCCGGGCGTCGATCGGCCCGTCGTAGCGGATCAGATCGCCATCGACTGACGGCCGGACCTCGGCCTCGAACCACTCCGTGCTCGGTCCGGCCATCACGAGTGGCATCTCGAGCTCGCGGGCGACGCGGACCGCTTCCGCCGGGCCCTTCGAGGGGATCATGCGCCCGAGAAACGCGAGGTACTCGCCGCCGTCGGCGCTGAACGGGAACGTGTCGGCGTCGACGCCGTTGTGGATCACCGGCACCTCGTCGAACCCTTCGAGCTCGCGGCGCTGGAAGTCCGAGATCGCGACCAACTGCGCCTCCGGGTAGCGCCTGAACCCCTCCAGGACCTCCGGGCCGAGCTGGACGTGGTACGTATGCACGACCGGCGTCGAGACGAAGCGCGTGAACGGGAGCGCGAAGTGGTAGGTGTGACTGTGAACGACGTCGAACTCGGCGGCTTGTTCGAAGGCCCAGGCCGCGCTCAGTGTCTCGGGTACGCGCCAGTCCCAGATCTCGTCGCGCTCTCGGTAGCCGCGCTCGTAGCACGACCGCAGGTCGGCGGTCGTCACCGAGCCGTCGACCGCGAAGAGCGTGACGTCGTGACCACGCCGCACGAGCTCCTCGGTCAGCAGCGAGACGAGCTGCTCGATTGAGTCGCCCTCGCCGGGACGCACCGGCATGGCCACCGGGGCGAGCTGCCCGATCTTCATCTTTTCCATGCGTTTCGGCGCGAATCGAGGCGTCGGAGGACGCCGTTAACATCGTGCCCCGATTCCGACACGAGGAGGAGACTCCAATGACGAGGCAGTTGCTCGCAATCGTCTTCATCACCGTCGTCCTGAGCACGGCGATCGGCTTCGCGATCGGCTCGGCCACGAGCCCCGAGAACGCAGATGCCGCGACTGGACAGGCAGAGGTGATCCGACAGCTGAAGAAGGTGAACACCCACATGGCAGCGCTGAACGCGAAGGTGGCCGGGCTGAACACGAAGACCGGCGACACGCAGACCGCCGAAGGCAGCGTCCGTGCCCTGCTGACGATCATCTGTGACTACACGGCACCGATCAACTGCAAGCCGCGCTGAGGTAGCCGCCGGGATCACGACAGGCCCGCTGTCTCGAGCAGCGAGCGAAGGACCGGCTCCGCCGCGAAGTGCTCCTGCGCGAGCTCCCGCGCACGGTGGCAATGGAGCTCGTAGTCGGCTGCGATCCGCTCGATCCCGTCGAGGATGCCTTGCGCGTCCTCGAACGAGAGGAGGCCCTCGCCGACCGGTAGTAGCTCGCTGAAGCCCGTCTCGCGGACGAGCGCCGGCCGCCCGCTCGCGAGGTAGCACTGCGTCCGGTCGCTGAACCAGCCGCTGCGCGTCTCGACGTACATCGCCTTCGCGAACCCGAGCTCGGCCTTCGAGGACTGGATGAAGCGCCGGTAGGCCTCGGCGTCGATTGTCGTCTCGACTGCGTCGGTCAGTCCCCAGCCGTGCTCGGCGAGCGCCTCCCTCGGAGGCTTACCGGCGATCGCGAGCAGGATGCGTTCGCTCGTCCGCTCGGGCAGCGCGATCAGGCGCAGGAGCTCGTCGCCCTTGCCCTTGCCGATGCCCGGGAAGCTGTCCGTCTCCCAGCTCAGGATCGTCGTGAAGGCCGCGTCGCGCGGCGAAGGGGTCACGGGCCAGAACTCGAGGTGCACCGGCTGGATCGTCGGGTGCCAGCGAAACGGCGTCTCGGCGAGCGTGCAGTCCGGCCGGCCGACACGGAGCGCGAAGGTGAAGAGCGCATCGTGCGCGGCGAAGAAGTCGCGGTACCAGCCCTCGCCAGCCTCGGCGATCGCCTGCTGCGTGAAGCCGGGATCGGTGTCGATGAAGATCTTCGGCAGCCGCTCGTACTCGGGCCTCACCAGCCAGCATCCGCCCGAGAGGTTGACCATCAGGTCGGCGCCCGCGCAGGCCTCGACGACCTGAGCCCGCGTCTTTCCGTGGTAGCCGCCCTGGTAGTCGACGTAGGCCCAGGCATCCTCGAGGCCGACGAGTGCCAGCTGGCGACGGATGTAGTCGAGCGCGTACGCCGGATCCGTTGCGATCGCGTTCTCGACCGGGTCGAAGTTGCACTCGCCCGTGTCCTCGACGTAGAAGACGTCGTAATCAAGACGCTGGAAGCCGGCGATGTACTGCAGCGCGCACCAGGTCACGCCGCCGACGGGATAGCGGCCGATGATTCCGGCGAGGACGAGCCGCTTAGGAGCCACCGAGCATCGCCGTCAAGTCGCTGTCCGGGCCCATGGCCAGGCGCTCCAGACGGTAGACGTCCTCCGCAGGCAGTGAGAAGGGCCCGCCTCCGTAGCCGAACGCGGCCCGGTAGCCGGCCTCGAGCACCTGCGCCCCCGCGCCGCCGTCGTCGCCGTACGGGTACGCGAACAGTTGGACGGCCCCGCCGAGCGCCGCCTCGAGCGCGGCCTTGGAGCGCTGGAGCTCGTCTGTGCGCTCGGCGGGCGCGAGCTCGGAGAAGGTGCGATGCGAGGCGCCATGCGATCCCACGGTGAGCCCGCGGCGTTCTAGCTCGCGCAGGTCGTCCCAGTCGCACAGCGGCTCCTGGGGCTCGTTGTCAAAGTCGAAGAGGTTCGTGCGACCGACGTAATCCGTCGGGACGAAGATCACCGCGGGGTAGCCGAAGCGCTCGAGCCACGGCAGGGCGACCTCGAGCACCGAGCGGTAGCCGTCGTCGAAGGTGATCAGCGCAGCCCGCTCGGGCAGTGCGTCCCGGTCCGCGAGGCCGTCCAGGAAGGCGGCGCTGTCGACGGGCTGCCAGCCGCCGTCCCGCAACGTCGTCAGCTGGGAGGCGAAGACGTCCTCGGGAACCGAGAACCACGTCTCCCAGCTCCCCGGCGCCGGCGGCCCGACCTTGTGGTAGCCGAGGATGGCGATCCTGCTCACGCCAGGGCGAGCTCGAGCACGCGGCGGACGACCTTCTCCCCGTCGAAATGCTCCTCGGCGAGCTCGCGCGCCAGGCGAGAGTGGCGCTCGTAGTCGGCCTCGACGGCTTCGATCGCGGCCACGGCCTCGTCCATGTCTCGGAAGCGCAGCACACCGGCCGCCTCAGGGAGGAAGCGGCTTGGCCCTGTGTGCTCGACCACGGCGGGCTTGGCGCTCGCCAGGTAACAGAGGGTGCGGTTGCTGATCCAGGCGTTCGCGAGCAGGTGGCACGAGGGCTTCGCACAGCTGAACTCGGCCCGGGAGGCCTGGATGTACGCACGGTAGTCGTCCGGAGTCGGGCAAACCTCCCAGGCGTCGCGGACGATCCAGCCGCCCGCCTCCATGATTGGCATGTCCGTTGCCGCCGTGTAGTCGTCGAGCGTGACCGCCAGCTCGAGCGGCTGGTTTGCGCGCGCGGGCAACTCGGCGTACGAAAGGAAGGCGGTCCGCTTGTCGTTGCACACGGGCTCGCCGTCGAGCTCGATCCAATCCTCCCACCAGTTCGTCACCGTCGTGTATCGGCCTCCGGCCACGCTGTTTGCCGGCCAGGCGGCCAGGAACACGGCCGGCTTCGTGTGTTGCCAGCGGAAGCCGCCGTCCGGGAATCGGGCTTCGCTCGTGCCGACGGTCTCTCCGGTCGTGAAGTTGACGTCGTGCTCGGTGACGTGCAGTTTGCCCTGGCTCATCCAGAGCTGAAGGAGGCCGGGGTCGAGGTCGAACAGCGCGGTTCGGCGGAACATGGCGAGGACTCCGGGCGGCGTGTCATAGGCGAAATCGAGCAGAAGGTCCGCCTCGGCCGCGGCGGCTTCGAGGCCGAGCCGGCCATCGACGAGCTCGGGATCGAGCTCGTCCCCGCTGAAGCTCGCCAGCGCGAGCGCGCCGTCCAGCCCGTGCGTCTCCAAGCGGGCGCTCAGGGTGGCGATGTCGCGCTCGACCTCGGCTCTCGGGTTCCTGGTCGCGTGCTCGCCGATGTCCTCGAGCCAGAGCACACGACAGCCGAGCGCCCGCAGCGACAGCGCCCAGTTCAGGTACTCCCAGAGATGGCCGCCCCCTTGCGGGTAGCCGAGCGTGAGCGGGGTCATGCAGACGGTCGTCATGGCTCGAACGGTGCCGGGCCCGGGGACCGCCGCTCAGGCGACGCCGGCTGCGGCTTGACGGGGCGGGCCCGCCTCATCCGGAACCCACAGCCGCGCACCGCTCGGGCGCACGAGCCGGCCGTACTCGATCTCGAAGCGCGCGTCACAGTTCTCGAGCGTACTCAGGCGGTGGGCGATCATCAGCGAGGTGCGACCCTCCATCAGGCGCTCGCTCGCCTCCATGATCGCCGTTTCCGTCTGCGTGTCCACGGAGCTGGTCGGCTCGTCGAGGATGAGGATCGGCGCGTCCTTCAGGAATGCGCGCGCCAGTGCGATCCGCTGGCGCTCCCCACCCGAGAGCCGCATGCCGCGCTCGCCGACCACGGTCTTGTAGCCGTCGGGCAGCTCGCGGATGAACTCGTGGGCATGGGCGGCCTCGGCGGCGGCGAGGATCTGTCGCCAGCGGGCACCCGGCCGCGCGTACGCGATGTTCTCCGCGATGCTCGTCGAGAAGAGCACGGGCTCTTGGAGCACGATGCCGAACTGCTTACGCAGGGCGTCGAGCTTGTATTCGCGGAGGTTGACGCCGTCGAGCAGGATCGCTCCTTCCGTCGGGTCGTAGAAGCGCGTGAGCAAGCTGACGAGCGTCGTCTTGCCGGCACCGGTCTTGCCGACGATCCCGAGCCGCGTGCCCGGCGCGATCGCGAACGAGATGTCGCGCAGAACCGAGACCGTGCCCTCGTAGCCGAAGGAGACGTGCTGGAACTCGATCCTCCCCCGAGCCCGTACGAGACGGCGCGCGTGCCGCTTCTCCTCGACGTCGGGCGCCTCGTCGAGCAGCTCGAAAGCACGCTCGGCGCTCGCGAACGAGGACTGCAGATCGCCCACCTTCTGGCTGATTGTCTCCAGCGGGCCGTAGAGCTGGGAGAGGTAGGTCATGACGATCAGCAGCTCGCCGACGGTCAGCACGCCCGACTGCACGTGCCGAACGCCGACGAAGAGCACGGCCGCGGTGCCGATCGCGATTGCGGTGTTGACGGCGAGCCCGAAGGCTGCCTCCGTGAACGAGAGCCGCACCCGCGCCCGGACTGTCCGGTCCGACCGCTCGAGGTAGCGCGCGTGCTCCTCTTTCTCCTTGCCGAATGCCTTGACGACGCGCATCGCCGTCAGCACGTCCTGGAGGACGCCGAGCGCAGAGCTCTCGAGCTCCTTCAGGTCGTGGTAGCGGCGGCGGACGCGTCGGGTATACACGCGTGAGAGCACGAAGAGGATGGGGATCACGGCGAGCGCGATCAGCGCCAGCTGCACGTCGATCCGCGCCGTGACGTAGATCGCCGAGACGAGCATGGCAACTGCGGCCACGAACGGGATCACGCTCTCGACGATGTGCTGCATCGCTTCCGCGTCGTACTGGATCCGATAGATCGAGTCGTGGCTGCCGCGTGTGTCGTGGAACGAAAGCGAAAGGCGCTGCACATGCCGGAAGAGGCGCCCGCGGAAGTCGAGCGTGAGCCGCTCGCCGGTGCGCGTCTGGAGCACGTAGCTGACGAGTGATTGCAGCTCGGTCAGGAGGACGACGAGGATCTGGAAGATCGCAACGAACACGAGGAGGGCGAAGCTCGTGCGCACGAGCCCGGCCGGCAGGACCGCGTCGACGAATCCGGGCAGGGGATGGGAGCCGATGACGCTGTCGACGGCGATCTTGAGCGGCACCGGCGTCAGCAGCAGGAGCGGCGTCGCCAGTAGGTCGACGGCGAGCAGCAGGAGGATCTGGCGCCAGAAGGGCGCGATCTGGCGGAGGATTCTGCGGGACATGCGCCTCTGGTCGGCGCCTGAGCTCACGATTCCTCCTGCAAGAGCCCGATCGCCTCGACGGCAGCCGCGATGCCGGTAGCGCACTCCTGAAGCTCCCGCAGCGCGAGCAGAAGCGCGGCGCCGCCCAGGAGGGCGGCGGCCGCCCACGCGCCGCTCAACGCGGATGCGGCGAAGAGAGCGCCGACGAAGATCACGGCCACGGCGCCGGCCCTCGATACTCTCGGCCAGAGGCGAAAACGCGCGAACTGGCGGGCGCCACCATGCTCCTCGACGGCAAGCAGGAGGCGCGCCGACCCAAGAGGCCCTCCGCGCACCTCGAGATCCCAGCGGTCGTACTCGCCACCGCGAATGACGGCAGTGCTCGCCTTCTTCAGTGTCGACTCGATCGAGCTCAGGCGCATCTCGGCCGTCTTCCCGCGCTCGCTCCAGAGAGCACAGCTGCGCGGAATCGGGAGCACGAATCGCCCGGCACCGCGGCGGCGCCAGGGAGTGAGCCCGGAACGGAGCCGCCCGACGAGCCGGGCCAGAGGCTGCGTCAAGTAGAGGCCGGCCGTGAGAGCTCGCAGCCGCGCCTCGCTCGTGCGCGAGCCCCCGGCGCTGACTGCTTGTGGCTTGAGCGCGCTCAACAGAGCCTGGAAGAGCGTCCCGGCGACGGCGAGGACGAGCACGGGCAACGCCACGAGGAGCGGGGTCCACAGTGCGCCTGCCGCCGACAACAGGGCCAGGGCGCTGATGACGAGGTACCACTCGGGCAGGAGGGGCATGAACTCGGACAAGCGCCCTTCGGGGTGGTAGATCGACTGGAAGGGCCCGCTGCCCCACGTCCCGTAGTAGATGCGCCAGCGCCTGCGCGCCGACTTCCGGGCGAAGCCGTCTCCGTACAGACGGCCGCGCCAGGTGACGTGTCCCCCGGTGGTGTACTTCTCGGGCCACTTGCGCTCGAGGTCCGCCTCGGCAGCGCCGTAGCCGCGCTGCTGGCGCCAGTAGGCCCGCACGGAGTTGCGCCGGTGGTGCCAGACGACCGCAGCCGGGCTGAAGCCGATGGACAGCCCGCGTTCGCGCAGCCGCCAGCAGATGTCCACGTCGTCTCCGGCTGCGTGGAAGCGTTCGTCGAAGCCGCCGACCTCCTCGAGGGCCCGCCGGCGAAACGCCATGTTGCAGCCGGGGATGTGCTCCGCCTCTCGGTCGGAGAGCAGCACGTGCGTGGGGCCTCCGGGCGCATTGGCGACGCAGCTGGCGATCAACCCGTCCTCGGCGCAGGCCAGATTCGGTCCGCCCACGCCCGCGTGTTGCGAGCTCATGAACGTGTAGGCGAGATACTTCAGCCAGTCGCGATCCGGTTTCGCGTCGTCGTCGATGTAGGCGACGATCTCGCCCGAGGCGACGCTGAGCCCGGTGTTGCGCGCTGACGAGAGGCCGCGATTCTCCGTCCTGATCAGGCGGCAGTCGAACTCCGAAGCGATGGCCGCCGACGAGTCGGTCGAGCCGTCGTCGACGACGATCACCTCGTACGCGGGGTAGTCGAGCGCGCCCAGGCCCTCGAGACACTCGGCGAGGGTCGCCGAGCCGTTGTACGTACAGACGACGACGGA
>DASQWH010000224.1:0-18782 GCA_035640335.1 Gaiellaceae bacterium | reverse complement strand
GCGGAGCCGGAGGAGACCTATCGCCTCGCTGCCGGGGTCGAGAGCGCGCTGTTCGTACGCGGCAACGCCGACCGGGCCGTCCTCGAGGGCCTCGACGAGCGGGACCGCGAGCGCTGGATGCAGGAGCGCCACTCGCCGCAGATGCGGGCCTTCCTCGAGACTTTCGGCGACCACCAGGTCGTCCACGTGGACGGGCTCGGCGCGGTTCGGTTCAGCCACGGCTCGCCGCGGAGCGACGAGGAGTGCGTCACGCCCGAGACGCCCGAGGAGCGCGTCCGGGAGTTCATGGCCGGCGTCGACGAGCGGGTCGTGGTCACCGCGCACGTGCATATCCAGTTCGACCGGGAGGTGGCCGGAATCCGGAGCGTGAACGCCGGGAGCGTGGGGCTCCCGTACGAAGGCCGGCCGGGCGCGTACTGGGCGCTGCTCGGGCCGGACGTCGAGCTCCGGCGGACCCAGTACGACGTCGAGCGCGCTGCCGCGGCGTACCGCGAGAGCGGGTTTCCGGAGCCGGAGCAGCTCGTCGAGCTGCTTCTCGAGCCGCCGGAGCCGGCCGAGGTCATCGAGCACGCCGAGCGAGTCGTCTTCGCCGGCTAGGTCCAGTGCCGGGCACGGCCACGGCCGGTGTCAGACGCCGGACATGGCCCGCATTCCGCGCTGAGCAGGCCTTTCGCCCGGGAGCGAGACACGCGCGGTGCACCGACGTGCCCGAAAGGGGGAGGTCGGCCGCCCTAGCGCTCCCTACAGTCGAGCAAGGAGGGATCAATGCGGCCAATCCAAGACACTGCGGCTCGCGAGGCCCCGCTCCTCGCGTTCGGAAACGGTCTCCGCGACCGACTCGAGGTCGTGCGTGCGGCGCAAGCGGCTCGCATCGAGCGGGCGCGCCCGGCTCCGCGACGCGACATCTCGCCCGAGCTGATGCTCGTGTCGCCGGATCCCGACCCGGCCATGGGCGGCTTGCTCGCGGAAGCGCTGCTCGAGCGAGTCCGCGACGCGCGCCGCGCGCCGCTCGGCATGCTGCTCGCCGAGGCCGGCCTGCTCGGCGCCGACGAGATCCACTTCGCGCTCGCCCGCGCCCAGGAGTCCGGGCAGCGCCTCGGTGAAGTGCTCGTTCAGCACGGGTTCGTGACGCCCGACGACATCGTCCGCGTCGTCGCGGAGCAGCGCGGGCTGCCGTTCCTCGACGTCCGCAACGTCTCCGTCGACCCCGCTGCCGCGAAGCTCCTGCCCGAAGACCTCGCCAGGCTCTTCCGCACGCTGCCAGTCGGCTTCGTGCGCGGGCTGCCGGTCGTGGCCGTGGCCGATCCCACAGACGACGACGCCATGCACGGCGCCCAGTCGGTCCTGCACACGGTGCGCTTCGTCGCCTCGCCGGAAGACGCGATCCTCGCCCAGCTGGCGCGCGTCTACCTGCGGGCGGCCTAGTTGTCCCGCGCGGACACGCTGACGATCGCCTCGGCGACGTCGGGGTCGAACTGCGTGCCTGCGTTCGCGCGCAGCTCCGCGACCGCCTCCTCGAGCGGCAGCGCCTTGCGGTAGGGCCGGTCGGTCGTCATCGCGTTGAAGGCGTCGCAGCAGCAGACGATGCGCGCGATGAGCGGGATGTCGTCGCCCGCAAGCCCGTCCGGATAGCCGAGCCCGTCGTATCGCTCGTGGCACGAGCGCACGATGTGCCCGATCTCGCCGAGCAGGCCGCCGACCTTCTCGAGCATGCGCTCGCCCTCGATCGTGTGCTGCTTGATGATCTCGCGCTCCTCGTCGGTCAGCGCGCCGGGCTTGTTGATGATCTCCTTCGGCGTTCGCACCTTGCCGACGTCGTGCAGCAGCGCCGCGAACTCGGCATCCCGGCGGGCACGGGCGTCGAGACCGAGCTCGTCTGCGACGGCAAGCGTCAGCTCGACGACATCGCGGCTGTGGCTGCCGGTGTACGCGTCGTCCGCCTCGACGACGTCGCCGAGGAGAAACGCCGTGCCGCGATACGCGGAGCTCAGCTCGAGCGCATGGTCGATCCGCACCTGGCGCTCGCGCGCGAAGACGGAGAGCAGCACGATCAGGGGCAGCGCCAGCAGCACCCCGTACGGGCTCTCGACCGCGGCAAACGCGACCGCGAGCCCTACGGAAGCAAGCGTCGCGTCGACCAGCCAGACGAGGCTCATCGCCTGTAGCTGAATCGTGGGCGCGACTCCCTGCGCCAGCCGTTCGTAGACCGCCGCGCTCCCGAAGTCGAAGACGAACTGGGCCGCCAGCGCGACGAGATAGAGCGGCCACCGATCGAGCGAGGGTGGGCCGTCCCCCGCGATGCCGAGCACGAGCGCCGGCCCGAGCGCGTGCCAGGCGTTCACGACGCGCAGGAAGACGCGCTCGAGATGGATCGTGCCGCGCGCGTAGTCGACGAGGTTCCCGGCGACGATTCCCGCCGCCACGAGCAGCGGCACGTACGCGACCGGGACGACGAACAGCATCGGCACGAACACGAGCTGGACGGGAACGGCCGACCCGGTGCCCACCTCGAAGTCGAGCCTGTAGGCGAGCGCGTAGCCCGCGACGAGGAGCGCCGTCAGCAGCGGGGGCGCGTCGCGGGTCGACTCGGGCAGGAGCGCTGCCGTCGCGAAGGCCGCGACGAGGAAGCCACCGCCGAGGACTACGGCCGAGATCCGCTCCCGGCGCGTGAGCCCGCGCGGACGGCGCGCCCGCTGCTCGCCGATCGCGCCCTGCGCGTCCGGGTCGAGCTCGGCGCGACGCGGAAGCGCCTCGCTGTGTGCCTCTGCCGCCATCTTCCCGTGGAAATCGTCCGTTTGGCGCGCGCCCTTGACCGGCCGGCACGGGTTTCCCTCGTTCGAGGGGTCGAGGTCACCCCGAAGGGTGATAGCCGATCGGCTGATCCGCGCCCACAGTGTGTCCGGCGAATGACTGCGGCAAGGAAATACCTCTCGCTCGGCGTGCTCTCGCTCGCTGCAGCGCTCACGCTGACGGGCTCGGCACCGGCGGCGCTCCTCGGCGACACGCTGCCGGGGACCGTGGCGACGAACGACAAGCCCTCGACGTGCGAGGCGCAGACCTCCCAGCCGTTCGCCCGCTGGGGCGACAATGCGAACTACGTGCTCATGCCCGGTGGGACCTTTGAGCCTTCGGCGCCCGCGTGGAAGCTCACCGGCGGCGCCAAGATCGCGCGTGGCAACGAGCCGTACTACGTCAATGCGAAGACGGACGCATACTCGCTCACGCTCCCGGCAGGCAGCTCGGCGACGACGCCCCCGATGTGCTTCGCGTTCGGCGACTGGAAGCTCCGCTTCTTCGCCGTGGGTAGCTCCGGGAAGCTGCGCGTGAAGGTCAACGTCAAGAGCGCGCTCGGTCTCCTGAGCGGCCTCGACGCTGGGACGATGACGTCCGGCTCGAAGTGGCAGCCGTCGCCCGAGATGCAGCTCTTGCTCACGAACATCTCGGGGCTGCTCGCCGTCGAGAGCATCTCGCTGACGTTCTCCCCGGCCAGCTCGAACACCGTGCGGATCGACGACGGCTATCTCGATCCGTGGAAGAGCACCTGATCCTTTAGGTCAGCACCCTCCTACCTTTAAGTCCGCACGCCGCTCCGCTAAAACGGTGGGCGTGAGCAGGACCGCCTCTCTCGTCGCGGTAGCGCTCGGCGCTCTGGCGCTGTTCAGCAGCGCGGCCGAGCCCGCGGCCACGCGGACGATCGAGGTTCGGGTGACGATGACGCGCGTCG
Organism: Gaiellaceae bacterium; assembly: GCA_035640335.1. Lineage (GTDB taxonomy): Bacteria > Actinomycetota > Thermoleophilia > Gaiellales > Gaiellaceae > VAXT01. The sequence goes on along the minus strand of DASQWH010000224.1, from coordinate 15,058 downwards.
CGTGCCGAGCGGCTCCGGGGATCATCGACTCGGGCACCGTCGCCTTCCGCATCGTCAACAGGACGCGCCGCCTCCGCTTCTTCACGATCGCCGGCCGCCGAAGCATCTACGTGCGCCCCGGCCGAGGCACCACGCTGACGGCAAGCCTGGCCCGCAGCGGCCTCTACCGCTACTTCTGCATCTCACGCGGGCGGATCCGCAATCCGCGCACGGGTGTCCTTGCCGTCCGCAGCGTGGCGCCGCCGCGCCAGCCGGAGCACCGGATCGCCGTGCACACCGCCACCGACGGAACGCAGGAGCTCTACGGCCGCGTGAACGGCCAGCGATTTGTGCCGCGCGGCGCGAACTACGTCCGTCTCTCGCAGCAGCCCGGCGCGGGCCTCTACCACTCGACGTTCAACGTCGGCGAGTACGACGCCGCGCGAGTCGAGGCGGCGCTTCAGCAGCTGCGCGCCGACGGCTCGAACGTCGTGCGGGTCTTCCTCAACGGCCTCTGCCTCGGCACGTGCCTAGGCGATCGGACGCGCGGCGTCTCCGCTCGCTACGTCGCCAACGTCGCCGGCTTCCTGCGGCTGGCGAAGGCGAACGGCATCTACGTCGTCCTGACGATCGACTGGCTGCCGCTCGGGACGCGCTACGAGGCGATGCTCAACGCCGAGCCGCGAACGTACGTGGACGGCGTCAACCTGAACTTCCTGACGAACGGCGGCCTCCACGCCAACGCGAGCTTCTGGGCCGACTTCGCCGCCGAGCTTCTGCGCCAGAAGGCTCCGACCGACGTCGTGCTCGCCTACGAGCTCCGCAACGAGGCGACGTTCGACGCGCAGGCGAAGCCGTTCAGCCTCTCGGCCGGCGTGCTCGCCGCGCCGAACGGACGCACGTACGACCTCGCGAGCCGCGCGCAGAAGAACGAGCTGCTCGACGACAGCCTCGTCTTCTGGATCGACCACGTGCGCGCCGCGATCCGGGCGGTCGACCACACCGCGCTCGTCTCGATCGGCTTCTTCGCGCCGCAGGAACCGAACCCGACCCGCGCCGGCGACCCGCGCCTGATCCGGACGCGCGCCGCGATCAGGTCTTCCACCGCCGACTTCGTCGACCTCCACGCCTACCCGGGGATCGACCTGACTCTGCCCGAGACGATGGAGAACTTCGGCGTCGAGGGCACCGAGGCGAAGCCGCTCGTGCTCGGCGAGATGGGTGCTTTCAAGTCGGCCTACCCGGCGCTCGACGAGGCGCCGTACGCGCTTCAGGCATGGCAGCGCGAGTCGTGCCGCTTCGGCCTCGACGGGTGGCTGCTGTGGACGTGGGATACCGAGGAGCAGCCGGAGCTGTGGAACGCGCGGTCGGGCGGCGACGCGCTCGCGCACGCGCTCGGCCCGGCCGGCCGCCCGGACCCGTGCGCACCGGCCTCCGGCCCGCACAACGTCGCGCTCGGACGGCCGGCGACGGCGTCCAGCTCGGCGGCCGGGCACCCGCCCGCAAGTGCCTTCGACGGCGACCGGACGAGCTCTTGGACTGCCGCGGGCTCCGCCTCGCAATGGATCGAGGTCGACCTCGGCGCGGCGCAGGACGTGAAGCGCCTCCGCCTGTACGTCACCCAAGTCCCCGACGGCTTCACGATCCACCGCGTGTACGGCCGCAAGGGCGCCGGCGATCTGGGCACGCTGCTGCATGAGTTCGCCGGTTTCACGCGGAACGGCGACGTGCTCGAGTACACGCCGGCCGGCCCGTGGCGCGACGTGAGGTACGTGCGTGTGGAGACGCTCACGGCGCCGTCGCTCGTCGGCTGGCGCGAGGTCGAGGCCGTCTCGAGCGGCTGACTCGCTCCGACGTAGCAGGCGTCCCCCGTTTGGGGATACAGCCCGCCTCGTTCCAGGGCGATCTTGAGCGCGGCGACATGTTTTCAGCTGCGGACTCGACCTTTGGCCACTGACGCCCGCCCTCAGGCGTTCGCCCGCGAGGGCCTGCTGCGGCGTGCCGCGCCCTTCCTCGGCGCGATGGCGCTCGCACTCTGCATCTACCCGCTGCCGCCGGCGGGGAACGAGCCGCGCGCCCTCGCCGGCGCGGCCGTCCTCAGCGCGCTGATCGTGCTCGCCGCGGTCTTCGTCCCATGGTCCCGGCTGCCTCGGTTCGCCGAGGTCGTACCCCCTGTCGCCTACTTCGTCGTCATCGCGCTCCTCCGCGAGAGCGACGGCGGCGCGCAGTCCGCGTACGCCGCGCTCGCGATGCTGCCGATGTTCTGGCTCGCGCTCTACGGAACTCGACGCGACCTCGGGGTCGGCATCGCTGCGGTCGCCGCCGTTTTCCTGACTCCACCGCTCCTCGTCGGCGCGCCCGCATATCCCGAGTCGGAGTGGACGCGTGCTCTCATCTGGATTTGCGTCGCACCGATCGTCGGCTACACCGTGCAGGCGCTCGTCTCCGAACTGCGCCTCCGCGCGACCTCTTCGGCGCGTCAGGCGCAGGAACTGCTCGCGAGCCAGGAGGAGGCGCACCAGCTGATCGTCAACATGGCCGCCGTGACCGATGCGACCCGCGAGATCTCGCGGACGACCGACTCGGAGGTCGCACGGCACGTCATCTGCTCGGCTGCGTGCACGATCACCGGCGGACGGTTCGCGACGCTGATGGAGCCCGACGGCGACGGCGCACTGAGGATGACGGCCAACTACGGGCTCCAGGGATCGCCGCCGATCCGCATCCCGCTCGAGGGCGAGCCGTCGGGCGCGGCGGCTGCGTTCGTCGCGGGCAAGCCGCTCTTCGTCGAGGACGCCCGCGCGAGCACAGAGGTCTCGCAGCGACTGACGCGCGCGACCGGCGCCGTCTCGATCCACTTCGAGCCCGTGCTGCGGAACGAGGAGGCGGTCGGGGTCCTCGTGGTCGGCTGGAATCACGTCATCGAGGGGCTCGAGCGGCAGACGATCTCCGCGATCCGCATGCTCGCCGCCGAGACGGCGATGATGATGGAGCGCGCGACGCTGCTCGCGAAGCTCGAGCAGAGCGCGCGCACCGACGACCTGACCGGCCTGCTCAACCGCCGCGCGTGGGAGGAGCAGCTGCCGCTCGAGATGGCCCGGGCGCGGCGCGCCACCCATCCGCTGTGCGTGGCGATGCTCGACCTCGACTACTTCAAGGCCTACAACGACGAGCGCGGCCACCAGGCCGGCGACCGGCTGCTGAAGCAGTCGACGGCCGCGTGGGCGAGCGAGCTCCGCGCGAGCGACATTCTCGCCCGCTACGGCGGCGAGGAGTTCACGGTCGCGCTGCCCGGCTGCAGCCTGAGCGACGCGACGTCGATCGTCGAGCGCCTGCGCTCGGCGATGCCGTCGGGGCAGACCGTCTCCGCGGGCGTCGCGTGCTGGAACGGGCGCGAGTCGGCAGAGGAGCTCGTCGGACGCGCCGACGCCGCGCTCTACGAGGCGAAGCGCACGGGGCGCGACCGGCTCGTCACCGCCGGCGGCGCCGGGCCAGATGTCAGACCAGTAGCCCTGTGACGTACATCACGGCGATTCCGGCCAGGTAGCCGCCGATGACGTATGGGGACGCCAGGCCGCCGGGCGCGCGCTCGCGCACGTAGCGACCGACCTCGACGACGACCTCGACCGCGGCCCCGGCCGCACCCGCGAAGAAGAGCACGCCGAGCACGTCGCTCGTCACGAAGCCGCCGAGCCACGCGCCCGGAATCGTCGGCGCCCCTGCGATCAGCGCGAGCACGGCCAGACGGCCGAGTCCGACCCGCGTGCGGTCCGCAATCGGAGTCGCGATCCCGAGGCCCTCGGTGACGTTGTGCACCATGAAGCCGACGACGAAGAACGTGCCGAGCGCGAGCTCGCCGAGCGCGAATGACGTGCCGATCGCGAGCCCCTCGCCGAGGTTGTGCAGGCCGATCCCGACCGCGACGACGGTCGCGAGCGCGACGCCGCTGAGCGTGCCGCCTGCTCCGAACGCGCGGGAGAGCAGGCTGAGCGCGAGGTAGGTCGAAGCGAACCCGAGCAGGACGAGGCCGGTGCCGCCGAGACCCTCCGGCAGCGCCGCCTGGAGGTCGAGCGCCTCGGACAGCGCCTCGAATGCGAGGAACGTGAGCAGCCCGCCGGTGAGCGCCATGAACGCCGCCAGCCACTCCGGGCTCGCCCTGCGCAGCGACGGCAGCCACGCCAGCCCGAGCGCGACCGGGAAGATGCCGACGAGGAACCCGATCACGGCGTAGCCGACGAAGCGCTCCGCCGACGGGCCGGGTGTCTCGACTGCGGCGGCGATCTCCTCCGTCGTCTGGATCCCGGTCGAGCTCGTCACGCCGACCGAGATCGGCTCGTCCTCGACCCAGTCGTAGGGCACGACGATCTCGGCAGATCGCAGCCGGCCGAGCGTGCGGTCGCCGTCGATCGAGTACGGGACGATCGCGTCGTCGACGGTCACGGTGGCGATCGTCAGGTCGTCTCGCTGGGGATTCGTGACCTTGATCCGGATCTCGCCGGGGTCGAACTCGACGCGGCGGATGTCGAACTCGTCGGCCGGCGGCGGGTTTCTCCCGACCAGCTCGACGAGCGAGCCGCCGGTCGAAGCGACGAGCGAGACGGCGGCGACGAGCGCTAGCAGAGGCACAAGCGCCCAGAGCCGCCAGCCGGCGCCGCGCAGCCTCGCCGAGATCGCTCCCGCTTCCATCTAGTCGCGCACGTCGAAGAAGCCCATCCAGCCGAGCTCCGCGAACTCGCTCTGGTGGGCGTGGAACATGAAGCGGCCGGTGTTCGCGAACTCGATCTCGAGGATCCCGCGCTCGCCCTGGCAGAGCATGACCGTGTCCGTGTACTCGAAGTGGTCGGTCGAGCCGGTCGGGTAGTAGCGGAAAAAGTCGCCGTGGAGGTGGAACGAGTTGATCAGATCGAACTCGGTCAGGTTGGCGAGGTAGATGCGCACGAGCTCGCCCTTTTTGACCCGGATCGGGTATTTCGCGTAGAAGAACGCGCGACCGTTGACGGTGTAGAAGTTGTTCTCGCCGTCGCCGTCCGTGTCGTAGCCGTTCATGACCATGACGAGCTCCCGGGCGCGCCGGCGCGGCTTCGCGGGGTCGATGATGAACGCGCCGTAGAGGCCCTTGTGGATGTGCTTCTTCAGCGGCGTTGCGTGGCAGTGGTAGAGGTGCATCCCGTACGGCCGCGCCGGGAACTCGTAGGTGAACGCGCCGCCGGGCTGGATGACCTCGAAGACGCCGTCCATCTTCCCGGGGTGGATGCCGTGGAAGTGGATGGTGTGGGGATGCGAGCCGGCGTTGACGAAGTTGACCCGGAGGAGGTCGTCCTCGGTCGCTCGGATCACGGGACCGGGAACGGCGCCGTTGTACGTCCAGGCCGCGAACTCGACGCCCTGCGCGACCTCGATCGTCCGGTCGTTGGCGATCAGCTCGTATTCCCGGACGCGGCCCGGGCTGTGCGGTAGCGACCTCGGCGGGATCAGCGCGTAGTCCTGGTCGTGCGGGCCGCCCGGCGCGGGCGCCTCGTCGCCGATCATCGCCGCGTGGCCGAGCCGGGCGTGCTCGTGGCCCTCGTGCGTCGCGAGCCGCTCGCCGTGCGCTGTGCTGGGCCAGGCGAGCTTCGCGAGCGGGGCGGCGGCGACGAGGGGCAGGCCGCCCGCGACGATCTGCTTGCGAGTGAATTTAGCCATAGCGAAACTCTCTTTTAGTCTACACTGAGAATCGTGATCAAGGGCCTCAGCAACGCGACGCAGGACTATCTGAAGGAGATCCACAAGCTGCGGCTCGAGGGCCGCCGTGCGACTACGTCCGCGATCGCAGAGCGCCTGGGCGTGCGTCCGCCCTCGGCGACGGCAATGGTGAAGAAGCTGGCGGCGCTCGGCCTGGCGGAGCACGCGCCGTACCGCGGTGTCGAGCTGACGCAGGCGGGCGAGCGGGTCGCGCTCGAGGTCATCCGCCACCACCGGCTGCTCGAGCAGTACCTCGCGCAAGCGCTCGGCTTGCCCCTCGACGAGGTGCACATCGAGGCGGACCGCCTCGAGCACGCCCTCTCCGAAGAGCTCGAGGCCAGAATCGACCGCTCGCTCGGCTACCCGACGCACGATCCGCACGGAGACCCGATCCCGGATCGCGACCTGAAGCTCGACCGTTCGCGGCTGAAGACGCTCGCGAGCCTCGAGCCCGGCGAGGAAGCAGTCGTCCAGCGGGTGCCGAGCGACGACGACGAGCTGCTGCGCTACCTGAAGACGCTCGCTCTCGTGCCGGGGCGCAAGGTGAAGCTGCGCAGCGCGGCACCCTTCGGCGGCCCGATCACGGTGCGAGTCGGCAAGGCCGAGCACGCGATCTCACGCGAGCTCGCAGCCGGCATCGGCGTCGCGTAGCTGCAGTTCACGCCGCTAGCTCGGCGGCTTCAGCACGGCGAACTGATCCGTGACCTCGAGGCGCGGCGTGCCGAACTTGAACAGAGCCGCGGGTCGGCCGCCTGTCCGCCCCGGCTCACGGCGCTCACCCGTCGGCTCGAGCACGCCGCGGCGGACGAGGACGCGCTGGAGGTTCGTCGCCGAGACGTCGTGGCCCAGCGCGGCCGCGTAGATGTCGCGGAGCTCGCTGAGCGTGAACGCGCCTGGTGCGAGTGCGAAGCCGACGTTCGTGTAGGACAGCTTCGCGCGCAAGCGCTCGCGGCCGGCGAGCGTGATCGCGCGGTGGTCGAACGCGAGCTTCGGCAGCCGGTCGACCGAGTGCCAGTCCGTGTCTTCGGGCAGCGCTGGGTCGACGCCCCGCGGGACCAGGCCCAGGTAGGCCGTCGCCAGCTGCCACTCGTCGGGATGGCGGCTGGGGTCGCTCCTCGTCTCGAGCTGCTCGAGGTGCGAGAGCTCGCGCACGTCGACCTTCGTCGCCAGATGCTTTCGGATTGACTCCTCGAGCGTCTCGCCGGGCTCGAGGTAGCCGCCCGGGAGGGACCACGCGCCGGCGAAGGGAGCCTTCGCGCGCTGCCAGAGCAGGACCTGCAGCTTCCAGGCGCGGACCTGGAAAACGACGGCCAGGGTCGCGTGCGCCGGGGTCTCGCGCGATGTTTTCGACTCAGGAGCGGAAACTCTGTTAGACTTTGCCATAGTTTTCGACTGAGAGTCTAAAACTAGCGTAAGGAGGCGGACGATGTCGGTGGCAGTGGCAGCACCTCGCGTGCGGGACGTGGAGGAGGTCCTCCGCGAGCACGGGCTGACGCGCTTCCACCGCAAGGCGGTTCTGGTCACGGGCGCGGCGTGGACCTTCGTCGCGATGGAGATCCTGCTCGTCGGCTTCGTCCAGCCGATCTTCGCGGCGCTCTGGGACCTGAACGGGCGCATGCAGGGCCTCGTCAACAGCGCGGCCCTCGCGGGCTCGCTCGTCGGCAGCCTGTTGCTCGGACGCCTTGCCGACCGGATCGGCCGTCGGGCGATCTTTCAGTACGCGATCCTGTGGTACGCGGTCTTCACCGCGCTGACGGCGCTCTCATGGGGGCCGTGGTCGGTGATGACGTTCCGCTTCCTCGCGGGCCTCGGGCTCGGCGGCCTCCTCGTCGTCGACCCGTCGATGCTCGCGGAGTACCTGCCGCCACAGCGACGCGGGCGGCTCCTCGTCTTCCTCGACTTCTTCTGGCCGATCGGGCTGCTGCTCGCCACGGGCCTGTCGTACGTCTTCCTCGGCCCGACGTTCGACCGCTTCGGCGACTGGAGCTGGCGCTACCTCTTCCTCGCGGCTGCGTTTCCCGCGTTCCTCGCGTTCCTCGTCCGGCGGACGCTGCCCGAGAGCCCGTACTTCCTCGCGCGCCACGGTCGCAAGCAGGAGGCGGCCGAGGTGCTGAGCGAGATCGCCGGGGAGCCCGTCCAGGCCGACGCCGTCGAGGCGCCTGCGGAGGAGCGCTCCTCGGTGCACGAGCTCGTGGCCCGGAGCCTCCGGGCGCAGACGACGGCGACCGCGCTCGTCTGGATCGCGCTCAACGTCTCCTACTACGGCCTCTTCCTCTGGCTGCCGTTCGTACTCCAGGGCGAGAAGAGCTTCACGATCGACGTCTACCTGCTGCTGACGCTGAGCGCGCTCTCGCAGTTCCCGGGCTACGCGGCGGCGATCTGGCTCGTCGAGCGGATCGGACGCAAGGCGACGCTGACGGCGTTCCTGCTGCTCGGCGGGCTCTCGGCGTACGCGTTCGCGGTCGCCGACTCCGAGGCCGTCTACATCACGGCTCTGTTCTTCGTCGGCTTCTTCAACCTCGGCGCGTGGGGCGCGGTCTACCCGTACACGGCCGAGCTGTTCCCGACCCGCCTCCGCTCGAGCGCGTTCGGGCTGATGGAGGGAGTAGGGAAGGGGGCCGCGATCGCCGGCCCGTACATCTTCGGGAACCTGAAGGACGCGACCGGCAGCACGACGTGGTCGCTGACGTTCGTGGCGATCGTCATGGCGGTCGGCGGTCTCGTCGCCGGCGCCTTCGGCCGCGAGACACGCGGCGAAAAGCTGGCCTAGAGCCGCAGCGATAGGTTCAAAGCATCGACCGGTCAGTTCAGACGGACGAACGGGCGACCCGTCCGTCCTGAGGTCGGCACCGCAAGCGGTGCCTCACCGTCCGTCCTGAGGTCGGCACCGCAAGCGGTGCCTCAGCCTCCCGCAATAGCGGCGACGATCCGGATCTCCTCGCCGCCGCGGAGCTCGGTCTCGAGGCCGCTTCGCGTCCGCATGTCCTCGCCGTCGACGTAGACGTTGACGAGCGGGCGCAGCTCGTCGCGCTCGTCGAAGAGCAGGTTCCGAATGGGCAATGCACGCAAGGCCGAACCGACCGACGGCGCGTCGAGCTCGAACCGGTTCCGTCCGCCCGCTTCCGTCGCGAGCAGCGACGGGAGCAGGACTACGACCACTCGTCGCTCGCCTTCGGCTCGTTCCCCCGGGGGAAACCGTGTTTCCCCCGGGTGCCCCCTTCTTTAATGCACGCCTCAGCACGCGCGCCGCTGAGATCGCCGCGCGCGCTGAGGAGGACGAGACGGGGAACCTCCCGGTCCCCCGGAACCCCTCCCCCGAGTGGTCTCACGACCACTCGGCGACTTCGACGGAGAGCACTGCGGGCAGGTGGCGCGCCGCCTCGATCCACTCGTCGCCCTCGCTGGGCGAGACGAAGATCGAGCCGCTCTTCGTGCCGAAGTAGATCCCGACCGGGTCGAGCCGATCGGACGCCATTCCTTCGCGCAGCACCTCCACCCAGGCGCGGTCGGGCAGCCCGTTCGACGCAAGCTCCCAGCTGCTGCCGCCGTCCTCGGTGCGGTAGACGCCGAGCCGGCCGCCTGTCGTGACGCGGTTCCCGCCGCCGACGTTCTCGGCGTCGGCCTCGTCCTCCGGGATCACGAACGCCATGTCCGGCTTGCGATGGTGGATCGCGAGCGGGAACCCGAACCCACTCGGCAGGCCGTTGCCCTCGAGGCGCTCCCAGCTCTCGCCCTTGTCGTCCGAGCGGTACACCCCGCAGTGGTTCTGCTGCCACAGCCGCTCCGGCTGCGCCGGATGGACGAGCACCTTGTGCACGCACTGCCCGACCTCGGGGAACGGGTCGTCGGGCATGAAGTCCGCCGCCGTGCCCTTGTTCGCGGGCGTCCAGGACTCGCCGCCGTCCTCGCTGCGGAAGACGCCCGCGGCCGAGATGCCGACGTACATCGTCTGCTCGTTTCCCGGGTCGAACTGAATCGAGTGTGTACACATCCCGCCGGCCCCCGGCTGCCAGCGCTCGCGCGTCGGCTCGTCGAGGAGGCTCTGGACGAGCTGCCAGTTCTCGCCCTTGTCGTCCGAGCGGAAGAGGACTCCCGGCGCCGCGCCGAGCCAGAGCGTGTCGTCCGGGCCGGGTTCGACGTGCCAGCTCTTCTCGAGCTTCAGGTCGCCGTCCTCAGGGAGCCCGAGGCCTTCGCCGCGCTCCCACGTCTTCCCGTCGTCGCTCGATCGCTGCACCGACGCGCCGTAGACGAAGTTGTTGGCCGCCGCGTAGAGCGTCCCGTCGTGGCGGATCGCGTGGAACACCTCCCAACCCGGGAGCAGCTGCTCTCCGACCTCCCACGTGCGCCGGTCCTCGTCGCCGCGGAGCACGAACAGGCCTTTGCGGGTACCGACGAGAACTGCGAGGGCCATGTCGGGGGCTAGCCTAACCGCGAGAAAGGAGTGCCCGTGGCAGGACTGAGCGACAAGGAAGCGCAGCTCTTCCTCGACAAGAACTTCGGTTCTGTGGCCACCATTCGCGAGGACGGCACACCGCACGTGACGCCGATCTGGGTCGACTACGACGGCGAGAACGTCGTCTTCAACACCGCGGCGCCGCGCGCGAAGTGGAAGCACCTCAAGCGCGACCCGCGCGTGACCGTCGAGGTGCATCCGGCGGACGATCCCTACGCGTACGTGACCGTGACCGGGACCGCCGAGCTCGACGAGAACGAGGAGGAGGCGAACCGGCACATCGACAAGCTGTCGGAGAAGTACCGCGGCATCACGCCGTACCAGGGCTACAACGCCGACGAGCGGCGCGTCATCGTGCGCGTGAGGCCGGAGCGCGTGCGCTCGCGAGGCCTGGGTTGACGGTCACGATCTGTGAGGTCGGTCCGCGGGACGGCCTCCAGAACGAGCGCGACGTCCTGCCGCCCGAGACGCGGGCGGAGCTCGTCAACCGGCTTGCGGCGGCTCGGCTGCCGACGATCGAGGCCGTCAGCTTCGTCAGCGCCGAGCGCGTCCCGCAGATGGCCGATGCCGAGGAGGTCGTCGAGCGCATCGAGCGGCAGGACGGCACGGTGTACGCGGGCCTCGCGCTGAACGAGAAGGGCTACGACCGACTGCGCGCCGCGGAGCTCGACGAGGTTCGCTTCGCCGTCGCCGCGACCGAGAGCTTCAGCAAGCGGAACGCGAACGCGTCCGTCGACGATGCCGTGCACGCTGCCGAGGCCGTCATCGCCCGCGCTCGCGAGGACGGGCTGCGCTCGACGGCGACGATCAGCGTCGCCTTCGGTTGCCCTTTCGAGGGGCCCGTCGACCCCGACGCGGTCGTGGCGATCGCCGAGCGGCTCCGCGGCGCCGACGAGCTCGTCCTTGCCGACACGATCGGCGTCGCCACGCCGAAGCAAGTGCGAGCGCTCGTCGAGCGGGTCGGCGCGCCCGTCGGCGTCCACCTGCACAACACGCGCAACACCGGCTTCGCGAACGCCTACGCGGCGCTCGAAGCCGGCGCGACGACGCTCGACTCCTCGGTCGGCGGACTCGGGGGCTGCCCGTTCGCACCGCGCGCGACCGGCAACATCGCGACCGAGGACCTCGTCTACATGCTCGAGGGCGACGGCGTCGAGACTGGAGTCGACCTCGATGCGCTGATCGCGATCTCGGAGTGGCTCGAAGCGACTCTCGGGCGCCCGCTCGAGGGGCAGCTCTACAGAGCCGGGCGCTTCCCCAAGGCGTAGAGCCCGACGCGCGAGAAGTTGAGCTGCACCTCGCGCTCGTAGCTCATGCCGAGCTTCTCGGCGACGCGTTTCGAGCGGTCGTTTCCGTTGTGGATGAGCGCGATGATTCGCTCCTCGCCGAGCTGCGACTGCGCGTAGTCGCGGACGGCCGTCGCCGCCTCCGTCGCATACCCGCGGCCCCAGTGCAGGCGGCCGAGCAGGTACCCGATCTCCGTTTCGGTCGGCTTCGTCGTCTCCGCCTTCGCCAGCGCCGTCCACGGATCAGTCTCCCAGACGAGGATTCCGCAGCGGCCGAGCACGACGCCGTCCTCCTTGCGCTCGACCGCGAACTGCCCGATCCCGTCCATGTCGAACATCTGGATGAAGCGCTCGATGCGGGCTGCCGTCTCCTCGCGCGTCCGCGTCCGCCCGCCCATGTAGCGCATCACCTCCGGATCGGCCATGTACGGAGCGAGCGAGTCGACGTCGTCTCGCGAGAGCCGTCGAAGGACGAGGCGGTCGGTCTCGAGCCGCAGCGCGCTCAAGCAGCCGCGGGCACGCGCGAGGCCATGCTGAAGACCGTGAAGCAGCGGTCGAGCGCCTCGGGCTCGCCGGCCGCGAGGCGGACGCGCCGCTTGCGCAGCGCCGCTTGCGGCTGGAGGTCGCCGGACGCGAGCCCGAAGAACGTGTCCATGTCCATCGCGGCGTCGAGGTCCGCGTCCTCGGCGGCTCCGACGTCCGCGCGCATGCAGCCGTTCTCGAGCCGCGCGGTGAAGACGTCATCGCCGATGCGGAGGACGTAGATCTCGGTCAGCCCGGCGGCGGCCGTCGAGTCGAACAGCGCGCGGAACGCGTTCACGCCCCACTCGGGGTACAGCTCGTCGTCGGCCTTCGGCGGCCCGAGCGACCGGGCGCCCCAGCGCGCGAGGGCGTACACGACTTCCTCGAGCTCGGCTCCGTACTCGGTGAGCTCGTAGACCGTCGACGCGGCCGGCGGCGGCAGCTTCCGCTTCTGGACGACGCCCGCGGCCTCGAGGTCGCGCAGCCGGGCGGCGAGGATGTTCGTGCCGATGCCGGGGAGGCCCGCGGCAAGATCCGTGTACCGCCGCGGCCCCCGCAGGAGCTCGCGCACGACGAGCAGCGCCCACCGCTCGCCGACGAGGCAAAGCGCGTGTGCTACCGGGCAGTACTGATCGAAGCGCTTCGCCATGACAGGCGTACTGTAGCAGCCAAACTTGCGATTGAGAAGGCAATACTTGCAAAACGAAAGCAGTTCCTGTAAGTTCACAAGCTAGTGATCCCTAACGACGGAAAGGACTAGACCGTGATCGCTTCAGCTCGACGCAAGTGGTACGGGCTTGCGCTGCTCCTGCTGGTGCAGTTCATGGTCGTGTTGGACATCGCGATCGTGAACGTGGCCCTACCTTCGATTCAGACGGATCTCGGGTTCTCACAGGAGAACCTGCAATGGGTGATCAGCGCCTACGCGCTGCTCTTCGGCGGCTTCCTGCTGCTCGGCGGCCGCGCCGCCGACCTCCTCGGGCGCCGCCGCCTCTTCCTGCTCGGCCTCGGCGTGTTCACGCTGGCGTCGCTCGTCTCCGGGCTCGCCTGGAGCGAAGCCTCGCTCATCGGCGCGCGTGCCTTCCAGGGCCTCGGCGCCGCGATCGTGACGCCGGCCGCGCTCTCGATCATCTCGACCACGTTCGCCGAAGGCGACGAGCGCAACAAGGCGCTCGGCGCCTGGGGCGCGATCGGCGCCTTCGGGGCCGTCGCCGGCGTCCTGCTCGGCGGCATCCTCACCGACCTCCTCAGCTGGGAGTGGATCTTCTTCGTCAACGTGCCGGTCGGCGTGGCCGCGCTCTTGCTGACGCCGTTCCTGATCGGCGAAAGCCGTGACGCGACGGCGAAGAGCTTCGACTTTCCGGGCGCGTTTCTCGTCACGGGCGGCCTCGTCGTGCTCGTCTACGCGATCACGCAGGCGAACGACTACGGCTGGACGTCGCTGGAGACGATCGGCCTCTTCGCCGCGTCGGTCGCTCTGCTCGCGCTCTTCTTGGGCTGGGAGGCCCGCGCAACCGACCCGCTGATGCCGTTCTCGATCTTCCGGCTGCGCACCGTGGTCGGCGCGAACGTCGCCGGCCTCGTGATGGGCACCGCCATGTTCGGCATGTTCCTAATGCTCACGCTCTACATGCAGCAGGTACTGGGCTACTCGGCGCTGAAGACGGGCGTCGGCTACCTGGCGGTGGCGGGGACGGCGATCGTCTGGTCGGCGCTCGCCGCGCAGCTCGTGAATCGCGTCGGCGTGAAGCCGGTGCTCGTCGCCGGGATGACGTCGCTCACCGCAGGCCTCGTCTACTTCACGCAGGTCTCCGTGGGCGGCTCGTACCTCACCGACCTGCTGCCCGGCTTCCTGCTCATCTCGCTCGGCATCGGCTTCTCGTTCGTGCCGATCTCGATCGCCGCACTCGCCGGCGTGCGCGCGGCCGAGGCGGGGCTCGCCTCGGGGCTGATCAACACGTCGCAGCAGATCGGCGGCGCGCTCGGCATCGCGGCGCTGTCGTCGATCGCGACCTCGACCACCACGGAGGAGGTCGGATCGGGCACCGCGCTCAACTTCGCGCTCACGGACGGCTTCCAGAACGCGTTCGTCGCGGGTGGGATCGTCGCCTTCGTCGGCATCCTCGTCGCGCTCTTCGTCGTCAGCCGTCGCGACCTGGAGCAGGCACCCGTCGAGGCCGAGCCCGCATTCGACATGGCCGCATAGAGAAGAACTTCTCCGAGCCGCACCAAGACAAGAAGGGCCGCGCACGGCGCGGCCCCTCTATGGTTAGCGGCTCGTGGCCGCCGCCGCCCCGGACCCCCGCCGCTGGAAAGCGCTCATCCTCGTTTGCGCCGCGATCTTCGTCGTGGTGCTCGACATCGCGATCGTCAACGTCGCGTTGCCGTCGATCGGCCGCGACCTCGACTTCGCGGAGGAGAACCTGCAGTGGGTGATCACCGCGTACGCGCTGACGTACGGCGGCTTCCTGCTCCTCGGCGGACGCGCCGCGGACCTGCTCGGCAGGAGGCTCGTCTTCATGGGCGGGCTCGCCCTGTTCACGGCCGCGTCGCTGACCTGCGGGCTGTCGACCTCGTCGGAAATGCTGATCATCGCGCGCGGCGTGCAGGGCCTCGGAGCGGCGATCGTCTCGCCGGCGGCTCTCTCGATCATCTCGACGACGTTCACCGAGGGCAGCGAGCGGAACAAGGCACTCGGCGCCTGGGGCGCGGTCGGAGGCAGCGGCGCGGCGGCGGGCGTCCTCTTCGGCGGGATCCTCACTGAGTACCTGAGCTGGGAATGGATCTTCTTCGTGAACGTGCCGGTCGGCGTGCTCGTGCTCCTGCTGACGCCGCTCTACGTGCGTGAGAGCCGGCGCGAGGACGTCGTCCACGACTACGACCCGCTCGGCGCGATCCTCGTCACGAGCGGGCTCATCGTCCTCGTCTACGCGATCTCGGAGGCGCCGGACGTGGGGTGGGGCACGTTCCGGACGATCGGCCTATTAGCCGTCGCCGGCGCCCTCCTGGCGGCTTTCCTCGTCTGGGAGTGGCGCGAGAAGGCGCCGCTGATGCCGCTCGGGATCTTCCGCATCCGGCTCGTCTCGGCGGCCAACTT
>DASQWH010000223.1:0-19039 GCA_035640335.1 Gaiellaceae bacterium | reverse complement strand
CCAGCACTCGGGCTCAGTTTCGTCGATGTCGGTCACGCCGTAAGTTTTCGCAAGCTTCGCGCCCGAGAGCAGCTTGCCTGCATAGCGTGCGACGTCCGGTCCGAGGCCAGCGCGACGAGAACCGCGGGCAACGTACGTCGGAGACTCCGAGATGGAGAAGTGGAGGTCTGTCCTCGAGCGCAGCCCGCCAGGTCCCCTCGGTCACTTCGAAGTTGTCGAGCATCCTTTCGGTCCCGAGCGCAGAGCCCGACGTGACGGCGAGCGCGGTGCAGGTCGTGTCGGCGAGCGCGGCGGTGAGGCCTCCTTGGCGCACTTCCCCACCTCCTGCGCCCGCTTTCGGTGTTTAGCCTGGGCGCGTCTTGGCAAGGCTCGACCTGTCACAGAAGCGAGGGAGGCGACAGTGGCAGAGGAGAGCGCACGTCAGCAGACCGAAGAGCAGGATTCGGACGAGGAGCAGGACCCGTCACGTGACGGGAGCGACGAGAACGGCAGATCCCGGCTCTCGCAGCTGAGAGGGAGGGACATCCTCCTCCCGGCGGCCGCGACGGCGGCGGCTGCTGCGGCCGCGGGGCTCGCCGCGAAGAAGGGCCCCGACCTGCTGCGCATGCTCGGCAGTGGGGCGAAGGATGAGGCCGAGGACCTCGGCCGCGAAGGCGCGGAGGGCGTCGGCGAGCAGATGAGGGAGCGTGGAGGCATCGCCGGAACGGTCATGTCCAAGGCGCTCGGCGTCGGCGGACGCGCGAAGAAAGGCGGCAAGACGCGGCGCCTGCCGATCCAGCGCTGGACCGATCTCGCCGTCCCGGTGGAGAAGGCGTACCAGGCGTGGACGAACTTCGAGGAGTACCCCAAGTTCATGCACCGCGTGCTGAACGTCGAGCGCGAGGAAAACAACAAGGTTCACTGGCAGGAGAAGATCTGGTTCAGCACGCGCGAATGGGAAGCCGAGATCACCGAGCGGCGCAAGAACGACCGGATCGCGTGGAAGTCGGTGCAGGGCACCCAGCACTCGGGCCTCGTCAGCTTCCACAAGCTCGACACCAACCTCACCCGGATGTTCGTCACGATCGACTTCGTCCCGTCGGGGATGATCGAGAAGATGGCGTCGGGCATGCGCTTCGTGAAGCGCGCCGTCGAGGCCGACCTCGCTCGCTTCAAGGCGTACGTCGAGCTGGGAGACGTCAAAGGTCTCGAGTACGCGGCGAAGCCCGAGGAGATGGAGCAGCACCGCTCCGACGACGACTCCGGCGACGAAGCCGAAGCCGACGCCCGCGAGGGTGAGGGCTCGCAGGCGGAGGCGAGCGGGGAAGCCGCGCAGGACGATTCGTCGGACCAGTCCAACGGCGATCGCGAGTCGGGCCGGCGCGATCGTGAGAGCCGGCGCCAGGAGCGACGCGAGTCGCTCACCGGGAGCCGTTCGTGACCGTGGTTGAAACGGCGTCCAGCAGGGGAAAGGGCTAGCGATGACAATCGCGACCCAGGGCACGGCAAGCAACTACCTCCAGCGCGCGCCGAGCCCGAGCGGTCTCGTCGACGTCGTCGACCTGATCCTCGACAAGGGTCTCGTCATCGACGCGTACGTGCGCGTCTCGGTGATCGGGATCGAGGTGCTCACGATCGACGCGCGGATCGTGATCGCGAGCGTCGACACGTACCTGCGCTTCGCAGAGGCCGTGAACCGCCTCGACCTCAAGGAGACCGAGCTGGCGGGGCTGCCCGAGCTTCAGGAGCAGGGCGCGAAGAAGATGACCGAGGGCGCGATCGAGGGCGTCGAGGAGGAGGTCGAGCCCGACAGCGGCGCCGTGCGAACGGCGGCGAAAGGCGTCGCCGCGGCGGCGGCGCTCGGAGCGGCCGCCGTCGCGGCGCGCGAGATCGCATCCCGCGTCGGTGACCACTCGCGGGACGGAAGCGGCGAGGAGGAGGAGGACTAGCGATGGGGAGCGACCAGGGCGGCGAACGCAAGGACAGCTTCGCGCGCAGCGTGACGAGGGGCGTCTTGAGGCCGATCGCGGCGAGCGCGGCCGCGGGGGCAACCGCATACCTGACTCGGAAGTCGACCGAGGTCCTGCGTGACAAGGTGGCTCGCAAGGTGCGCGAGAAAGGCGGCCCCGCAGCCGTCGCGAAGGAAGCCGCCGACAAGGTTTCGGAACGACTCAGTGGCCGCCCCGCTGAGGCTCTCTCCGCTCTACGCGACCGGCTCGGCCGGGCCACGCCCGCGCCGAAGCAGCAGACGTCGACACCTGCCCGGTCAGTGGCGGCAAAACCGAACGCCGAGCGCGAGAGACAGCGACGGGAGCGGCAGAAGCGGCGCGAGGAGCGGGAGAAAGCCCTCGAGCACGCCCGGCCGACCTAAGGAGGAACCGATGACCATCGCGACCCAGGGCACGGCAAGCAACTATCTCCAGCGCGCGCCTAGCCCGAGCGGCCTCGTCGACGTCGTCGACCTGATCCTCGACAAGGGCCTGGTCATCGACGCCTATGTGCGCGTCTCGGTGATCGGCATCGAGCTGCTCACGATCGACGCGAGGATCGTGATCGCGAGCGTCGACACCTATCTCCGCTTCGCCGAGGCGGTCAACCGCCTCGACCTGACGCAGACCGAGGGCGCAGGCCTCAAGGAGCTGCGCGAAGGCGGCGGTGCGGGCGGCGAGAACAGAGGCGACGGCAAGTCGAAGGGGATGCTCGAGGGCGTGAAGGAAAAGGTCTCGAGCGGTAAGAACAAGTGAGCGCCGCCCAGTCGACGCTAGAGGCGGCCGATCCCGCGTCGGCCGCGGCGCTGTACTGCTACGGCGTCGCCGGACCCGCTTCCGGACGGATGCCCGCGGCCGGCGGGGTCGCGAACGGAACGGTTGAGACGGTTCCGTACCGCGACGTTGCCGCGCTCGTCACCCCGGTCGCCTCCGGGCGGGTGCGGGCCACGCGTCGCGACCTCGTCAGCCACTCCGACGTCCTCGCGGCGGCGTTCAAGTCCGCAACGGTCCTGCCGCTGCGCTTCGGCACCGTCTTCGACAGCTCCGAGCAGCTCGTCGACGAGTTTCTGGAGCCGCGCTACGACGAGCTGACATCGTTGCTCCAACGCTTCGCAGGGACGGCCGAGCTGTCCGTGAAGGCATTCCACCGCGAGGAAGCCGTGCTCGCGGAGATCGTCCGCGACAATCCGCGCGTCGCGCGCATGCGAGAAGCCACCCGGGCGGGGCCGGACGCCGCGACCTACCCGCTGCGCATCGAGCTCGGGGAGCTCGTCGCGGCGGAGCTTCGGAGACGTGCTGGCGCCGACGCGAGGGCACTCCTCGACCGGCTCCGGCCGCTCGCGCTCGCGGTCGACGTCGACGACCGGCTGATCGAGCACCAGGTGCTGCGCGCCGCATTCCTCGTCGAGCGGAAGCGAATCCCCGCGTTCGACGCGGCGATGGACGAGCTCGCCCGCCTGCATGCCGACCGGATGGTCTTCAAATACCTCGGGCCCCTGCCGCCGCACAGCTTCGTGGGCCTCGACGCGGGGCGGCGATGAATCGCGGGAGCGGATCGCGATGGGGCTGTTGACCGGCATCCTGACTCTGCCCCTCGCGCCGATTCGCGGCACGGTCTGGATCGCCGAGCAGCTGATGGCCCAGGCGGAGCAGGAGCTCGGAGACGAGCCGACGCTGCGGCGCCGGCTCGCGGAGGCCGAGCGCAACTACGAGCTCGGCGTCTACTCGCTGGCGGAGTGGGAAGCGATCGAGGACGAGCTCCTCGAACGGCTCGAGGTCGTACGCGAAGCGAGAGAGGGTGCGTGATGGCGGAGCGAGAAGCAGCACAGCGCAAGCGCGCGGAAGGCCGGAAGCGGCGGCGCGCACAGTCGGACGACGAACAGCCGGAAGCCGCAGAGCAAGCACCTGAGACGAGCGAGAACGGCGGCGAGGAGCAGCCTCTCGAGGCGGTCATGCACGCGGCGAAGGTCGCCGCGGCGGGTGCCGCCGTCGGCGCCGCCGCGGCCGCGGCACGCGCGCTGACCCGGAGCCGGGAGCACGACGGCTCCGAGGGCGAGCGGAGTGCCGAGGGCGAGGGCGCCGAGACGCAGAAGCCAGATCCCGCGTCGCGCGCCGAGGCTGTCCAAGCCGAGCGGGGCAGCGACGACGGTCGAGCGGAGGAGTCCGAGCCGCAGGAAGCGGTGGAGGACGAGGAGCGCTTGCAGTCTCAACAGGCGGCGGGGGCGCAAGACGGAGACCGCCAGGAGCCCGGTCCGGCAGCGTCGCCGGACGAGGCCCGCGCGGCCTCCCGGCGCGCCCGCGAGCAGCTCGAGGAGCTGCTCGAACGCACCGCCGAGTCCGTCTCGTCGCTCGAGCGGACGAACGACGGCTGGCGGGCGAGGCTCGAGGTGGTCGAGCTCGCCCGAGTGCCGGAGTCGACCGACGTGCTCGCCACGTACGAGGTCGAGCTCGACGACGACGGGAACCTGCGGCGGTACTCGCGGGTCACCCGCTACCACCGCGCCCACGCCGACACGGAGGACTTTCGATGAGTAGCCGCGAGCTCGACATGTACACCGCCCGGCAGCCCGCTCAGCTCGCAGACGTGCTCGAGCGCGTACTGGACAAGGGCATCGTCGTCGCCGGCGACATCCAGATCAACCTGCTCGACATCGAGCTCCTCACCGTCAAGATCCGGCTCCTGATCGCCTCGGCCGACAAGGCCCGCGAGATGGGCATCGACTGGTGGGAGGGCGACGCGTTCCTGTCGCGCCGAGACGGCGAGAACGGCCTCGAGCAGCGGCTGCGGCGACTCGAGCGATCCGCCGGGCTCGAGCCGGACGACTCCTCGGAGAAGTGACCGGTCACTCCGCCGAAGCGCGCACGGCCGACGGGGCCGGGCTCGGTTGGTACCTCTACGGTGTCCTCGATCCGGCCGCGGAGCGGAACGACGTCGCCGCCGGACCCTCGGTCGATCCCGATCACGAGGTGATGGTCCTCGTCGAGGGGCGGCTCGCGGCGCTCGCGAGCGAGGTCTCCCTCGACGAGTTCAACGAGACGGTCCTGCCGGAGCGGCTCAACGACCCGGCGTGGCTCGAGGCGAAGATCCGCGCCCACGAGCAGGTGCTCGAGCACGCGCTCGACAAGACGGCGGTCGTCCCGTTCCGCTTCTGCACGGTCTACCGGAGCGAGGCGGAGCTGCGGAGCTTCCTCGCCGAGAAGGGGCAGCTGCTCGAGGACGCCCTCGCGTCCGTCCGCGGCAAGGTCGAGCGCGGCGTCAAGGCGTTCGCCGACCGCGACGCTCTCTCCGCCGGCCTCGGCACACGCAGCGACGCCGTGCGAGAGCAGGAGCAGCGCGTCGAAGCCGCGCAGGGCGGCCGGAAATACATGGAAGAGCGGCGGCTGCAACAGCTCCTGGACGACGAGCTCGCCCGCGCGCGCTCCGACTACGCCTCCTCGATCCACGCGCGGCTGCTCGAGGCGGCGGAGGACGGCGTCCTCAATCCGCCGCAGTCGCCGGAGCTCTCGGGCCGCGACGAGCAGATGCTCTTGAACGGCGCCTACCTCGTCCCGGCCGCCGCCGGCGACTTCGACGCTGCGTTCGAGGCGCTCGCACGCGAGTACGGCGCGCTCGGCGTCACGCTCGAACTGACGGGTCCATGGCCGCCGTACAACTTCGTGCCGCGCGAGCTCGGAGAGTCGTGAGCGTCCGCGACGAGCACGCTCTGCGGCACGAGGTGACGCTCGTCGAGCTCGTCGACCGCGTCCTGAACAAGGGCGTCGTGGTGAGCGGGGACATCACGCTCTCGGTGGCCGACGTCGACCTCGTTTACGTCGGCCTTCGTGTGCTGCTCGCGTCCGTCGGCACGCTCGAGCGCCTGGAGGCCGGCGGCGCGACCGGAGGAGGCACCGGGCGATGATCCACCTCTACGCCGTCGTCGACGGCCTGCGCGAGCTGCCGAGCGTGCGGGGCCTCGGGGATGCACCGCTTCAGCGCCGCCGGATCAACGGTCTCGAGCTCGTCTACAGCCGGACGCCGTCGGAAGCGCCTGAGCCAACGGAGGCGGCGATCCTGCGTCACGCTGAGGTCGTCGAGGAGCTGATGGCGGGGAGCGACGCGATCCTCCCGATGCAGTTCGGCCACGCGTTCTCGGAGGAGGAAGACGTCGCCCGGGCCGTCGAAAACCGCTCAAATGAGCTCGGTCGCGGCCTCGCGCGGGTCCGCGGCTGCGTCGAGTTCGGGTTGCGGCTGCTGCTGCCCGCACAGGCTGCCGATGGAGGAGCGCCCGCCTCGGGGAGCGAGTACATGCACGCGAGGCTCCTCGGCATGCGCACGCGCGAGCGGCTGGCGGACGCCTTCCACGAGCCGCTGGCCCGGCACGCCAAGGCGAGCGCGCGCTTCCGCGACCTGTCGCCGGACGTCGTCCTCGTCGCCGCGTATCTCGTCCGCGACGACGCGGTCGGCGGCTTCCGGGACGAGGTCGGCCGGCTCGAGTCGGAGCACGGCGAGGCGGTCGTCGTCTGCACGGGCCCGTGGCCGCCGTACAGCTTCACGTCCGTCACGGAGGAGGACGCGTGACGCGCGAGCCAAACGCGTTCGACCGGATCGTCGGCGGCGGGAGCCTGCACCGTCTCGCGAGCGACCTCGACCACGTCCCCGAGGCGTTTCCACGCCGCGTGAACGCCGATCCCGAGCGCGTCGAGCGCGGCCTCGCCCAGCTCGTTCTCACGCTGATCGAGCTGCTGCGCCAGCTGATGGAGCGGCAGGCGCTCAGGCGAATGGAGCAGGGAACGCTGAGCGACGAGCAGGTCGAGCGTCTCGGGGAGACGTTCATGAAGCTCGAGCAGCGCATGCAGGAATTGAAGGACGAGTTCGGGCTCGACGACCGCGATCTCAACCTGCACCTCGGCCCGCTGGGCGATCTGCTCTAGGGCGGGCATAAAAACCCGGAAACGCGGGGATAGGCAATGACCGAGAGAGACGAAGAGAGGAGAGAGAAATGGCCTCAATGAAGGACGTCGAGCAGGTCGCGGACGACCTCTCCGGCCTGGTCGATCAGCTTCGCAAGGAACTACGAGACAGCCCCAGCTTCGACAAGCTCGTCGCCCTCGCCGACCAGATCAGCGAGCGCGCCGACGGGGCCGCCGAGACGTTCAGCACCGTCAACGAGGCGCTCATGAGCCGCCTGAGCGAGGTCAAGGGCAACGCGAGCGGCGGTCAGACGGCCGGAAGCTCGAGCTCGGGCAGGGCAAAAGCGCGGTCGTCCTAGAGAGGAGGCGAGATTCGTGCCAGTAGACCAGCAAGAGCAGGGACAGCAGAACCAGCAGGGATCGAGCCAGGGCGGCGCCGGTGGGACCGCGATGAAGGCCGCGGCGGCCGCGGCGGCAACGAGCGTCGCGGCGATCGCAGCCCGCAAGGCGTTTTCGAACCGCAGGAGCTCGAACGGGCAGGGCGGCAACTCGTCCTCGCGCGGCGGCTCGGAATCGGTGATCGGGTCGGTGTTGTCGGGCGGCTGGGACGCCGCGCGCGACGCGCTGATCCCGGCAGCCGAGGACGCGGCGGGGGCGGCCGGCGAGTACCTCGCCAGAAACGGTCCCGAAGTGTTGCGCGACCGAATCGTGCCGCGGTTCGTGGACTCGTTCAACAACGCACGCGAGGGCTCGTCCTGACCCACGACGCGAAGGAGGTGTGACATGGCAGAAGCGGAAGACATCGCAGGCGAGATGGAAGACGAAGGCATGTCGACGAAGAAGAAGGTCGCGGCCGGCGCGGCACTCGGCGTCGCCGTCCCGGCGGCAGTCGGAGTCGCGAAGAAGCTGCTCTCGAACGACGACGACTCGAGCGAATCGGACGGCCAGGGCCAGTCCCAGCGCGGCTCGAGCGGGCAGTCGAGCGCACGCCGCTCGGCCGGCGGCCGGAGCTCGACGTCCCGGTCGTCTGGCACGACCCGGAGGTCGACCGGTCGCAGCACCGGTAGGAGCGGCAGCGCGAGCAAGAGCAGGGCTCGCCGGAGCACCGGCAGGAGCTCGACGTCGAGCCCGTCGGGCTCGAAGGCACGCTCGACGCGCTCCCGCAGAGGCTCGTCGTCCTCCTCACGGAGGTCGTCGAGCTCGTCGAGCAGCTCGACGGGGCCGACGAAGGAGCAGCTCTACGCACGCGCCAAGCGCCTCAACATCGAGGGCCGCTCGAAGATGAGCAAGACCCAGTTGGCGCGCGCGGTCTCGAGACGCTCGTAAGACCGCAAAGCGGAGGGCTCGAGCTCTCGGGCCCTCCGCTGCTGGCACGGATCCTCAGCGACTAGCGGACGGGGCCCTGGCGCCGACGGCTTGCCCATAGCGCGCGATCGCGAAGAACAGCTCGATCGTCGCGCACGGTGTGGTTGAACGTCGCCGCGGCGACGAGACTCTCGACGATCGCCGCGGCGGCCACGCGCATCCGGCTGTGTCTGCTCCTTCGACGAGCCACGTCATCAGCGTTATCAGCGCTCCCGCCGCGACGACGCTGAGGAACGCGGTCAGTGCGTCGAAGCCGGCCAGGGTCTCCTCAACCTCGGCGAGCGCGTCACCGGTGCCCGGCGGCAGGACGCCGTGCGTCGGGAGGAAGACGACGAGCCGACAGCCGCCGACGATGTTCAGGACGGGCGTCGCTGCTCACAGCTCGGCGAGCTTCAGCCACGACGTTCGGTCCTTCGTGTCGAGGCCGGCGATCGGGACGAGGAAGTTCTCGGTGAAGAGCTCCGAGCGACCGACGACGACGAAGACGAAGCCGATCGAGAGCGCGAGCGCGCCGGCGAGACGAGCGACGCCGTCGCTGGCGCTCGAGGCGATTAGCGCGGTGACGACGCCGAACACCGTGACGCCGAACGCGATGTCGAAGCCGTCGACGAGCCCGGTCTCAGCCAGCTCGAGCGGGGGCGCGAAAGGCGCCGCCGCCCTTCTTCCTGCGAACGTTTGTAGATCTCCTCCGGCTCGGGCGGCCTCGCCACGAAGGCCGGATGCTACTCGCCTGGCTCGCCTCAGCGACGCTCGCCGCTACCCGCGAGCCAGCGCCACCACGAATCGCGCTGCGAGCCGGCGGGCTCCTCGCCGAGGGCGCGCGCCGCGGCGACGAGGTCCTCGGAGCGCAACGTAATCAGCTCGTCGCGCTCGAGCGACGCGAGCTCCGCGCCCTGCACCCCCGCGAGGCGCAGGGCCTGCGCGTTCAGCGCCTGCTCGAAGAGCGTGCGTGCGAAGCGGGCGTTGCCGAAGCCCTCGCCCCGCGCGGGCGCGACCAGGATCCGGCGCAGCGTCTCCTCGGCGTCCGGGCCGAGTCGGTACTCGTTCTCGGCGAGGAACTTGCCGGTGATCGCGACGAGGTCGTCCGTCGAGTAGTCCGGGAAGACGATCTCACGCGCGAACCGGGAGCGGAGGCCCGGGTTCGAGTCGAGGAACCGGTGCATGAGCCGGGGGTAGCCGGCGACGATGACGACGAGGCGGTGCCGGTAGTCCTCCATGCGCTTGAGTAGCGTCTCGACGGCCTCGGCACCGAAGTCCAGGCGCTCCTCGGGAGCCGCAAGCGAGTACGCCTCGTCGATGAAGAGGACGCCGTCGAGCGCACGGCGGATCGCGCGGTCGGTCTTGATCGCCGTCAGCCCGACGTACTGGCCGACGAGCCCGGCGCGGTCGACCTCGACCAGGTGCCCGCGCCGCAGGAGGCCCATCGCGCGGTACATCTCCGCGAGCAGGCGGGCAACGGTCGTCTTCCCCGTTCCCGGGTTGCCGAGGAAGACGAGATGCTGCGAGGTGGCGACCTCGGGCAGGCCGTGGCGCTCGCGCTCGGCCTGCACCTGCAGGAACGCGACGAGTGCCCGCACCTGCTCCTTCACCGTCTCGAGCCCGACGAGCGCGTCCAGCTCGGCCTGCAGCTCGGCGAGGGTCCGGGCAGGCTCCGGCTTGCGCAGCGCCTCGAGCTGGTCCGCGAGCCAGTCGCCGCCGTTGCCGGCGCCGGTGCCGACGCGCAGCCGTTCGCTCAGGACGCGCAGTCCGCGCTGGACTTCGTCGAGAGGATTTCGCGGCATGTCGCCGGGCAAGGTAGCCGCGAATGGAGAGGACGCGGAGGGCCCGCGGTCGAAGCAGGCGTAAGAAACGCGCCTCCCGGACGGGGTCTGGTGAATCCGGGCAGACCATTGCTAGGCTCATGTGAGTCGCGAGCCGGGTCGACCTTGGTCGCAACCGGCGCGACAGAAAGGGGCAGCTGTGGCCAGAGCGGGCGTTCCACCCAAGGTCGACAGCCTCGACGAGCAGATCTCGTCGCTCCTCGAGAGTGTCGCCGTCGAGCTGCCGCAGGCCGACGACCCAGAGCCCGAGCCCCGCGCCGAGGAGGCGAAGGAGGCGGAAACTCAGGCTCTTGCACCCGCGCATCCGGGCCCGCGGCCGAAGCCAGAGGCGACCACGCCCGCTCGGGCGCGTGGAGCCGTGCACAACGGGACCAACGAGGCCCCAGCCCGGCGGACGCCGCGGCACGCGGCGAAGCCGGCTCCCCCCAAGCGGACGTCTCCGCGGGCGGAGATACGGCGACGCCCCGTCGTCGGGCGCCGCCCGGTCGAGACTCGCCCCGGCCGCCATCGCACACGCGTTCGGCGTCTGCTCGTGGGCGACCCGGAGGCGCGGGAGCCTGCGTACTTCATGATCGCCGGCGTGCTCTTCGGCGTAATGATCGGCGTCCTGATCGCCCTCTCTGCGTAGGAGTGCGCGGCGCGTTACGCCTTGCGCGCCCCAGAGCGCTGCGGGCTGAGCGCCTCTGCGAGACCCTCCTCCGGGGCGTCGCCTGTGTCGCCTGCGGCTTTCGTCTCCGTGGCCTCCTCTGACTTGGGCTGGACGAGCTCCTCGAGCTGCGAGGTCATTCCCCGAAAGACGCCGACAAGCTGCTCGAGACGAGCCTCCGAGCGGCTGGCCGCCTCGATCAGCGCCTCTTGGCGCCGGGTGGCCTGCGCGACGAGGTTGTTCGCTCTGAGCACGGCGTCCTGCCGGATCTGACGCGCCTCTCTCTCGACGTCGGCGTGCCGTTGCGCCCTCTCCTCGTCGAGCTTCCGGCGCGCCTCGGTGCCGTACCGGTCGGCAGCTTCGCGCTGCTCCTTGCTGTACCGGTCCGTCTCCGCCCGGAGGTCATCCGCCTCCCGCCGCGCACGCTCGGCATCGCGCGACGCCTCGGCGATCGTGGCGGCGGCCCTATCGGCCGCCTCCGACCGTATCTGCTCCGCCTCCTGCCGTGCGGCATCGCGAATCTGCTCCGCCGTCTGGTGTGCGGACGTCAGCAGCGCACCTACACGCTCGCCGATCTCGGCGTAGCCTTCGCCCGTCAATTCGATCTCGGCCGGCTCCGGCAACGGTTGGTTGGGCTGGTTCAACGCTGTGCTCCTTTCTTGCGGTGGGGCGGGGTCGCGAACTGCGCCGAGGTAGTTCTCTAGCGGCGTTAACGCTGGATTGCGCTCAGATTGCTCCACACGCGAGCCGCGCTTGCGAGCGGGCGAGACCGCGGCGGCCGCCCCGACCTTCGCCGGGCGGAACCGCAGGACAACGCCGAACAGGATGACCACGAGAAAGCCGGTGAGGGTCAGCGCGATCGGGATGATTACGCGCTTCGCAGCCGACTCGTTCTCGCCGCTGGGCTGGGCGCCCTGCGCGCTCTGCGGACCGGCGGAAGCTCGGGAGCCCGAGGGCCGCTGATTGACGGGGTACTCCGACCAGAGCCTCTTGACGCCTGGCGGCACACTGCGCGCTGGATCTCGGCTTCTCGCCGAAGACTTGCCAGCCGCGTCCGCCGCCCATGCCTCGGACACGGACAGCGCCAAGCACACGAGGACACTGCTCGCCGCAATAAGGACACGGGAACGAGCCGCAGACACCAACGAACCCGCATGGACAATAGCGCGATTCGATCGCGGAGACGAACCCGCCGCGGCCAGTCGATCGCCGATCGGAAGTCGCCCGCTTGCAGCATTTTTGCGAAAGCGCTAGCGTCAATTGCGTTCTGCGGCAAAAGGAGCCCGGCAGTGTCCCTGCGGCGGGAATCGACTGCGACCGAGACAAGCCTCGACCGGGGCGAGCTCTTCGCGCGTGCACTCGTCGCCGGCGGGGTGCTCGCGGGGGGTGGCGCACTCGTCGCGGCGTTCCCGCGGCTTGCCGGGTCGGCGCCGTCGGCCGCGCAAGACCGGAAGATCCTCAACTTCGCGCTCCTGCTCGAGTACGTCGAGGCGGGTTTCTACGAGGAGGCCTTCAAGAACGGCAAGCTCACGGGCGACCTGCGCGAGTACGTCTCGATCGTCCGTGGCCACGAGCGCCAGCACGTCGCTTTTCTGACGAAAGCCCTCGGCGGCGCCGCGCGCAAGGAGCCCAAGCTCGACTTCGGCGACGCGACCTCCGACCCGCAGCGCTTTACGGATGCGGCGATCGAGCTCGAGGAGCTGATGATCGCCGCGTACAACGGCCAGGCGGTGAACCTCACGAAGGCGACCCTCGCGCAGGCAGCGAAAATCGTCTCGGTCGAGGCTCGCCACGCCGGCTGGATCCGCGCGATCGCCGGCAAGAACCCTGCACCCGATGCGACTGACGCGCCGAAGACGGCCGCCCAGGCGCAGATGTCCCTCGACCAGACAGGGTTCGTCGGCTGAGGCAGGTGACGCGGTGGACGACGTGACATTCGCGGAGCTCGACTGCGACGGCGCGATCGCGGAGGCGGTCGAGCGCGTCGGCGGCGATACGAGGGCCGAGCTTCTCGGCAACGCAGTCGTCGGCGGCGCGGCGCTGCTGGGAGCGCTCGGGCTCTCAAGTCGAGCAGGGGCAGCGACCGCCCGCTCGGACGTCGGCATCCTCAACTACGCCCTGACGCTCGAGTACCTCCAGTCGGCGTTCTACACAGAGGCCGAGCGGCTCGGCGCGATCGGCGGCAAGCTGGCCGACGTGCCGCGTCAACTCGGCGCCGTCGAGCGTGCTCACGTCACCGCCCTCAAGCAAGCGCTCGGGAAAGCGGCGGTCCCGCGGCCCGCGTTCAACTTCCAGGGCGTGACCGAGGATCAAGTGAAGTTCTTGCGGACCGCGGTGGCCTTCGAGGATCTCGGTGCCGCGGCGTACAAGGCGCAGGCCTCCCGCATCAAGTCGCCCGCGCTCCTCGCGGCCGCGGTCTCGATCCACTCCGTCGAGGCGAGGCACGCGGCGTGGATGCGGTACCTGGCTGGGTCGACTCCGGCCGCCGCCGCGTTCGACGAGGGCAAGCCCGTTTCGGAAGTGCGGGCGATCGTCGCCTCGACGCGGTTCGTCGTGGCGCGGCCGCGCACGAGCTCGACGAGCAGGCCGAAGCACACAGGGTGAGCAGCACCGACCGCCGCCGGCTGCGGAGGGTCGCTCTCGCAATCGGAGCCGCTGGCGTATCACTCGCCGCCGCCGCCACCGTCGTCTGGACTGCGTCGACCTCGTCGGCGCGCGGAAGTGACGAGCTCGATCTTCCGGCGCCGCCCGAGCCGGCCCTGACCGTGCCGCGCCCGGCGCCGCTGGCGGACGGCGGCGGGACCGCCTACTGGGTCACTCTACGTCGGGATGTAACGGCACGAGCGGGCCCGAGCGCGACTGCGGCTGCCCTTGCCCGGCTCGAAAGGCGGACGACGGATGGCACGACGAACGCCGTCCTCGTGCTCGGACGGGCGCGCGACGCTGCAGGCCGCGTGTGGGTGCACGCGCGCCTGCCGATCCTTCCGAACGGCAGCACCGGCTGGCTGCCGCGATCCGGACTCGGCGTCTACGGCGTCGTCCACACGCGGCTCATGGTCGACCTGCGGAGGCTGACGGCAACGTTGTTTCGCGACAACCGCCCCGTCTTTCACGCGCCCGTCGGCGTCGGACAAGCGGAGTGGCCGACGCCCACCGGAGAGTTCTACATCCGCAGCAAGCTGACGAAGTACCGCAGCCCGTTTTACGGCCCGCTCGCCTTCGGCACGAGCGCGCGCTCCGCGGTTCTGACGGACTGGCCCGGAGGCGGCTTCGTCGGCATCCACGGCACGAATGCGCCGGAGCTTCTGCCGGGTCGCGTCTCGCACGGCTGCATCCGGCTCCGGAACGCGGACATCGTCGAGCTAGGTCGACTGATGCCCGTCGGGACGCCGTTGACTATCCGCTAGGCGGGAGTAGGCAGGCCCTCGATCGCGCGCAGCGCGCGCTCGATCTCCTCGTCCTCGAGCGCGACGTCGACGAGCTTGCCGGCGAAGTAGTTGTCGTACGCGGCCATGTCGAAGTGGCCGTGGCCGGAGAGGTTGAAGAGGATCGTTCGCTCCTCGCCGGCGTCGTCGGCGGCCCTCGCGGCGAGGATCGCCCCGTGGATCGCGTGCGCCGACTCGGGCGCCGGGATGATCCCCTCCGTGCCGGCGAACTGCACGGCCGACGCGAAGACGTCGTTCTGCAGGTACGCCTCGGCGCGGATCAGCTCGTCGCGCACGAGCTGTGAGATCAGCGGCGCGACGCCGTGGTATCGCAGGCCCCCGGCGTGGATCGGCGCGGGCACGAAGTCGTGGCCGAGCGTGTGCATGGGCACAAGCGGGGTCAGCTCGCTCGTGTCGCCGAAGTCGTAGGCGAACAGCCCGCGCGTGAGGGTCGGGCACGCGGCCGGCTCGCACGCGAGCACGTCGATCTCGCGGCCGCCGATCTTCTCGCGCAGGAACGGGAAAGCGAGGCCCGCGAAGTTCGAGCCGCCGCCGACGCAGCCGATGACGACGTCGGGGAACGCGCCCGCGAGCTCCATCTGCGCGAGCGCCTCCTGCCCGATCACCGTCTGGTGGAGCAGGACGTGGTTGAGCACGCTCCCCAGCGAGTAGGCCGTGTCGTCGCGCCCCGCCGCGTCCTCGACGGCTTCCGAGATCGCGATCCCGAGGCTGCCGGGCGACTCCGGGTCCTGCTCGCGGATCGCGCGGCCCGACTGCGTCTCCTCGGACGGGCTCGCCACGATCTCCGCGCCCCAAGCGTGGATCAGCGAGCGGCGGAACGGCTTCTGCTCGTACGAGATCTTGACCATGTAGACCTTGCACTCGAGCTCGAGCAGCTTGCAGGCGAATGCGAGCGCGCTGCCCCACTGGCCCGCCCCCGTCTCCGTCGCGAGGCGCGTCCGGCCCTCCTGCTTGTTGTAGAACGCCTGAGCGACCGCCGTGTTCGGCTTGTGGCTCCCAGGCGGGCTGACTCCCTCGTACTTGTAGAAGATGCGCGAGCGCGTCCCGAGCGCGCCCTCGAGCCGGTGCGCGCGGTAGAGCGGCGTCGGGCGCCAGAGGCTGTAGAGGTCGAGCACCTCGTCGGGGATCGGGATCTCCGCGTCCTCGCTGACCTCTTGGAGGATCAGCTCCATCGGGAAGAGCGGCGCGAGGTCGTCCGGGCCGACGGGCTCTCCGGTGCCCGGATGCAGCACCGGCTGCGGCGGGCTCGGCAGGTCGGAGCGGATGTTGTACCAGCGCCGCGGCAGCTGCGACTCCTCGAGCTGGTACTTCGTCTGGAGCTCGGTTCGCTCCATGTCGCGAGCATAGACGCCGACCTCAAGGAATGCTGAGAGAAGCTTGAACGTCGCTTGAGCACGGGGCGCGACGAGGCGGGTACGACGAGCAGGTCCAATGCGTCAAAGGGGGTCTACAACCATGAGGAAGCTGTTCGTCGTCATTGCAGCTCTCGCAGCGTTCGCGCCCGCTACGGCCGCGAACGCGGCGACGACGACCGTCACGATCACGCCGACGGGCTTCAAGCCGGACCAGGTGGCGATTCGCCCGGGTGACACCGTGATCTGGAGAAACGCCGACAACGAGCCGCGGCAGGTCGTCTCGAACACGGGCCTCTTCAAGTCGTCCGTGCTGAAGCCGGGGCAGTCGTTCGCGTTCCGCTTCGCGGTCGAGTCGTCGTACTCGTACCACGGCGCCTTCCACCCCAAGCAGGGTGGAACCGTGCACGTCCGCTCGACGAGGCCGACGATCGGCATCTCCCGTATCCGCGCCGTCTACGGAAACACGATCCGCGTGTTCGGCAGCATCCCGAACGGCGCTTCCGGTGAGCAGGTGACCGTCCGGATCACGCCGTATGGCGGCCCGACGACCGAGAGGGTGCTGATCACCGACGAGGGCACCTTCGAGTTCACGTACCGTCCGCGGATCCGCACCGAGTTCCAGGTCGAGTGGAACGGCGAGGCGAGCGTGAGGGCACCGTTCATCGGCGTCCGCCCGCTCGTCGTCTTCCGGCCGTTGAACCTCAGGCGCAACCTGTTCTTCGTCCGCGCCAAGGCCCTGCGCTCGTACGCCGGAAAGGTCGTCCGCCTCCAGCGGATGAACGAGCGCGGCCGTTGGGTCACCACCCGCCGCGTCCGCCTGAACCGCTTCGGCCAGGCCCGCTTCACCGCCAGGTTCCCGGAGGGAACGACGACCGCGAGGGCAATCGTGACCAGGGCTCCGGGCTACGAGTTCGGGTTCAGCGTCACGAAGCTCGTCCGCCGCAACGTCACAGAGGTCGTCCCCCGCTAGCCGGCGACCCGAACCTCGACTCGAGCGCCGGGAGGCAACCGCCTCCCGGCGCTCGCGCCTTTCAGAGGGACCACGCTTCCGAGTCGATCGCCTCGGCAACGTCGTCCGCGATCCGCGGATCCGCCGAGAGGTCGTACCGGTCGGCGAAGAGGCGGATGTCCGTACCCAAACCGTGGCGGCCGAGCGAGACCTGGTCCGCCGCGAGCCCGCCGAGGATGCCGCAGAAGCTCCCGGCCGCGAGCGGTAGCGCCGGGTCCGGCCACACGCTCGCCAGCCAGGCGAGCAGGGCGGCGAGCGCGCCGACCGTGCCGCCCGCGACTCCGGCCTCGACTGCTCGCGAAAGGCGCGCTGCCGGCCGCTCGTCCGAGACCACTCGAAGGTCCTGGGCGACGATCGAGACATGCCCCACGTGCGGATGTTTGCGTTGGACGGCGTCGAGCGCACGCTCCGCTTCGACATACGACGAGAACGAGGCGACGATCTCGCGGTGGAAGCCGGCCGGCGCCGCACGGTTAGCTCGTCGTGGTAGCGGACGCGCGCTCATACGAGTGCTTCGCGGGCTACGGACCTTGCCTCGTCCTCACCGAGCCCGCCATCGCGAATTCGCTCGAGCGCCGTTCGGCGACGCTCGACGTCGGCTACGTCCTCGGCGGTCTCCTTCCAGGTGCGGACGATCGCACCGAGCGTCGCGCAGATCCGGTACAGGCCTCCGGCAATCTCGTCTCCGCCGAGCGCTCCCATGTCGCGCTGAAAGTCGGACGAGAGCGAGAAGAACGCTCGGTCGAGCGACTCGAGCACGTGTAGCTGGTCCGCCGAAAGCGGGACGAGCCGGACGATGAGCTCTCCGTCGAAGACCGCGTCGATTTCACGCATAACGACTCGAAACACGCTAACGACGGCCGCCTCACGCGACGGTCAAGTTCGGCTCAGGGTTTCTTCAGACCGGCATGAGCTTGTACCCGAAGCCGCGGACCGTGACGATCCGCTCCGGGCGCTCGGGGTCACGCTCGATCTTCCGCCGCAGGTTCGAGATGTGCACGTCGCACGCGTGCTCGTCGCCTACGTGGCTGCTCTGCCAGAGGTGCTGCATCAGCTGCCTGCGCGTGTAGACCTGCTCCGGGCGCTCGCTGAGCAGCGCGAGGAGCTTGAACTCGGAAGGGGTCAGCGGAATGGGCTGCCCGTCGACGTCGACCTGGTGGCGCGCGAGATCGATCCGCAGCGTGCCGACGGTGCGCACAGGTGGTCGGGCCGAGGCCCGCTCGAGCTCTTGCCGGCGCAGGATGGCTCGTAGCCTGCTGACGAGCTCGGCGCTCGAGAACGGCTTCGTGACGTAGTCGTCGGCGCCGAGCTCGAGGCCAAGCACGCGGTCGAGCTCGGCGTCCTTGGCGGTCAGCATGACGATCGGCACCGCGTTTCCGTCGAGACGGAGCCTGCGGCACACCTCCGTCCCCGATACGTCGGGAAGCATCACGTCGAGGACGACGATGTCGAAGCCGTCGTCCGTAGCGGCGGTGAGAGCGCTTCGGCCGTCGGCGGCCGTCGCGACTCGGAAGCCGGCGCTCTTCAGGGCGTAGCCGACGACGTCGAGGATACCCGGGTCGTCGTCGACGAGGAGGATCCGCGGCGCCTCGGTCAAGCCGCCTCCGCCGCCGCTGCGGGCAACACGATGCGCGCGGTCGTTCCCTCGCCCTCGAGGGACTCGATCCGTACGTCGCCGCCGAGCGCGCGCACTGACTCGCGGACGATCGCCAGTCCGATCCCGAAGCCCTCGGCGTCTCGGCGCGAGCCGCGGTAGAAGCGGTCGAACAGCCGCTCCTGCTCGGCCGGCGCGATTCCCGGGCCGGTGTCCTCGACGTCGATGGAAACCGAGCCGCCGAGCGGGCGCGCGCGCAGCACGATGCGGCCGCGCGTCGTGACGGCGGCAGCGTTCGCGGCGAGGTTGGTCACCGCCTGCGCGAGCAGCTCTCGCTGGGCGATGACGGCGATCTCGGGCGGGCAGTCGAGCTCGACCGCGACGCCCTCGTGCGGCCGCATCTCCGCGCGGACCTCCTC
Organism: Gaiellaceae bacterium; assembly: GCA_035640335.1. GTDB lineage: Bacteria > Actinomycetota > Thermoleophilia > Gaiellales > Gaiellaceae > VAXT01. Next base: position 528 of record DASQWH010000223.1, on the reverse strand, counting down.
GAGCAGGGGCTGTACTTCAATGGTCGTCAGACTCGGCGCTTCCTCCCGCGTTTGCGCGCGCGCCAGGACAAGCAGCGAGCGCACGAGCCGAGCGAGACGGGTCGACTCGCGTTCGATGTGCGCAAGGAAGCGTTCGCGCTGGGCGGGATCCTCCTTGGCGCCGGCCTGCAGGGCCTCGACCGCGCCCGTGAGCGTCGTCAGCGGCGTCCGCAGCTCGTGCGCTGCGTTCGTGACGAACTCGCGCTCGGCGCGTTCACGGCGTTCACGCTCGGACACGTCCGTGATGACGATCACGGCCGTCTCGGACTTGACCGGAGCCGGTAGCCCGACGACGACGTACGTGACGTCTTCGTCGACCGAGACGCGCGCCTCGGCCGCGCTCGCTCCGGGCTCGAACAACCCGACGGCGAGGGTTCGCAGAGACAGCGCCGGCCACGGGTCCGGCAGCGGGCTCCCGGCGTCCAGGTCCGGCGCCGCGAGCAGACGCCGGGCCCCGCTGTTCGCGAAGTCGATCTGCAGCCCGCGGTC
>DASQWH010000222.1:0-23023 GCA_035640335.1 Gaiellaceae bacterium | reverse complement strand
CATCATCACGACGTGCTCGGAGACGCTGATGCTGTTCGAGTAGCTGACCTCGGCGACGGTCAGGCCGCGATCCATTGCCGCCTGCAGGTCGACGTGATCGGAGCCGATCCCGGCCGTGATCGCGAGCCGGAGCTTCGGCGCGTTCGCGATCCGCTCGGCGGTCAGGTACGCGGGCCAGAAGGGCTGCGAGATGACGACGTCGGCGTCCGGCAGCTCGCGCTCGAACACCGAGTCGGGCCCGTCCTTGTCGGACGTGACGGTGAGCTGGTGGCCGCCGTCTTCGAGGAAGCGGCGTAGCCCGAGCTCGCCGGAGACGCTCCCGAGCAGCTCGCCCGGCGTGAAGTCGACCTCCTCGGGCGTCGGCGTCGTCTGCCCGCCGAAGTAGCTCTCGATCTCAGGGATCCCGTCGCGGGCGTAAGTCGGCGGATAGCCGTCGACGGGGTCGTCGTAGAGGACGCAGAGGACGTGCGCCATCGGGCGCCTATCTTCTCTGTTCGGCCACCTCGGCGTGGATCCGACCCTTCGAGTCCTTGAGCCGCCCGCCCGAGCGCCCGGCGCGGACCGTGAGGATCTCGGCCAGAATCGACACGGCCGTCTCGGCAGGCGTATGCGCGCCGATGTCGAGCCCCGACGGGCCGGAGATGCGGTCGATGTCGTCTTCGGTCATGCCCTCCTCGAGCAAGCGCCCGCGCCGCCGCTCCTGGTTGCGCCGCGCGCCGAGCGCGCCGACGTAGAAGGCGTCCGTCTCGAGCGCGCCCTTCAGAGCCGGGATGTCGAAGCGGCTCTCGTGCGTGAGGACGACGATCGCCGTCTCGTCGTCCGGCTGTACGTGCTCGAGGACCTGCTCCGGCCACTCGACGAGGATCTCGTCGGCGCTCGGGATGCGCTCACGAGTGGCGAATTTTCCGCGCGCGTCGGCGACGACTGTTCGCCAGCCGAGCTCCCTCGCCGCCTTGCAGAGCGCTTCGGCCGTGTCGACCGCGCCGAAGACGAGGAGCAGCGGCGGCGGCCCGAAGTTCTCGACGAACTCGCGCCCCTCGTCGTCGAGCACCGTCGTGCGGCTGAAGCGCTCACCGCTCTCGATCCGCCTCACGAGCTCCTCGAGATCGGTGAGCGACGCCTGCTCGAGGAAGACGTCGATCTCGCCGCCACACGGCAGACCGACCGTCCACGCCTGCTCGTCCGAGATCCCGTAGGAGAGCAGCTTCGGCGGCGCGCCTCCGAGCACGCCGCGCGCCTCCTCGTAGACCTCGTTCTCGACGCAGCCGCCGGAAACGGAACCGGCCAGCTCGCCGTGCTCCGACACTGCCAGCTTCGCGCCGATCGGCCGCGGAGCCGAGCCCCGGGTGGCGACGACCGTGGCGATCGCGGCGCTTGCGTCCCCGCGCTCGCGCCAACGCCTGAGATCCGCGGCGATCTCTTTCACGGGGTGAGCGTAGCTAGGGCTGCGTGGGCTCGGGCTGCGCGTGCATCTCCTGCGGCTGCTCTGCCTTGATCAGGAGCCCGCCGAGCACGGCACCCGCGATCGCAAACAGCGAGCCGATCAGGAAGGCGGTGTGGTAGCCGCCGGTGAGCGCCTCGAGCCGCGAATCGCCTGAAGCGAGCAGGCTGTCCGACCGCGACGCCGACACGCTGGCCAGGATCGCGAGCCCGAGCGCGCCGCCCATCATGAACGCCGTGTTGACCAGGCCCGAGGCGAGCCCGGCCTGGGTCGGCTCGACGTCGCCCATTGCGGCGAGCAGCAACGGGTTGAAGCCCATGCCGGCACCGATGCCGAGCAGGATCATGCCGGGCACGACGTCGACGAGGTAGTTGCCGTCAACCGGGAGGAACGTGAACAGCAGAAGACCGGCGGCCATGAACAGCATTCCCACGAAGAGCGGGGGCTTGAGCCCGAACTTCATCACGAGCTTTGCCGACAGGCCGAGCGAGAACGAGCCCATGATGATCGTCGCGGGCAGGAACGCGAGCCCGACCTCGAGCGGGCTGTATCCGAGCACGAGCTGCAGATAGAGAGCGCTGAGGAAGAACCACGCGAACATCGCGCCGGCGAGCAGCACGGCGACGCCGTTCGCCGTCGACAGCGTCCGGTGGCGAAACAGGCCAAGCGGCACGAGGGGGTGCCGGACCCGCAGCTCGGCGACGAGGAAGGCGAGCAGCAAGAGGCCCGCCGCGGCGAGGATGCCGATCGTCCGGAACGTCAGCCAGCCGACCTCGTTTCCATTCACGATCGCGTAGACGGCGAGCATGAGTGAGGCCGTCACGATTACGGCGCCGGCGACGTCTACCTGCCGACCGCCGGCCGCGATCTGGTCGCGCGGCAGCAGCGCCGAGCTCAGCGCGTAGACGGCGATCCCGATCGGGATGTTGACGAGGAAGATCCAGTGCCAGCTGAAGAGGTCCGTGAGAACCCCGCCGGCGATCACGCCGAGCGTGCCGCCGCCGGACGCGACGAAGCCGAACACGCCCATCGCCTTCGCTCGCTCGTTCGTCTCGGTGAAGAGCGTCATGGTCAGCGAGAGCGCCACCGCCGAGACGATCGCGCCGCCGAGGCCCTGAACCGCGCGTGCGCCGACGAGGAAGCCCTGCGAGGTCGCCAGCCCGCACGCCAGCGAGGCGAGCGTGAAGAGGACGATCCCGATCAGGAACAGCCGCCGGTGGCCGAAGAGATCGCCGAGGCGGCCGCTCAGCAGCAGGAAGCCGCCGAACGTCAAGAGGTAGGCGTTGACGACCCAAGCCAGCGAGGCTTCGGAGAAGCCGAGGTCCTCCCGGATCGAGGGCAGCGCGACGTTCACGATCGTGGCGTCGAGCACGATCATCAAGCTGCCGAGACAGAGGATGTAAAGCGCTAGCCAGCGCCGGTCCGTGCTTGGGCTCACAGGGTCGTCAACGCCTTTCCCCGTTCGTTATTCCGCGCTACGTCAGCTGACCGTCGCGGTGAGCTTGTCGAGGGTCTCGTTCCAGCCCTGCTCGGCCAGGTCGCGCGTCTCGCTGGGCGCGATGCCGTAGTAGCGCACCGTCAGCTTCGTCTTGTTGCTGTCCAGCTCCTCGAAGGTGACGACGGCCTTCCCCTCCATCGGGTGGTCGCCTTCCATGCCGTAGTGCGAGGGCGGCACGACGTTTCCCTGCTCGTCTGCGAACGAGTCGGTGACGACGAGGCGTTCAGGCGGCACGATCTCCTGGAAGGTGCCGGTGTTCCAGTACACCGTGCCGTCCGGGCTCTTCATCGCCCAGAGGTAGGAGCCGCCCTCTCTGAAGTCGCTCTCCACCGACGGGGCCGTGAAGTCCTTCGGGCCCCACCACTTCTTGATCTCGTCAGGCTCGGTCCACGCCTTCCAGACCTGCTCGCGTGGCGCGTCGATGACGCGCTCGATGACGAGCCCCTGCTCTTGCTGCGTGTCGCTCTGCGTCAAGGTCTCTCCCTTCCCACGTCGAGGTGTCGCTCGAGGCGATCCAATCTGTCCTCCCAGTGCCGGCGGTACGGCCCGAGCCATGCGTCGAGCTCCTCGAGCGGGGCCGTGTCGAGCTCGTACCAACGGCGCTGCCCTTCGCGGCGAACTCGCACGAGTCCGCCTTCGCGCAGGGCCCGCAGATGCTTCGAGACCCCCGGCTGGCTGAGTCCGAGGAGGCTAACAAGCTCGCCGACAGGCCGCGCCCGCTCACGGAGGAGATCGAGAATTTGCCTGCGCGTGGGCTGAGCGACGAGCTCGAAGGCCGTTGCCATTGCGGTAGATTGCCTGTGGGTTATATGTCTGTCAAGTTATGTGTTCAGCTCGCCGCGGTCGGCTGCGGCGCTGTGACAGGCTTGCCCGTTGCCTGACGCGGTCATCGTCGGGAGCGGGATCAACTCCCTCGCCTGCGCCGCGCTGCTCGCACGCGGCGGCTGGGAAGTCCACGTGCTCGAGCGCGAGGACGTCCTCGGCGGCTGCGTGCGCACGGAGGAGCTGACCGAGCCCGGCTATCTCCACGACGTCTTCAGCGCGTGGCACCCGCTCTGGGTCGGCGGGCCCGCGCATGCCGAGCTCGGCGACGAGCTCGCAGCCAGGGGCCTCGAGTACCTGAACACAGACCTGCCGACGGCGACCGCTTTCCCCGACGGCGAGAGCGCGTTCCTGCACCGCACGGCCGAGGCCAACGCCGCCGAACACGGTCGCGGTTGGAGCGAGATGCTCGACTCGTTCTTCCCGAACGCGGACCTGGCTTTCGGCGTCCTCGGCACCGAGCTCTGGTCGCGGGCCGGCGCTGGGCTCGGGCTCAAGGCGTACCGGCGACTCGGCCGGCGCGGCCTGGCCGCGTTCGTCGGCGAGCTGACCGTGTCGAGCCGGGACTGGCTGCGCGACACGTTCGAGTCCGAGCGCACGCATGGGTTGCTAGCGCCGTGGGTACTGCACACCGGCCTCGGGCCCGACGCTGCCGTGTCCGGCTACATGACCCAGGTGATCGCCGTCGCCGTGCAGGAGGGCGGGATGCCGATCCCGCGCGGAGGCGGCGCGAAGCTCGTGGACGCGCTCGCGCAGCTGATCCGCGACAACGGCGGCACGCTCGAGACCGGGCGCGACGCCGAGCGGGTCCTCGTCGAGGACGGCCGCGCGACTGGTGTGCGCCTCGCAGATGGCGAGACCGTGCCGGCTCGCCGGGCGGTGATCGCGAGCACGACGCCGACCCAGCTCTACGGACGGCTGCTCGCCGGCGCGTTGCTGCCCGAGGACGTCGCGGGGCGGGCGCGCCGCTTCCGGTACGGCCGGGCCGAGATGCAGATCCACTTCGCCCTCTCGGAACCGCCCCGGTGGACCGGTGACGACCGCCTCGGCAGCACCGCGGTCGTCCACCTCACACCCGGCCTGGACGGCGTCTCGCGTGCGGTCAACGAAGCGGAGCGCGGGCTGCTCCCGGCCGAGGCGACGGTCGTCGTCGGCCAGCCGCTGACGATGGACGCCTCGCGCGCGCCGGAGGGTGCCGGCCTGCTCTGGATCCAGTTGCAGGAGCTCCCGTGGGAGGTGCGAGGCGATGCAGCCGGCGAGCTCGACGCGGGAGACGGCACCTGGACGGAAGCGCTGCGTGAGCGCTACGCGGACCGTATCCAGGCCCGGATCGCCCGGCACGTCACGAACCTCGAGAGCGCGCTCCGAAGGCGTGTGGCCATCTCGCCCGCGGATCTCGCGGCCGCCAACGTCAACCTCGAGCGCGGCGACCCGTACGGGGGCTCACTCGCGCTCGACCAGAACTTCCTCTGGCGGCCGTTCCCGCAGAGCCCCGGGCATGCGACGCCGATCGCCGGCCTGTGGCACATCGGCGCAAGCACGCACCCGGGCCCCGGCCTCGGCGCGGGCTCGGGCACGCTCGTCGCGAAGCAGCTACTCGAGCCGCCGCTCCTGCGCCGCCTCGTCCGCCGATGAGACGCTCGATCTCGCAGATCACGACGGTGAGCCAGTCGTTCGCGGACGATCTCGACGCGTACCGGGCGGCCGGCGCCGACGGGATCGGGATTTGGGAGATGAAGCTCGACGACGACTCGCTCGAGCAGTTCCGGGCGAGCGTCCTCGAGGCGGCGGCGGCCGTGCCGGCGGTCCCGTCGATCCTGCCGCTGCCACTGATGGAAGGGCCGACGGACCCGGCCCAGCGCGTCGAGGCGATCTGCGCGTCGCTCCGCCGCCTCGCGCCGTTCGAGCCGCTGTGCGTGCTGTTCCTGACCGGTCCCGGCGACCGTGAGACGGTGGTCGAAGGGATCCGCTCGATCGCCGACGAGGCGGACCGGGTCGGCGTCGTCGTCGCGCTCGAACCGATCCAGCGCGAATTCGCGGACTTCTGGACGATCGTCAGCTCCCTCGACGAGGCGGCGCGCCTGCTCGACGAGGCAGGCCGTCCGGGCGTCGGCCTCGTCTACGACACCTGGCACCTCTGGAACCAACCCCTCGACGAGATTCCGCGCCACCGTGACCGCATCCGTGCCCTCCACATCGCCGACTGGCGCGAGCCGACGCGGAACACGAACGACCGCGTGCTGCCGGGCGACGGCGCGACCGACTTCGCGCCGATTCTCGACGCCCTCCGCTGGGATGGCCTGTACGACCTCGAGATCTTCTCCGACACCCAACTCGACGGCTCGCTCTGGCTCGAGGACCCGCGCCAGCTCGCGCGCCGCGGCCTCGAGTCGCTGGCCGCGCTGGAAACCGATTGACTCGCATGTGACCTATGACGTTCAATGGCGACGTACTCGGGCGAAGGAGGGTCTTGGATGAGAGGCAGGCGTAGATGGGGCGTCGTCGCGGTGCTCCTGACTGCCGTGGTGGGAGCGGCAGCCCTCGCAGCGGGAATTGGCGGCAGCGCGACAGCCGCGACGAGAGGGCCAATCGTGATCGGCTGGGCGTTCGACGCGAAGGGCCAGATGGCGCCGTTCGACGGCCCGGCGCTCGCGACGGCGAAGATCCGCGTGCGCGAGGTGAACGCGCGGGGTGGCGTGAACGGACGGCGGCTCCGGCTCGACACGTGCGACACGCAGAACAACAACCCCGCGCGCGCCAAGTCGTGCGCGAGGCAGCTGCTCGCGAGAGGGGCGCACATCCTGTTCACGACCTGCGACGTCGACTTCGCGACGCCGGTCGTCCAGGAGGCGATCAACCGCGGCGTTCTGGCGGTGTCGACGTGCATCGGAACCGACCAGATGGGCCCGAAGCGCTTCGGCGCCAAGGGCCGGCTCGCGTTCAGCTTCGGAAACGTCGCGCAGGACGAGGGCTCGGCGATGGCCGAGTACGCGATCCGAAGCGGGTGGCAGACCGCCGGCATCGCGACGAACACGCTGCTCGTCTACTTCAAGAACGTCGTCGAGGCGTTCGAGAAGCGCTACACGCAGCTGGGCGGAAAGATCAGAGGCCGTGAGAGCTACGCGACCGGAGCGAACAACGTCCAGGCGGCCGTCAACCGCCTGAACCGCAGGAAGGCGGACGTCTATGTCACGTCGACCGCCTTCGGCGAGCTGCCCGCTTTCGTCTCGGGCTTCCGGTCGCTGGGCAACAACACGCCGATCCTCAACTCGTGGGCCGGCGACGGCACGTACTGGGCGACGAAGAGCCCGCAGGTGACGAACTACTACGCGGTCACGTACGCCTCCGTCTTCGGCGACGACGGGCGCCCGAAGGTCAACCGCCTCGCGAAGCAGGTCAAGGCCGCCACCGGGGGCTTCGTCCAGGGCGTCGGCACGATCGACGGGATCGTCATCGCGATCAAGCGGGCGAAGGGATCGACGAAGGGGTCGGTACTCGCGCGCACGCTGGAGAGCTTCAAGAAGGTGCAGACGACGAACGGGAAGGTCAGCTTCTCGCCTTCGCTGCACAGCGTGTTCGGCCGCACGTATCGGGTGATCAGGATCGAGAACAACCGCGGGAGGCGCGTCGGATTCGTGACGGCCAAGGTCGTCCCGACGCTCTGACCCGGCGCTTGGCCGGCTCGACAGGCACGGAAACCCAGGAGAGGCCCGGAGGAACACTCCGGGCCTCCTCCGTTTCGCGGTCGTTCGTCGGCGTCCAGGCACTGCGGGACGTGACGCTCGAGCTGCACCGGGACGAGGTCGTGGGGCTGATCGGGCCGAACGGCGCCGGCAAGTCGACGCTCGTCAACGTGCTCAGCGGCTTCGACCGTCCGACCGACGGCTCGGTCGAGCTCGCAGGCGACGAGATCACGGGCTGGACGCCCAACCGGCGGGCGCGAGCGGGTCTCGCCCGCACGTTTCAGCACAGCCGCTCATTTCGCGGCCTGTCGGTGCGGGAGAACGTCGAGGTCGCCGCGCTGGGCGTCGGCGTCGGCGCCCGTTCGGCGCGCGAGCGTGCGGACAACCTGCTCGAGCTGCTCGGGCTCGGCGACCACACGGACGTGCCCGCCGAGGCGCTCGCACACGGCGACGAGCGGCGGCTCGGCGTCGCCCGGGCGCTCGCGACCGAGCCCCGCTTCGTGCTGATGGACGAGCCGGCCGCCGGCTTGCCCGAGGCCGAGGTGCCCGAGTTCGCCGCAGTCGTCCGCTCGGTCCGCGCCGAGCACAGGGCGGGAGTGCTGCTCATCGATCACAACATGGCGCTGGTCATGGACGTCTGCGACCGCGTACACGTGCTCGACCAGGGCCGCACGCTCGCCCAGGGAACGCCCGCCGAGATTCGCGCCAACCTCGACGTCGCCGGCGCCTACCTCGGCGAGACGGGGCTCGTGGAGGACGCCGATGGCTGAGACCGTGCTCGAGCTCGTCTCGCTCGAGGTGCGCTACGGCCCCGTCGCGGCCGTGCGCAACCTGAGCTTCCGCGTCCTCGAAGGCGAGATCGTGGGCTTGATCGGCCCGAACGGAGCGGGCAAGTCGACGACGTTGCACGCGATCACCGGGCTCGTCCCCGCCTCGGCCGGCCTCGTGCGGCTGGCGGGCCGTCCGATCCTCGGGCAGCCACCGGAGCGCATCGCGCGCGCCGGGGTCGCGCTCGTCCCGGAGGGTCGCCGGATCTTCGCCGACTTCACCGTCGAGGAGAACCTCCGACTGGGGCTCGCAGCCCGCCGGGGGCGGGACGGAGCTCGGTCGCTCGACTCGGCGTACGAGCTGTTCCCGATCCTGCAGGAGTTCCGTCGCCGCCCTGCCGGACTGCTCTCCGGCGGGCAGCAACAGCAGCTTGCGATCGGGCGCGCGCTCGTCGCGCAGCCGCGGCTGCTCCTCCTCGACGAGCCGTCGCTGGGTCTCGGCCCGACCCTCGTGGACAACGTGTTCGAGGCGCTCGGCCGGATCCGGGAGCGAGGCATGACGATCCTCCTCGTCGAGCAGCGCGCCCAGCGCACGGTCGCTCTGGCTGACCGGACCTACGTGCTCGCGAACGGCGAGCGGCGACTGCGGCTCGGCCCCGCTGACGCGGACGACACGGACAAGCTCGTGGCGGCCTACCTCGGATGATCGGGCTCCTCGCAGCCCTCGACGCGCCGACCGTCGTCGAGGCGTTCGGGCTCGGCGCGGTCTACTCGCTGATGGCGGTCGGCATCGGGCTCGTCTTCGGCGTGCTCCGACTGGTCAACTTCGCGTACGGCCAGCTCGTCATGGTCGGCGCGTACACGCTCGCGTTCACCGCGTCGTGGCCGGTCGCGGCGAGCATCGTCGCGTGCTACGCGGTCGTCGTCGCTCTCTCGCTGGCGATGGACCGCGCCGTCTTCCGGCCGCTCCGCGGCGAGTCCCCGGCGGTGATGCTGGTGACGACGTTCGCGATCGCGTTCGTGCTGCAGGCGGTCGCGCTGCTGATCGACATCCGCGACGACACGATCGGCGAGATCGCCTCGTCGATCGCCTCGTTCAACCAGGCGATCACGGTCGCGGGCGTCGACGTGCGCAAGATCACGATCGCGGCGATGGTGATCGCGGTGGTCGTGCTGGCGCTGCTCGCAGTCCTGCTCACCCGAACGACGATCGGCCTGCACATGCGGGCGGCGGCGAGCGACATCGGCACCGCCCGCCTCCTGGGCGTCCAGGCCGACCGCGTGATCGGCTTCGCCGTCCTCCTCTCCGGGCTGGTCGCGGCGACGGTGGCCGTGATCCTCACGGTCCAGAACCCGTTCGTCGGACCGGAGTTCGCCCTCCGCGAGACGATCGTCGTCCTCGTCGGCGTCGTCGTCGGCGGCATCGACCGGCTCTGGACGGCGACGCTCGGCGGGTTCGCGATTGGCTTCGCGACCGGCCTGATCAACGGCCTGCTGCCGACCGACAAGACGGTCTACCTGCCCTCGGCGGTGTTCGCGCTCGTCATCCTCGTCCTACTGCTGCGTCCGTCCGGCCTGTTCGCCTGGGGCCGGAGCACGACAGTGGAGCGCGTGTGAGAGGTCGTCTCGACCCGCTCGTGCAGGTCGTGGCGCCCGCCGCGCTCGTCGTCGCCGTCGGGATCGCGTCGAGCTTCGTGAGCGGCGCCAACGAGATCTACTTCCTCGACGCCCTCGTCTCCGTCGCGATCGTCGTCGCGATCTACGTGTTCATCGGCAACTCGGGCGTGCTCTCGTTCGGGCAGATCAGCTTCGTAGCCGTCGGCGCGTTCATCGCTGGCGTGATGACGGTGCCGCTGGACTCGAAGGCGGGCGTGCTGCCGCAGCTGTTCCCGGTGCTGCGCGACCACACGATCGGCAACGTGCCCTCGCTGCTGCTCGCGACGGCGACCGGCGGAGTCTTCGCCTTCCTCGTCGGGCTGCCGCTGATGAGGCTCTCCGGCTTGGCAGCCGGCATCGCCACGCTGGCCGTGCTCGAGATCACGCACAACCTGCTTCGGGAGTGGACGAAGATCGGGCCGGGCGCCACGACGCTGTCGCTCGTGCCGGAGACGACGGGCCCGCTCCAGGCGACGATCGGAGCGCTCGTCGTCGTCGCCGTCGCGTTCGCGTACCAGCGCAGCCGCTTGGGGCGCATGCTGCGGGCGACACGCGAGGACGCTGCTGCCGCTCGCGGCGTGGGCGTGAACGTGCACGCCCAGCGGCTGTGGGCGTTCACCCTGTCCGGCGCGCTCGCAGCGTTCTCCGGTGCGCTGCTGGTCCACGAGCTCGGCTCGATCACAACGGAGCAGGTCTACCTCGAGCTGACGTTCGTGACGCTCGCGATGCTCGTCGTCGGCGGCGTCTCGAGCCTCTGGGGAGCGGTGCTCGGTGCGCTCGTCGTCAGCGGGGTGAACTCGTTCCTCACCGAGGCGGAGCAGGGGGTCGACGTCGGCCTTACGCTCGACCTCCCCTCCGGCACGCGCCTGATCTTGCTCGGCTCGCTGATGGCGCTCGTCCTCATCCTCAGGCCCGCCGGCCTCACGGGCGGCCGTGAGCTGCGGCTGTCCCCTCCGAACATCGGCTCCGCGACGCGGCGTAGGCTTTCACCGCGAGGGGATTGAAGCCATGGCTGGACACTACGACGTGTTCATCTCGTACGCGTCGCCCGACGAGCCGGCCGCGACCGCAATCTGCAACGCCCTCGAGGCCGCGGGCGTGCGCTGCTGGATAGCCCCGCGAGACATTCGCCCAGGCGAGCCCTACGCAGCGGCCATCGTGGGAGCAATCGAGACCGTCCGCGTGATGATCGTCGTGCTTTCAGCGTCCGCGAGCGAGTCCCAGCAGGTCGAGCGCGAGGTCGAGCGTGCCGGCAACGAGAAGATCATCTTCCTGCCAGTCCGGATCGACAATTCTCCGATGTCGAAGCCGCTCGAGTTCTTCTTGTCCGCCCCGCATTGGTTCAACGCGACGACGCCTCCGCTGGCGCACCACCTCCCGCGACTGGTTTCGGCTGTTCAGGACCGGCTACATGGCCGTCCTCCTCCTCCTCCTCGTCCTCCGCCGCCGCCGCCGCCAGTCGACCTCGCGCTCGCGTCCCTCGCCGCTCTGCTCGGCGCCGCGCTGCTCGCCGTGGGCGTCGTCGTGCGGTGGGACAACGGAAACTCTTTCCTCCAGAACTCATTCGGCGGCAACGCGCGTCACGGCGGCGCGTTCACTTCGCTTGCCCCGATCGCCATCGTTCTCGGCTCCGTACTCGCGTCCGCGCTCCTGCGCAATCCCCGGACGCAGGCACTCGGCGCGGGGCTCCTGCTCGGATTTGGATTCGCCGGGGCTGCGAAGTACGTCAGCGTTGCCTGGGCGGCTTGGGGCGGCTCTTCGGGCGTGTTGCTCGGAGTGCTGCTCGCACTCGCCGGAGCCGGCATCGTGCTCGGGGTCGGGTTCCGCGCTGGAATGTCCGAGCTCTCGAGGCACTCGCAGAAGCTGCCCGCGGCGACGATCATCCTCGCCGTTTGCGGAGCGAGCTTGATCGTGGCCGGAACCGCAATTCCGTTCAACTCCGGCGGCCCGGAGCTGCCCGCCGACCAGGTCATCCTCGAGCGCTCCGCGCAGGAGGCGTTCGATCCGATCGCCACTGCGCTCGCGATCGCAGCATGCGGTCTGCTCATGCTGGTCCCGTTGGGGCGGACGGTCTGGCTCGCCGCCCTCATGGCGCTCGGCGTCGCGAGCGCCCTTTTGTGGGTGCGTTACATCGGCATCCCAGCGATCGAGAGCGAGAGCATCGCGAAGCCGGCAGCCGGCGGCTTCGTCGGACTGCTCGGCGCGGTCATTGCCTTCCTCGGCGGCTGGCTGGGTTATCGCAAAAGCGCTGATCGCCGCGCTTCCGTCGTGTAGGGTCGGCGCCGCACCGCAGTACACGGAGGGGAGGAGCAGATATGAGGAAAGGCCGTTTCGCGGCGGCGTGTCTTGCCGCCGCTTTTGGCGTGCTCGTCGCGACGGGGACGGCGAACGCCGGCAACGGGGGCATCGCCCCGCTTCGTCCGCAGGTGAGCAAGCCGGTCGCGTTCGACATCTCGCCGCCGCTCCGCGCGATGGCCGCGATCGCACCCGATCGCGGCGCCGGAGTCGTGACCTCGCGGCCTGAGCGCGGGACCGGCCCGGTCGGGAACCACAAGTACACCCGAGACGGGGCGTTGCGGCCCGGCGGAGCCCTCGCGCCGAACGCCATGCCGTCGCCGCTGTTCTCGTTCGAGGGCCCGAACCAGGAGGACAACTTCAGGACACAGGGGCGCCGGGTCAATCCGCCGGACCCGGTCGGCGACGTCGGGATGCACCACTACGTCGCCATGGACAACCTGACGTTCGCGATCTACAGCAAGACGGGAGCCGTTCTCTACGGCCCGGCTGCGATCGGGAGCCTCTGGCAGAACTTCCCGGTCACGGACTGCGCCGGTGGGAACGGCGACCCAATCGTCGTCTTCGACGAGATCTCGAACCGCTGGATCCTGACCCAGTTCACGTCGCAGGGGCCTGACGAGTTCTGGAACTGCGTCGCTGTCTCGACGACCGACGACCCGCTCGGCTCGTACGCCCGCTATGCGTTCTCGACCGGTGAGTGGTTCCCGGACTACCCGAAGTACGGCCTCATGCCGGAGGCGCTCTACATCACGACCCGCGAGTTCGGGCCGCTGGACACCGACTACCGGATCGGCATCTACGCCATCGACCGGCACGCGCTGGTCGAGGCGCAGCCCGACCCGTCGGTCGTCGCCTTCTACCTCACTGACGGCATCGACCCGCTCTACCGGCTCGGAGACGGCCTGCTTCCGGCGGACCTCGACGGGAAGAGGCACCCGCCGCCACACAGCCCCGAGTACTTCGCCGGGACGATGGACGACGGTGCGTTCTACGGGGCGCCGCGCGATGCGATCAACTGGTACGGGGCGAACGTCGACTTCAGCCATCCCGACGACTCGACGTTCGGGCTGATCGCGGAGCTGCCGACGGCGCCGTTCGACTCGATCTATCCGTGCGCACCCGGGGCCCGTGACTGCCTCCCGCAGCCGGGCATCACCGACCCGAACCAGTACCTCGACATCCTGTCGTACCGCCAGCGGCCGACCTATCGGTTGCAGTACCGCAACTTCCGCACGCACGAGTCGCTGGTCACGACGCAGTCCGTCGAGGCGAGGCCGAGCCAGGCCGGCATGCGCTGGTACGAGATCCGCAACCCGCAGGATCCGGTCATCCACCAGCAAGGCACGTACGCACCGAACGACGGCGTCCACCGCTGGATGGGCAGCGTCGCTTCGGACCGGAAAGGCAACATCGCGCTTGGCTACAGCGTGGTCAACGGCACGAGCGTGTTCCCGGGCATCCGCTACGCGGGGCGCCTGGCAGGTGATCCGCTCGGCGAGCTCTCCCAGGGCGAGGCCGTCCTGCAGAACGGGTCGGGCGTGCAGCGGACGGTGAACTCGCGTTGGGGCGACTACACGTCGCTCAACGTCGACCCGAAGGACGACTGCACCTTCTACTACATCAACGAGTACTACACGGCCGCTTCGGAGCAGACGTCTCTCGCCGGCTGGCTGACGCGCATCGGCGCGTTCAGGTTCCCGGGCTGCCGCTAGAGAAGATCGATCGAGAATCACGGGCCCGCTCCGGCGGGCCCGTGGTGTTTCGACGGCGGCCAGCCGGGTACGCTCAAGCGCAGTGAAGCGAGCCCTCGTGTTAGGCGGGGTCATTGCCTCACTGGCCCCGGTCGCCGCGTCGCAGTCGGCGCGCCCGCCCGCGGCACTCCTCACGTACTCGGCGACGCAGGCGCAAGGCATCTGCATCGCGCGGCCGAACGGCACGCGACGGCTGCGGGTGACGGGCAGGCTCGACGACCGGGGAGCGGCGTGGACGCGCGACGGCCGCTTCGTCGCGTTCGTGCGGACCGCGGCCGGCCAGTCGCGCATCGTCATCGCCGACGCGCGCGGCCGCATCGTCCGCCGCTTCGACCCTGCGACGGCCGTCGCCGACCCGACGTGGGCGCCCGACGGACGTCGCCTCGCCTACAGCGCCGGCGCACCGGTGCCCCGGATCGTGATCGCGAGCCGCGAGGGCCAGGTGCAGTCCACGCTGCCGACGGGGCGGAACGCGGCGACGACTCCGGCCTGGTCGCCGAACGGCCGTGAGATCGCGTACACCGACAAGCTCGACCTCGACCAGCAGCGCGCGATCAGCCGGATCTACGCGATCACCGTCGACGGGACCGCCAAGCGGTTGATCGCGTCGCAGGCCAGGGAGCCTGCGTGGGCCCCGGATGGGTCGAGGCTCGCCTACATCGCCTTGCAGTCGCCCGCCTCGGAGACCGGGCACATCGCCGTCGCGGCCGCGAGCGGTGCTACGCCGCACCGCCTCACCTCGGGCAGCGAGGCCGAGTCGGCGCCGTCCTGGTCGCCACGCGGCCGGCTGATCACGTTCGCGCGGGGCACGAGTCCTGCGAGCGCGATTTACAGCATCCGGCCCGACGGCGTCGGCGAGCGGCTCCTGGTGCGCTCGAGCAGGTACGGCGCCGCCGATCCGGCCTGGCGCCCGCCAGTCGCGCTGCCGAGGGTGCGCCGCGCCGCCTGTTAGCTAGCTGTACCGCTCGATAAAAGCGAGCGCCCGTGCCCAGGCGTCTTCAGACGCGTCGGCGAACTCCTCCTGCTTGCGGTCGAAGAAGCTGTGTGGCGCACCGTCGTACGTGACGAGCTCGTGCTCGACACTCGCGGCCTCGAGCGCCTGCTCGAACTTCGCCACGTCCTTCGGTGGGATCCCCTCGTCGGCGCCGCCCATCAGGCCGAGGATCGGCGCGTCGAGCTCAGGCGCGCGGTCGACCGGGCCGGGTGAGCCGTCGCGCCCGGTTCCGGGACGCCCGTAGAAGCCGATGGCGCCGGCGAGACCGTGGCCGCTCGCGGCCGCGAGCCACGACTCGCGTCCGCCCATGCAGAACCCCACGGTGAAGATCGTGTTCGCTCGCGGGCGCAGCCACTCGACGGCGGCGCGCACGTCGGCCTGGATTCCTTCGCCCGTCGCCTGCGCGACATGCTCCATGTACTCGAAATCCTCACCCCGCTTGGCGACGCCCGCGGTGCGCCCGAAGTAGTCGATCGCGACCGCGGCGATCCCGCGCTCGGCGAATCGCAGAGCCAGTTCCTCGTAGAAGCGGTAGAGGCCGCGGACGTCCGGGAGGATCACCACCCCGGCCTGCGCGGGCTCGTCGGGGACGGCCGCGAAGGCGGCGAAGCGGGCCCCGTCGCGCGCCTCGAGCACGAGATCCTCGTGCGACACGGCGCCGCCCGAGATCACGGGAATGGGCGGCACCGAGTCGTACTCGAAGCACATGGCCGGGCGACGATAGCGATGTCAGACACCGGAGGGTGGCCCCCTCTTCAGCCGAGGAGCTCCTAGCCGGTGTCTGACACCGGGGCTTGTCAGGCGGCCAGGTCGAGCTCGGCGGGGTCGGCCAGCTCCGCGGACAGCTTGGCCAGGGCGTCCTCCTCGAGCTGACGCACCCGCTCGCGCGAGATGCCGAGCTCCTTGCCGATCGTCTCCAGCGGCTTGGGGTCGCCGTCGAGGCCGAAGCGAAGCTCGATCACGCGCCGCTCGCGCTCCGGCAGGCGGGCGACCGTCGCACGAATCGCCCCGCGCTCGAGCGAGCTCAGGGCCTCGCCGGCGGGATCGTCCGCGCTCGGGTCCTCGAAGAGATCGCCGAGCTCGGCTTCCTCCTCGGAGCCGACGCGCTGGTTCAGCGAGACCGGCGCATCGGCCGCGTCGAGTGCCTCGTCGACATGCTTCGGCGAGAGCTCGGCCGCCTCGGCCAGCTCCTCCCGAGTCGGCTTGCGTCCGAGCTTGGCCTCGAGCTCGCGGCCGACGCGGGCCAGCTTCTGCCGGCGCTCGTTCACGTGCGTAGGCACGCGGATCGTCCGCGACTGGTTCGAGATCGCGCGCTGGCACGCCTGGCGGATCCACCAGGTCGCGTACGTCGAGAACTTGAAGCCGCGCCGCCAGTCGAACTTCTCGACGGCTCGGTTCAGCCCGATGACGCCGTCCTGGACCAGGTCGAGCAACGGGACGTCCCGGCTCTGGTAGCGCTTCGCGATCGAGATCACGAGACGCAGGTTCGAGTTGATCATCCGCTCCTTGGCCGCGGCCTCGCCGCGCTCGATGCGCTTCGCCAGCGCGACCTCCTCGGCCGCCGTCAGCAGCGGGTAGCGGCCGGCCCGGTTCATGAACAGGGTCAGCGCATCCGCCGATCCGGACACCTCGACGCCCTCGATGGGCTCCCGGTCCGGCGCGGCGACGTCGACCTCACGCGCCTCGAGCTCGGCGCGGAGCTCAGCGAGCTCCTCGTCGTCGAGGTCGTGCTCGGCCGCAAAGGCGTCCAGCGCGCTCTCCTCGATCGTGCCGCGGTTCTCCGCGTCCTCGAGGAAGGCCTGGAGCGGCTCTTCGACAATCGTGCTCAAAAACGTCTCTCCTTTCTCTCTGCTAGTCGCCGGCGACGCTCGAAGCGCTCGATGCGGCTGCCGCTCGGAGCGGCCCGCTCGATCCCGGTGTAGGCCGGGTGGCAGCTCGAGCAGACGTCGACGACCAGCTCGCTCCGATTCGAGCGAGTGGTGAAGGTGTTGCCGCACGACGTGCAGCGAACTGTTGTGAGCATGAGCTCAGGGTGGAACTGCTTCAGTGGAATCTCCTCCTTCGCCGGCGGGGGTCCGGGCAGGCCCAAACGACCTGCCCGCCGCCGCATAGATAGGAACGCCCTGGCGCCGGCGATTATTCCCTGCTCAGCGCAGCTGTTCGAGGCGTTCCCGGTACTCGTCGCCTGAGATCTCGCCGCGGGCGTAGCGCTCGGCGAGAATCCCGCGGGCCTGGTCGAGCCCATCCGGCGTCGCCGGGCGCATCCGGCGCACGACGAACCAGATCACAAGCCCGATGAGCGCGAGCCAGAGGACCGGAAACACCGGCCACCAGCCGTGGTCACCGGAGTTCGCGAGAACCGTTGCGAGTGAGAGAGACATCGCGATTTCAACCTCCTTTCAGCGAGTCGTTGCGTGCTTCGGCTCGAACCGGGGCAGAGCCCGGTCGAGCCACTTCGGAATCCACCAGTTCGCCGAGCCGAGGAGCTGCATCACGGCCGGCACGAGCACCATCCGCACGATCGTGGCGTCGACGAGGATCGCGGTCGCCATGCCGACGCCCATCAGCTTGAGGAAGACCTCGCTGCTGAAGACGAACGCGAGGAAGACGACGACCATGATCGCCGCCGCAGCCGTGATCACGCGCGCTGTCCTGGCCAACCCGTTGGCGACGGCGCTGTGCGTTTCGCCGGTCCTCGCGTACTCCTCGCGCACACGCGAGAGCAAGAAGACCTCGTAGTCCATCGAGAGCCCGAAGAGGACCGCGAACATCATCACCGGGATGAAGGGCGGGACTGGCGTGTCGGTGTCGACGCCGAGCACGCTGCCGAAGGCGCCTCCCTCCGCGGCGAGCGCGACGATGCCGTACGCGGCTCCGACCGAGAAGAGGTTCATCACGCCGGCCTTGAGCGCAATCAACGGCGCGCGGAAGGCGAACAGCAGCAGCAGGAACGAGAGCACGACCACACCGCCGATGAAGAGCGGGATGCGGTCGGCGACGTACTCGCTCTGGTCGATGACCGCCGCGCTGAGGCCGCCGATGTAGATCCCCGGCCCGCTCAACTCGCGCAGCTCGTGGACGAGGTCGGTGGTTGCAGCGTCCTGTGGCGTCGTCTTCGGAACGACGGACACGATCGCGGCCTCGGAGTCGGGGCTCACCCGGACCGGGCCCACATACGACACGCCCGGCTGGCGGCGGGCCTGAGCTGCGAACGTCTCCAGCCCCACCTTGTCCTCCGCGACCACGAGCAGCGGGCCGCTCGCGCCCGGGCCGAAGCCGCGGCTGGCGAGGTCGTAGGCCGCGCGCGTCGACGTGCCCTGGCGGTCGTTGCCCTCGTCGGGGAAGCCGTAGCGAAGCCCGAGGACCGGCGCCGCAAGCGCGATCAGCACGACGGCTCCAGCGACCGCGGCCACGGCGGCGTGCCGCTGCACGAGCCCGCTCCAGCGCGTCGCCAGGGTGCCGTCCGCGGTGCGAAGCGAACGGCCGAGCCCGGGGATGTGCAGCCGATCGACACGGCGACCCGCGAAGGCGAGCAGCGCCGGCAGCAGCGTCACGGCAGCAATCACGACGACCAGAACGGCGAGGCTCGCCGAGAGGGCGACGCCGTAGAGGAACGAGACGCCCATGAAGAAGAGCCCGAACATCGAGATGACGACCGTGAGACCGGCCACGATCACGCTGCGGCCCGCGGTCGAGACCGCCTCGACGACGGCGTCACGGACCTCGGCGCCGCCGATCAGCGCCGCACGAAACCGGGTCAGGATGAGCAGCGAATAGTCGATGCCGACGCCGATCCCGATCAGGCCGGCGACTGCCGGCGCGAAGTCGGGGGTGTCGACGAGCAGGGCGACGACTCCCATCAGCGTCGCCGAGATGCCGAGGCCGAAGGCCGCCACGAGGAGAGGAAGTCCGGCCGCGACGACCGAGCCGAAGGCGATCAGGAGCACGACGGCTCCGCCGATGAGGCCGATGAACTCTGGCGCCGCCTGCTCCTGAGCCTGCTGGATCAGGTTGCCGCCGAGCTCGACTCTCAGTCCGTTTCCCGATGTCTCGTCGGCGAGCTCGATCAGCCGCTTGCCCGAGCCGACGTCCATCTCGATCGAGCGCTTCTCGAGGTCGATCTGGACGAGGCCGATCGTGCCGCCGCGCGAGTAGCGTGGCTTCGAGGGCCGACCGATGTCCTTGACGCGTTCGGCCTTGGCGAGGAAGCGATCGATCCGCGGCTGAGCCGCGCGGGCGCCGCCGGGCGCTTCCCAGACGACGTTGACGCTCTCGCCGGAGCTGCGCGGGAAGTGGGCTTCGACGAGGTCCGCTGCCTGCTGCGACTCGGTTCCGGGGAAGGAGAAGTTCGACGAGAAGTCGCCCGCCACCCGGGGCGCGAGCACGAGCACGGCCCCCAGCGCCGCGATCCAGGCGAGGACCAAGCGGCCGCGGCGGCGGTAGGCGAGATCTCCGAGGCGCGCAAGTCGCCCGTTCGGCTGAGATGAGGTGTTCGTCTGCATGCCGGCCAAGCTAGGTGCCGGCATCCGTCGGCCGAAACACTCTCGGGGAGGAACGCGAGCGTCCCTCCCAGGGAGGATGCGGATCCTCCCCGGGGAGGATCCGGCCGCGGGCGCCCGGCGGTACCCTCGTAACGATGCGGAAGACGCTGGTGACCGACATCGGGATCGCGGTCGCCGCCTTCGCCGCGACCCTCTTCCTGCTGCTGCTCCCGAAACACGAATGGAACGGTGCAAGCGCCGCCGCGATCCTGCTGGCCGCTCTCGCGACCCTGCCGCTCGCAGCCCGCCGCCGCTACCCACTGCTCGTGCTCGTCATGACGGCGCTCGCGAGCGCTGGACTGTTCGCCGTCGCCGAGCCGGAGGGACCGCCCGTCGGCCCGGCGATCGCGCTCTACTTCGTCGCCCTCGCCTACTCGGGGCACGGACGGCAGACGGTACGCGTCCTCGGCCTGGTCGTGGGTCTCTTGGGCGTCCATCTCACTGCCTTCGGCCTCGGACACGACCGCTTTCCCGGCGGCGAGGCGCTGCTCGGGACCGTCCTCTGGAGCGGGGTCTGGGTGGCGGGCGACCGGACCCGGCTGCGCCGGGAACGACTACGCGAGCTCGAGGAGCGGGCCAGGCGCGCCGAGCTGGAGGCCGAGCGCGAGCGGCGGCTCGCCGCGGCGGAGGAGCGGGCCCGCATCGCCCGCGACCTCCACGACTCGGCCGGCCACGCGATCAACGTCATCCTCGTCCAGGCGGCGGCTGCCCGGCTGCACCAGGAACGGGATCCCGAGCGCACCCGCGCCGCCCTCGAGACGGTCGAGGAAGTCGCGCGCGACACGATCGGCCAGATCGACCAGCTCGTGCGCGCGCTTCGCGACGATGCCACGTCCGACGAGGTCGAGCCCCCGCCGGGCCTGGCCGCGCTCGAAGCGCTCGCGGACCGGCACCGTACGGCAGGTCTCCCCGTCACGATCGACGTCGAGGGCGACCGGCGTCCACTCTCGCCGGCCGTCGACCGCACCGCCTACCGGATCCTCCAGGAGGCGCTGCTGAACGCGGCCCGCCACGGCTCGGGCCGGGCCGGGGTCGTGATCGCTTTCGGGGAGGACGCCGTCGAGATCAGCGTCGTGAACCCGGCCGGGGCGGCGTCCTCCAACGGCGGCGGCCACGGTCTCGTCGGGATGCGTGAGCGCGCCGCCCTGCTCGGTGGGACGCTCGATGCGGGCTCGAGCGACGGCGTCTTCCGTGTCCGCGCTCTCCTGCCCTACGGGGAGGACAGGAGATGACGCCGATCCGGGTGCTCCTCGTCGACGACGACGACCTGATGCGGGCAGGCCTCGAGTCCGTCCTGGCGAGCGACGAGTCGGTCGAGGTCGTCGGCGAGGCCGGGGACGGACGAGAAGCACTCGAGCGCACGCGCGCGCTTGCACCCGACGTCGTGCTGATGGACGTGCGTATGCCGGAGCTCGACGGCATCGCCGCGACCCGGGACGTGCTCGCGGTTTCACCCGAAGTGAAGGTCGTGATCCTGACGACGTTCGAGGAGGACGACTACATCTTCGGCGCCCTCAACGCGGGCGCCTCGGGCTTCCTGCTCAAGCGGACGAGACCCGAAGAGCTGATCGCCGCGATCAAGTCGATCGCCGCCGGCGACTCGCTGCTCTCGCCGTCGGTGACGCGGCGCGTCATCGACCGCATGGCCGGCCATCCGGCGGTCGAGGCCGCCGCGGCCAGGCGGCTGAAGGAGCTGACGCCGCGCGAGCGCGAGGTGCTCGAGCTCGTCGCGCGAGGGCTTTCGAACTCCGAGATCGCCGCTGCATTCGTGATCGAGGAGTCGACGGTCAAGACGCACGTCAAGCGGATCCTGGCCAAGCTCGGGCTGCGCGACCGCGTCCAAGCCGTGATCTTCGCCTACGAGAGCGGTCTGGCACGCCCCGGTTCGACGGTCCGCGCTTGAGCCGCCTGCCGAGAGGGAACAGCCCCGGCGACCGTGCTCGTTGGATGAAGTAGGGCCATGTTCTCTGACCTGCTCGACCTCGTCACCGGTTCGCCTTGGACGTACGGCCTGATCGCGGCCGTCGCGGCATTCGACGCGCTCTTTCCGTTCGTACCGAGCGAGGCGACGGTCATCACGGCAGGCGTGCTCGCGGGGCTCGGCGAGCTCAGCATCGCCTTCGTCATCGCGACCGGCGCTGCCGGAGCCCTGATCGGAGACACCACCGCCTATGTGGTGGGACGGGTGAGCGGCAACCGGTTCGAGTGCAGGCTCGCGCGGAGCCCCAGGGTGTCACGCCGTCTGGACTGGGCCGGCTCGGCACTCGCACGCCGCGGCGGCCTGATCATCTTCGCGGCGCGCTTCATCCCCGGCGGGAGGACGGCGGTGACCGTCACCGCCGGTCTCACCCGCATGCGTGCGCCGGTCTTCGTTGCGTACGCGGCCCTGGCGGCGATTGCCTGGGCCTCCTACGCCGCGCTCCTGGGCTACTTCGGCGGGCGGACGTTCGAGGAGCGTCCAGGGCTGGCGCTCGCCGTCGGCTTCGGCCTCGCCGTCGCGGTCGCCGTCGTGATCGAGAGCGTGCGGCGGCTCCGCCGCGCTTAGGCCGCGCCCAGCTTCTTGCCCGGGTTGAGGAGGCCCTTCGGGTCGAAGGCGCGCTTGACCTCGGCGTGCAGCTCGAGCGCGCGCGGGCCCCACACGCGCGCGAGCTGGCCGCCCTTCGCGACGCCGACTCCGTGCTCGCCCGAGATCGAGCCGCCGAGGCGCGCGGCGAGCTCGAAGAGCTCCTCGGCGGCGGCCTCTGCGCGAGCGAGCTCGTCCGCGTCTGTCGGCGAGATCAGGAACGTCGAATGCAGGTTGCCGTCGCCCGCGTGGCCCCACGAGCAGGCGACGAGGTCGTGGCGCCGGCCGATCGCGAGCGTCTCCTCGATCGCATCGGCGAGCCGGTCGAACGGGACGACGATGTCCTCGCTGACCTTGCCGCCGCGGCGGGCTGTGACCGCGAGCGAGACGCCGCCGCGCCAGCGCCACAGCTCGCCGACGCTCCGGACGTCCTCCGGCGCCTGTACCGCGAGGGCGTCCTCTTCGAGAACCTCGACGACCTCGGCGCGCAGCCGCGCCGCCTCGACGGCCGAGCCGTCGGCCTCCGCCAGCACGAGGAAGCCGGAGCCCTCCGGCACGCCGCCCGGGAACAGAGCACCGGCCAGCTCGAGCGTCGGCCCGTCCAGATACTCGAGCGCCGCGACTGCGAGACCGTTGCCGACCACGCGCTCGAGCGCCGCGCAACCTGCCGCGGTGCCGTCGTAGAACGCAGCCACCGGCAACGCCGCTTCCGGCGTCGGAATCAGCTTCAACCACGCGGCGGTGATGACGCCGAGCGTCCCCTCGGATCCGATGAGCAGGCTCTTCAGGTCGTAACCGGCCACGTCCTTGCGGAACGGCCCGCCGACGGAGACGACCTCGCCCGGCGGCACCACGGCCTCGAGGCCGGTCACCCACGCGCCCGTCGTCCCGTACTTGAACGCGTGCGGGCCGCCGGCGTTCGTGGCGATGTTGCCGCCGATTTGGGACTGCTCGGCCGCGCCTGGGTCGGGCGGGAAGAGGAGCCCGCTCTCGCGTGCGACGCGGCGTA
>DASQWH010000221.1:0-5165 GCA_035640335.1 Gaiellaceae bacterium | reverse complement strand
GCTGCCCGCCCGAGAGCGTGATCCCACGCTCGCCGATCACGGTGTCGTAGGCCTTCGGCAGCTCGGCGATGAACTCGTGAGCCTGGGCGAGGCGGGCGGCCTGCTCGGCCTCCTCGCGAGTCGCTTCGGGCGCGCCGAAGGCGATGTTCTCGAAAACCGTCGCCGAGAAGAGGAACGGATCCTGCGCGACGATGCCGATCGCGCGCCGCAGCGAGACGAGCTTCAGGTCGCGGACGTCGGAGCCGTCGACGGTCACCCGGCCGCCCGTTATGTCGTAGAAGCGCGGCACGAGCGAGGCGAGCGTCGTCTTCCCGGAACCGGTGTGGCCGATGAGCGCGACGGTTCGGCCGGGCTCGAGCTCGAGGTCGATGTCCTTCAGCACTGGACGGCCGGGCGCGTACTCGAAGTCGACGTGCTCGAAGCGCACGTTGCCGTCCCCGGGCGGCAGCTCGACCGCGTCAGGCCCCTCGCTGATCTCCTCCGGCTCGTCCATGACCTCGAAGATGCGCTCGCCGGACGCGGTCGCCCGCTGCGCCTGCCCGATCCACATGCCGAGCATCCGCAACGGCATGACGAGCATCACGACGAGGACGTTGAAGAAGAAGAACTCCCGGAAGGCGAGGGTTCCATTGGCGACCATGCGCCCGCCGACGAGCAGCACCGCGGCCTGTGCGATCAGCGGCAGGAACGAGAGCAGCGGCACGTAGACCGCGCGCTGGCGGTTCGCGTCGACGCTCCGGCGGAAGACGGCCTCGGAGCGGCCGGCGAACTTCTCCGTCTCGGCGCGCTCCTGCGCGAACGACTTGACGACGTGGACGCCGACGATGTTCTCCTCGGCGACGGTCGCGACGTCGGCCATTTTCTGCTGCACGTCGCGGAGGACGGGATGGGAGATGCTCGAGTAGCGGTAGGCGAGGACGACGATGAACGGCGTGACCGCGGTGGCGGCCAGAGCGAGGCGCCAGTTGGCCACGAACATGACCGCGGTGACGCCGAGGATCGTGAGGACGTGCTGGAAGAAGAAGATGAGGCCGTAGCCGAGGAAGAAGCGGACGGCCTGCAGGTCGACGGTCGCGCGTGACATCAGCTGGCCGGTCTGGTGCCGGTCGTAGAAGCCGAACGAGAGGCGCAGCAGCTTCGCGTACAACGCGTTCCGCATGTCGTACTCGATTGCGAGCGCCTGGCGGCCGGCGATGAGGCGGCGGCCCATCATGCAGAGCGCCCGGACGAGACCGGTCAGGAGGACGGCGAGCGCGATCAGCCAGAGCGTGCGGTTGCTCTCGTCGAAGAGCGCCCGCTCGAGCGCGTCACCGGTGAGCCAGGCGATGACGACTGCGGCGGCCTGCGAGCCGACCGCGAGGACGATCGAGACGATCAGCGACCATTTGTACGGCCGCAGGAAGCCGAGCAGGCGCTTGAACGTGCGGCGGTACTTGGGAGTTGTTGCCACAGTCGAAATCTAGCGAGGCGCTCCTCGGTCGCCGGGCCGCGCCTTTGACGCTCTTGGCACGGTTGCGTTTCCCACGTGTTGCGGTTTCGGCGCTCGAAGGGGCAGCTGGGGAACCTCCCGGTTCCTCGAGACCCCTTCCACGCTCGAAGGGCAGCTGGGGGAACCTCCCGGTTCCCCGAGACCCCTTCCACCGGTCCGCTTCGCGGACACGCGCTACGCGCGGGGAGGAGCTTTGGGGGTACCGAGATTAACCGGGGCGTTGGCCAGGTTTGGACGGCCCGCCACGTGCAGCATCCGCCGTCGCCAGGCGCGCGAGTTCCGCGTGGATGACCTCGACGGCGTGCTCGACCCGTGCCCGGTTCTCCGGCGCGTTCAGCCAGCGGCTCACCCCGGACGGATGTGGGAGCGGCACCACGACGGCGCCCTCGAGCTCGAAGCGTTCGCCGATGCACTCCTCGAGCTTCGTCACGCCGAGCAGCCGTCGCACCGCGAGGCCGCCGACGGCCACGATCAGCCCCGGCCGCAGCAGCCGCAGCTCCCACTCGCGCCAGAAGGAGCACAGCTCCTGCTCGCGTGCGGTCGGCGTCCGGTCGCCGCCTCCACCCGGCGCTCGCCCGGGATAGCAGCGCGTCACCGACGCGCAGTAGAACGTCGCGTAGAACTCGTCCTCGTCCATCCTCAGCCAGCGCCGCAGCGTCTGCCCCGCGCGCCCGCGCCACGGCCGCCGCTCGACCCCCTCGACCGCGCCCGGCGCCTGCCCGAGGATGTATGCCCGCTGCCCCTGCCGCCCCTCGAAGACAGGCAGCGACTCGAGCGGGTAACCAGCCTCGGCACACGCGCGGCAGACGCGGTTGTCGCGCTGCAGCGAGGCGAGCGACCGGTACGACGAGCGCCGCCGCGTCAAGCGCTCGAGCGAACCGCGACGAACCAGCGCCCGTCGAAGACCACGTCGCCGCCGCCCAGCTCGTCCACCAGCTCCTCCGGCACGAAGTAGCGCTTGAAGACCTCCCAGCGAGAGCCGTCGTTGAGGACGCGCTCCTGCCACTGCACCGGCTCGACCTCCTCGTGCAGCCTCGAGTCGACGACGACGAGCTCGGGCGCCACGCGCCGGGCTTCCTCGAGAAAACGAACGCGGTCGTCTTCCTCCAGATGGCCGTAGAAGTGGCCGGCCAAGACCCGGTCGAACGAATCGTCGTCGAACGGGAGATCGAGCGCTTCACCGACGACGAACTCGCCGGCGGGGACGCGTTCCCGGGCGATCTCGAGCATGCTCTCGCTGGCGTCGAGCCCGACGATGTCGCCGCGCAGGTGCTGCGTCAGCCAGCCGGTGCCACAAGCGACGTCGAGCGTGCGGACCGGCGGCAGCGCGGCGAGCGCCTGCTCGAGCCGGCCGCGCTCCTCGTGCCACCCGGCCCTGTGCCGTCCAGCGAACAGCCCGGTGCCGTACACCCAGTCGTCGTACTCCCGCGCGCGCCGGTCGTAGTACGCCTTCACGCTCCTAGAGTACGCCCGTGCGGTTCCCGCTCGAATCCGTGCCGAACTTCTCCGAGGGCCGGAACCGCGACACGATCGACGCGGTCGCGGCGGCGCTGTCCGAGCACGCAGAGCTGCTCGACGTACATAGCGACGTCGACCACAATCGGTCCGTCTTCACCCTCGTCGGCGACGACGCGGAGCTCGAGGCCGCACTGCTTGCGGGCGTCGCCTGCGCACGCGAGCGGATCGACCTCCGCACGCACGCCGGCGCGCATCCGCGCATCGGCGCGGCCGACGTCGTGCCGATCGTCCCCCTCGAGCCGGGCGACATGCCGCGCGCCAAGGCTGCCGCGAGGGCCGTCGCCGGGCGCATCGGCGCCGAGCTCGGTCTCCCGACCTTCCTCTACGGCGCTCTGGCCCCGGGGCGGACACCCGCCTTCTTCCGTCGCGGCGGCCCGGAGGAGCTCCAGCGCCGGATCGACTCCGGCGAGCTCGAGCCTGACTTCGGTCCCGGCCGCGTCGATCCATCTGCAGGCGGCGTGCTGGTAGGAGCGCGCGCTCCGCTGATCGCGTTCAACGTCAACCTGCGCGCCGACGACCTCGAGGTCGCCCGGGCGATCGCAGCCGCCGTACGTGAGGCGGACGGCGGCTTTCCCGGCGTGCGCGCTCTGGGCCTCGACCTCCCGAGCGCGGGGCATGTCCAGGTGAGCATGAACGTCGAGGACTGGGAAGCGGCCGCGCTGCACGCGATCGTGCGTCGCATCGAAGAGGAAGCCGCTCAGCGCGGGGCCGAGGTGCTCGGCTCCGAGCTCGTCGGGCTGATGCCTGCCGGTGCAGCTGCGGCCGCGGCCGGGGCGGCACTCAGGATCGACGGCTTCGACGCGTCGCGGGTGCTCGAGCTTCGCCTGCTCGACCGAGCGCGAGCGCAGCGCCCGCCAACGCGACCGCCGGGATGAGGACTGCCGCCGCGCCGAACACGGTCTCGGGCGCCACGAACGCGAACACGGGCGCGACGAAGAGCAGGCCCGTGGCGTGCGCGCCCCGGTGCGTCAGCGCGATCAGCCCCATCACGCGCCCGAGGAAGCGGTCTGGCACCTGCTCCTGCGCGGCCGCGTTCACGAGCACCCACGCCGTACCTTGGCTTACGCCCGCGAGCAGCGACCCGGCCAGGGCGAGGGGCACCGCGTCGGCGAGCGCGAACAGGCCGTACGCGGGTAGATAGAGCACCAGCGCGAGGATGCTGCCGAGCGACTTCTGCGCGACCATGCGCCGCGTCAGGACGACGCCGGCCGCGATCGACCCGAGGGCGTAGAACGCGGCCACGAGCGAGAAGCTGCCGGCTCCGCGCCCGAGCGTCGAGCGCACGAGCTCCGGCACGCCGACGATCCACGTGCCGGACGAGATCGTCACGGCGAGCCCGAAGACGGCGACCGCGATCGCGAGGCGCGGCCGCAGGCGGAGTGCAGCGAGCCCTTCGCGGATTCGCGGTGCCGACCGCGCGGCCGCGTCCACGTGCTCGCGACCGACGCGAACGCGCAGGAGGATTGCGGCCGAGAGCAGGAACGACGCCGCGTTGAGCGCGAAGAAGGCGCTGATCGGCATGAAGGTGAGCAGCAGCGCGGCGAGCGACCACCCGACGACGTTCAGGCCGTCGGTGGTCGCCCGCACGAGGCCGTTGGCAGCCTGCACGTTCCGCCGCTCGACGAGGCTCGGCAGCAGCGCGCCATATGCAGGCGCGAAGTAGCTCGTCGCTGCGGTGAGGACGAACGCGGCCACGACGAGCGCGCTCAGCGGGAGGTGCCCCGCCAGGCCCGCGACCGCCACGGGAATCAGCACGGCCCCGCGGACGACGTCGGCGGCGATCATCGTCCGCCGACGGTCGAGCCGGTCGGCGACGAGCCCTCCGTGGAAGCCGAAGAGAAGCGCCGGGATGCTGTCGGCGAGCCGGACGGCAATCACGCCGAGCGGTCCGCCTGCCTCGAGCGCGAACCACATCAGCGCCACGTACTGGAAGGCGTCGCCGAGCTCGCTGATCGCGACCGCCGCGTACGTGCGCCGGAAGTCGGGCCGGTGCGGGAGCGCCGTCGGCCGCTCGGGGGGCAGCCCCGGCTCGCGGAGCTCCTCGGGGAGGGCGGTCGTCGCGTCGCTCACGGACGCAGTTTTCCCGAGCGGCGCGAGGCTAGACTGGCCGCGCCATGGCCCGGAAGACCGCCGTCCGGCTGACGGGTGAGGACCTCAC
>DASQWH010000220.1:0-3290 GCA_035640335.1 Gaiellaceae bacterium | reverse complement strand
GTTCCAGCCCTTCTCGCGCGCGATCGCGATCGGCTCGACCGCCTCGGCGCAGGACACGTGCACGACGTAGAGCGGCGAGCCGGCGACGCGTGAGAGCTGGATCGCGCGGTTCGTCGCCTCGCCCTCCGTCTCCGGCGGGCGCGTGAGCGCGTGGTACCTCGGCTCCGTGTGGCCGGCGGCAAGGGCTTCCTTGACGAGCACGTCGATCGCGTCGCCGTTCTCGGCATGCACCATCACGAGCGCGCCCGTCTCCGCCGCGACCTGCATCGTGCGGAAGAGCGTCTCGTCGTCGACCATCAGCGCGCCCTTGTAGGCCATGAACAGCTTGTACGAGGTGATGCCCTCGTCCGGCAACGACGCGAGCTCTTCGAGCGTGCCGCCTTCCTTCAGGTCCGTGACCGCCATGTGGTAGCCCATGTCGATCACCTGCTTGCCGTTCGCCTTCGCCTTCCACTCGTCGAACGCGGCCGCGAACGAGTGGCCCTGCGGCTGGATGATGAAATCGACGTGGCAGGTCGTTCCGCCGAAAGCCGCGGACGTTTGCCCTGATTCGACGTCGTCGATCGTGACCGTGCCGCCGAAGGGCATGTCCAGGTGCGTGTGCGGGTCGATGCCGCCGGGGAGCACGTACTTGCCGGAGGCGTCGACGACCTTCTCGGCCTGGACGTCGAGCGACTCGCCGATCAGCGAGATCCGCTCGCCCTCGACGTACACGTCGCCGACGTAGTCGTCGGCGGCGGTAAGGACACGTCCGCCTTTGATCAGTACGGACATGCCGTGGAGTTTAGGCTCGTCGGCGATGCCGCTCGACCCGAAGCGCACGGTGGCCGAGCTCCGCGAGCTGCAGGAGCTGACGGGCGACGAGAACGGCGCGCAGCGCGTCGCCTGGACGGACACCTGGGTGCGCGCGCAGGAGTGGATGGCCGCGAAGCTCGACGGCACGGGCGCGGAGGTGGAGTTCGACGAGGCGCGCAACCAGTGGTGGACGCTGCGCGGCCGCTCCGACAAGGAGCTCCTCATCGGCGGGCATCTCGACTCGGTGCCGAACGGCGGCTGGCTGGACGGTGCGCTGAACGTCGTCGCGGGCTCGGAGGTGCTGCGGCGGATCGCCGAGGAGGGCGAGCCCCCGGTCACCGTCCGGCTCGTCAGCTGGGCCGACGAGGAGGGCGCGCGCTTCGGGCGCTCGCTCTTCGGGTCGAGCGCGGCGGCGGGGTCGATGGACGACCAGGACGAGCTTCGCCAGCGCAAGGACGCGGACGGCGTCTCTCTCCCCGACGCGATCGGCGCGCACGGCGTCGACCTCGAGCGCGCGCTCGAAGCGAGGCGCGAGCTCGAGAACGCGGCTGCCTACGTCGAGCTGCACATCGAGCAAGGCCCCGTCCTCGAGAGCATGGACCTCCCGCTCGGAGTCGTGCTCGGGACGTTCGGCGTCGAGCGGCACCAGGTCACCTTCCGCGGCCAGGCGGCGCACGCGGGCTCGACGCCGATGGACAGGCGGCGCGACGCGCTCGCCGGTGCGGCGAAGCTCGAGCTCGAGATTCGCGAGATCGCCAATCGGATCGGTCGCGGCGCGGTCTGCACGATGGGCGGCGTCGTCACGAAGCCCGGCATCGTCACGTCGGTCGTCGAGACGGCCGAGTGCCTGCTCGACCAGCGCCACCTGGACGCAGCGCAGCTCGCGGAGATGTTGAGCAACGCCGAGGCAGCCTCGAGGCGCTTTGCGCACGAGGAAGACGTCGAGGTCGAGTGGGAGCGGATCTGGAACATCGAGCCGATCCTGTTCGACGACGAGCTGATCGAGCTCGCCGACGAGGCGATCATCGAGGTTGCCGGCACGTCGCACCGCCTTCCGAGCGGGCCGCTCCACGACGCGGCCGAGGTCTCACGCGCGGGCGTGCCGACCGTGATGCTCTTCGTCCAGAGCCTGCGCGGCCTTTCGCACACGAAGCTCGAGGACACGGAGGAGGAGCATCTCGAGCTCGCGGTGCAGGCGCTCGACCGGCTCGCCTCGAAGACGATCGACCGGCTCGCGACTTAGCCGCGCAGACGGAGCGGCTCGGAGAGCCGGTCTCGGTGTCTGACACCGAAGAAGACGACGGCCGGCACGAGGAGCACCAGGCCGAGCGTGGCCGACACGTCCGCGAGGTTGAAGGCGACGCCGTGCGAGACGAGCGGGTTCGGTACACCCGCGAGCGACGGCCAGAGCGCGAGCGACACGACATTGCCGGCCGCGCCGCCGACGAGCAGGCCCGCCGCCAGCGCGATTCCGGGCGCGCGGAGGAATGCGACGGCGGCGGCCCACGCGACACAGATTGCCGCCACGCCGACCGCGTAGACCGCCGAGCGCTCGTGCGCCAGGACGGCGCCGCCGCGCTCCGAGATCGCGACCGCTTTGTGCGTCAGATCGACCGCCGCCACGACGACGGCGGCTCCGACGAGAACGGCGAGAGCACGCATTCCACCGGGAGTATGCTCCGCGACGTGCTCAGGTTCGGCATGACCGTGATGCCCGACCCGCCGTTCGCGCGGATGCTCGAGCTCATGCAGCTCGCCGAGCAGAACGGCTTCGAGTACGGCTGGACGTACGACTCCCACATCCTCTGGCAGGAGTCGTACGCGCTGCTGCCCCTCGTCGCGGACAAGACGGAGCGCATCAAGCTCGGGCACTGCGTGACGAACCCGGGCATCCGCGACCCGACGATCACGGCGAGCTGGTACGCGACCATGCAGGACCTCTCGGGCGGCCGGATGGTGATGGGCATCGGGCGCGGCGACTCCTCGCGGCGCGTCGTCGGCCTCCAGCCGGTGAAGGTGGCCGAGTTCGAGCGCCGCCTGCGGATGATGAAGGACCTGATGAACGGCCGCCCGGTCGCGTGGAACGACAAGGAGCTGAAGCTCGAGTGGGTGCGCGACGAGCTGCCCGAGATCCCGATGCACGTGGCGGGCTACGGGCCGAAGGCGCTCGCGGTCGCGGGTCGCGTCGGCGACGGCGTCATCATCCAGCTCGCCGATCCGCAGATCATCCAGTGGATCATGGAGACGGCCAGGACCGCTGCGAAGGAGGAAGGCCGCGACCCCGACGCGCTGCAGTGCATCGTCTGCGCGCCGAGCCACATCTCCGACGACCTCGCCGCCGCGCGGGACCAGGTGCGTTGGTTCCCGGCGATGGTCTCGAACCACGTCATGGACCTCGTCGAGCGCTACGGCTTCGAGTCGGAGATCCCGGCGGCGCTGACCGACTACGTCAAGGCGCGGAAGTTCTACGACTACAAGGACCACAGCCGCGTCGG
>DASQWH010000219.1:0-3472 GCA_035640335.1 Gaiellaceae bacterium | reverse complement strand
CGCACCGTGCCGTACGGCGCCTGGCGCAACCCGCTGCGCCAGCTGGTCGGCGTCGTCCCCGACGCGTCGCGCGAGGTGGCAGGCGCGCAGCTCGCGTCGTTCGTGACCGCCACGATGCCCGACCTCGCGGCATGGCTTCCGCTCCTCGCGGTGCCGTTCGACGCCGAGGCGACCTCGACTCCCGAGGTCGATGCCCTCGACGCCGAGCGGAGCCGCCACCGGCTCCAGTCGACGGTGACGACGTTTCTCGAGCGGATGCTAATGATGCCCACGCTGATCGTCGTCGAGGACGCGCACTGGCTGGACGACGCGTCTCGTCTCCTCCTCCGCTACGTCGCGGCGTCTCAGACGCCGAGGCCGTGGTTGCTGCTCGTCACGACGCGGCCGTCCGCGGATTCCCTCGTCGAGCGAGGCGGTCCAGGCGAGCGCCTCGAGCTTGGTCCACTCGACGTCGACAGCGCGACGGCGTTGGCGCTCGCGGTGGCTGCCGAGCACGCGCTCTCGGAGGAGGCGCTCGAGGACATCGCGTTCCGCGCCGCGGGCAACCCGCTCTTCCTGCGCGAGCTCGTCGCCGCGGCGCGCGCAGGCGACACCGGCGAGCTTCCGGAATCCGTCGAGACGCTGCTCACGACGCGGATCGACACCCTGGCGCCCGTCGACCGCATGCTGCTCCGGTACGCGGCCGTCGTCGGGCCGGTGTTCCGCCTCGACCTCGTCGGCGAGATTCTCGCCGACGACGTGCCGGAGGCCGATGACCTCGGACGGTGGGAGGCGCTCGGGGAGTTCGTGCAGACGGCCGACGACGGCGAGCTCGCGTTCCGGCACGACCTCCTGCGGCAGACCGCCTACGGTGGTCTCTCCTACCGGCGCCGCCGCGACATCCACGGCCGCGTCGGGCTTGCGCTCGAGCGGCGCGCCGGCGACCGCGCGGAGGAGGAGGCGGCGATCCTCTCGCTCCACTTCCTCGAGGCGGGTGACGGCGAGCGCGCCTGGCGGTACTCGGTCGCAGCCGCCGACCGCGCCGCGTCCGGCTTCGCCAACGTCGTGGCGGCGGAGCTGTACGAGCGGGCACTCGCAGCGACCGAGCTCCGTCCGGTCGAGCTGAGCGACCGCGCGCGGGTGCTCGAGGCGCTCGGCGACATGCGCGAGCGCTTCGGCGCGTACGAGCCGGCCCGGGAGGCCTACACAGAGGCGCGCGACGCGCTCGAGGGGTCGCTCGATCGCGCCCGGATCATCGCCCGGATCGGTCACTGCCTCGACCGCGAGGGACGCTACGACGAAGCGGTGGAGACCTACGCTGAAGCGCGCGCTCTCCTGGGCCACGAGGCGGACGCCGCCCCGGGGCTCGAGATGCTCGCGACGATCGAGATCGGCCTGGCGAGCGTGGCGTACCGTCGCGCCGTCTATCCGGACGCGATCGCACACGCCACGACCGCGGCCGACGTCGCCGAGAAGGCCGGTCTCTCGGAGCTGCTGTCGCACGCGCTCTTCGTGGCCGGCCTCGCCCATACCGATCTGGGGCAGGCCGACGCCGTCCCGCTGCTCGACCGCTCGATCGCGATCAGCGAGGAGCACGGCCTCCACCGCATCCGCGGTGCAGCTCTGGGCAACCTCGGTATCCACCACTACGGCGAGGGGCGCTGGGACGAAGCGGTCGAGTACTACCGCGCCAGCCGGGAGGCGAAGCTCCACGCCGGCGAACCGCTCTGGGCCGCCGTGCAGGAGAACAACGTCGCCGAGATCCTCTCCGACCAGGGCCGGCTCGCCGAGGCGGAGGTCCTCTTCCGCGACATGGTCCGGGTGAGCCGGGCGTCGCGCTTCCCGATCGGCGCCGCGCTCGGCACGAGCAATCTCGGCCGCCTGGCGGCCCGCGACGGCCGGTTTACGGAGGCACATGCGCTCCTGGACGAGGCCGCGGCAGCCTTCGCCGACATCGACGCCAGTCGTTACGTCAACGAGACGAACGCCCGCCTCGCGGAATGCCTCGTTCTCGAGGGCCGGTACTCCGAGGCCCTCGAGGTCGCATCGGCGCTTCTGGAGGCCGCCCGCGAGACGCCGTTCGGCGGGCTGGAGGCTCTCGTCGAGCGGACAATCGGGCTCGCGCTGCACCAGGCGCGCAGGCCCGAGGAGGGGACACCGCACCTGCTGGAGAGCCTTCGGATCGCGCGCGACCTGCGGGCCGTCTACGAGGAGGCGCTTACGCTGCGCGCGCTGGCCGACACGAAATCGCCGGACGCAGACGCGTATCGGGCCGAGAGCGACGCGATCCTCGAGCGGCTCGGCGTCGTCTCCGTTCCGAAGGTGCCGCTTCCCTAGGACGGCTCAGCCAGCACCTCGTCGGCGTGCGGCAGGTGGTCGAGGTCGGCGAGCGCCCGAAGGTAGTGACGCCAGCGCTCGTCCTCGGCGATCAGCGCCGCGGCAAGCGTGCGAGCGGTCGCGACGTCGCCTGCCCGCGCGGCGTCGAAGAGCTCGGCGAAACGGATGTCGAGGTCGTCCATGTCCGCAGCGCGGGCGATCGCCGCGCTGCCGTCGACCTCGCCGATTGCGCTGTACCCGTCGTGCAGCCCGACGAGCCGCCGGAGCTCGGCGAGCGGCTCGGCGTGGTCGTCGACGCGGAGGTCGCAGACGGTCTCCCACGGCTTCCCTTCCGCCGCAACGACGAGGATCCCGGCCGCCTGGCGGCCGCGCCAGTCGCCGCCCGCCGCTTCCGCTGCGTCGAGGGCGTCGAGAAGCCGGTGGGCGAGCGGCCCGCCCGCCGCCGTGAACGCCTCGACCATCGATTCCCAGACCGCGGCGCCGTCCACGCAGTTCGCCTGGGCCGTGACGCCGTCACCGACGACATGGCCCGCGGCGGGGATGCAGTCGGCACCTGTGTGGACCGCGGCGGTTCCGTCCGCCGCGAGCATCGCGACCTGCCGGGTCTCCGCGAGCGGATCGGCGGCGACGAGTGCGGCGAGCGCCTGCTCGGGCGTCTTCCCGACGCGCATCAGCTCGAGGCCGAGCGGCCCGTAGCTGCGCTCGCCGAACGCCTGGCTCGCGACGGCGCCGACGCCGGGCATCGCCGCCGGCACGACGGCGCCGCTACGAAAGGCGCGCGACTGGATCCCGATGCCCAGCTCGCCGGTCTCGGCGTCCCTCGCGACGATGGAGTACGTCATCGCAGCCGGCTGCGGAGCCAGGCGAGCACCTCGGCGGCGTTCTCGTCCGGCGGGAAGACGGGGTAGAAGACCTTGACGATCCGCCCTTCCTCGGCGACGAGCGCGAGCCGTTTGTAGAGCCGGTCGCCGTCGAACTCGAACGTCGGCAGGCCGAGGGCGTCGGCGGCGCGCAGCTCGGGGTCGGCGGCGACGGCATGGGGGAGACCGAGCCGCTCGACGGCCTCGCGCTGCTCCTCGATGGTCTGCGCGGAGAGGCCGATCACGGTGGCGCCCAGCTCGCGCAGCTCCGCGCCCCAGTCGCGGTAGCCGCACGA
>DASQWH010000218.1:0-8678 GCA_035640335.1 Gaiellaceae bacterium | reverse complement strand
CGAGCAGGGCCCGGCCGTCTTCCGGCTGACGGACCATCTCGCGCGCCTGCACAACTCCGCAAAGTTGCTCTACATGGAGATCCCGTACTCCGTCGAGGAGCTGCGCGCCGCCTCGATGGAGCTGATCGGAGCCAACGGGCTGCCCGAGTGCTACCTGCGGCCGATCGCGTTCTTCGGCTACGGCGAGCTCGGCGTGGCCACGGCCGGAAATCCCGTCGACACCGTGATCATGAGCTGGCCCTGGGGCGCCTACCTCGGCGACGAGGGAATGAAGAACGGCATCCGCGCCAAGATCTCGTCCTGGAAGCGCGTCGGCCCGAACACGATCCCGCACGCGTCGAAGGCGACGGGCATCTACCTGAACTCGATGCTCGCGGTCACCGAGGCGAACCGCGCCGGCTACGACGAGGCGATCCTGCTCACCGACGACGGCTTCATCGCCGACGGCTCCGGCGAGAACGTCTTCATCGTCAAGGACGGGACGATCGCGACGCCGCCGCTCTCGACGTCGATCCTGCCGGGCATCACGCGCGACACGGTCATCCAGATCGCGCAGGACCTCGGGTACACGGTCGAGGAGAAGAACCTCATCCGTTCAGACCTGATCTCCGCCGACGAGGTCT
Organism: Gaiellaceae bacterium; assembly: GCA_035640335.1. Lineage (GTDB taxonomy): Bacteria > Actinomycetota > Thermoleophilia > Gaiellales > Gaiellaceae > VAXT01. Next base: position 8,055 of record DASQWH010000218.1, on the reverse strand, counting down.
TCATGTGCGGCACGGCCGCCGAGGTGACGCCGATCCGTGAGGTCGACGACCGCGAGATCGGGCCGCCCGGCCCGGTGACGAAGGAGCTGCAGGCGGCATACCTCGACACGTGCCGCGGGCGCAGCGAGCGCTGGGCGCAGTGGCTCGAGCTCGCCCCTCTGAAGCAGACCGCGGAGGCGTGAAGGCCGAGACGCGGGTTCCGCTTTCGCGGCCGTACATCGACGACCGGGAGGAGGGGCTCGTCCTCGACGTCCTCCGGTCGGGCCGGCTCTCGCTCGGGCCTGCGATCGACCGCTTCGAGGAGCTGTTCGCCGAGCGGGTCGGCGCCCCGTTCGCGGCTGCAGTGTCGAGCGGAACGGCGGGGCTCCACCTGCTGTGTCATATCGCCGGCGTGGGGGAGGGCGACGAGGTCATCACCTCGCCGATCTCGTTCGTCGCGACGGCCAACTGCTTCATCTTCGAGGGCGGACGGCCGGTCTTCGCCGACGTCGACGCGCAGACGCTGAACCTCGACTCCGCGGCCGTCGAGGCGCTCGTCACGGACCGGACGCGCGGGATCGTCGCGGTCGACATGTTCGGCTACCCGTGCAAGCTCGACGAGCTACGGGCGATCGCCGAGCGGCACGGGCTGTGGCTCGTCGACGACTCCTGTGAGGCGCTCGGGGCCGAGTACAAAGGCGCGCCCATCGGCTCCCACGGCGTTTCCGGCGCCTTCGGCTTCTACCCGAACAAGCAGATCACGACCGGCGAGGGCGGGGTTGCAACGACGCATTCAGAGGACGAGTGGGAGCTGCTGAAGAGCCTGCGGAACCAGGGCCGCTCGTACGAGAACCGGTGGTTCCACCACGTTCGGCTCGGGTTCAACTACCGGTTCACCGACCTGCAGGCCGCCGTCGGCATCGCGCAGCTCGAGAAGCTGGACGAGATCCTGCGCCTGCGCGCGGAGGCGGCGGCGCGCTACGCGGAGCTCCTGGCCGGGGTCGACGGTGTCGAGCCTCCGCATCCCGACGACGAGGACCATCGCCGCTCGTGGTTCGTCTACGTCGTCAAGCTGCCGCATGGCATCGACCGGGATTCGGTGCTCGAGAGCCTCGGCTTCCACGGGATCGAGGCGGCCCACTACGTGCCGTGCGTCCACCTCCAGCCGTACATGCGCGAGCGCTACGGCTTCGGGGAGGGCCTGTGTCCGGTCGCGGAGGACGCAGCGGCGCGTTCGCTCGCGCTGCCGTTCTTCACCGGCATCGACGCCGGCGACCAAGAACGGGTCGTCGAGGCCCTGCGGGACGCGATTCGCTAGGGAGATAATCCCGTCATGGCGGACGGGCGGATGATCTTCCTCGGCTTTGGCAAGTACGCGCGCGCCGACAAGATCTACGCCGTGGAGCCGATCACGGGCAAGGATCGCGGCGGAGGTCACCGAACCCGAGTTTGGATCGAGGGCGTGCCCGACCCGATTATCGCCGGCCGCACGGAGCGGACGATCCTCCACGACATGGGCCAGGACGCCGCGATGGGAACGCCGATCATCGACGAAGCGCTGAAGCTCGCAGAGCGGATCGTCGAGGACGCGGACAAGGGCCGGGTCGACCTGAACGACCTCGGCCGGCGCGCCAGGCGCCTGCTGGAGAAAACCTCCCGTCCCGACGAGGGCGAGAAGCTCTTCTAAAACAGCCAGTTCGTGACGGACATCGGCCGACCCGAGCCGCCGCGCCGTCGGCTGCTGGCCCGCATCGCCGTCGACATCCGCCCGCTGCGCGAGTCCCGCGACTTCCGCCGGCTCTGGTTCGGCACGGGGATCTCGGCGATCGGGAGCCAGATCACGACCGTCGCGATTCCGTTCCAGCTCTACGACGAGACCGGCTCGACGCTCCTGGTCGGCCTGCTCGGGATCGCGGCGCTCGGGCCACTGCTCGTCGTCCCGATCTACGGCGGCGCCGTGGCGGACGCCGTCGACCGGCGCCGCATGCTGCTCTTCTCGGACGTCGCCCTCGTCGTCGTCACCGTCGCCCTGCTCGCCAACGCGCTGCTGCCGGAGCCGCAGATCTGGGCGCTCTACGCGGCGGAGACGCTCGGCACCGCGGCGTACGGCTTCCAGCGGCCGGCTCGGAACGCGCTCACGCCGCGGCTCGTCGGCGAAGGGCAGCTTCTCGCCGCGATCGCCGTCGAGGACGTCGTCTTCGCTCTCGCGCGGGTGGTCGGGCCGGCGCTCGCCGGCGTCCTGATCGCGGTGTTCGGTCTGCCAGGCGCGTACGGCATCGACCTCGCGACCTTCGGCGCGTCGCTGCTCGCGATCTGGCTGCTGCCGTCGATTCCCGCGCCGCCGGACGCTGATCGGCCGAGCCTGCAGTCGATCCTCGACGGCTTCCGCTACGCGCGCCGCCGCAAGGTCCTGCTCGGCATTTTCGTAGTCGACACGAACGCGATGATCTTCGGCATGCCTCGTGCGCTGTTCCCGGCCTTTGCCGACAAGCTGGGCGGCGGCCCGAGCGTGCTCGGGCTCATGTACTCGTCGCTCTTCGCCGGCGCGCTCGTCGCCTCGCTTGTCTCCGGCTGGATGAAGGCGGTCCGCCGCCAGGGCTTCGCGGTGTGCGTCGCGGCCGCGGCGTGGGGGGTCGCGATCGCGCTCGTCGGCCTCGCGCAGTCGGTCTCGGTCGCGCTGGTGCTGCTCGCGGTCGCGGGCGCTGCGGACTTCATCAGCGCCGTCCTGCGCGGGAACATCCTGCTTTCGGTGACGCCGGACTCCCTACGCGGCCGCCTGTCGGGGATCGAGCTGGCCCAGGTCGCGGGCGCACCGGAGATCGGAAACGTCGAGGCGGGCATCGTCGCCTCTCTCGCGGGCGTCCGCGCATCGATCGTCTCGGGCGGGCTTCTCACCGTCGCCGGCACGTTCGCGACCGCCCTGGCGATACCGGCCCTCGTCCGCTACGACGCGAGGCGGCCGGCGGACGAATGACGCTCGGCCAGGATTTCTTCGCGCGGTCCGTACATGTAGTCGCGCCCGAGTTGATCGGGGCGAAGCTGCTCGTCGACGGCGTTGGCGGCGTGATCGTGGAAGCCGAGGCGTACGACCACGAGGACCCCGCCGCGCACGGCTTCCGCGGCCGCACCGAGCGGAACGCGTCGATGTTCGGGCCGCCCGGACACGCGTACGTGTACCGCTCGTATGGCATCCACTGGTGTCTGAATCTTGTGTGCGAGGACGAGGGCATCGCGAGCGCCGTCCTGCTGCGCGCGCTCGAGCCGACCGACGGCCTCGACGCGATGCGTGCGCGCCGCGGCCTCGAGAATGAACGCCTGCTCTGCGCCGGGCCCGGCCGCCTCTGCCAGGCCCTCGGCGTCACGCGCGAGCACGACGGGCTCCCGCTCGAACGGCCACCGTTCGAGCTACACGCGCGCCACAGCGACGTCGGCGTCGTCGCGGGGCCGCGCGTCGGGATTACGCAGGCAGCCGACCGCCCCTGGCGTTACGGCTTCGCGGGCTCGAAATTCCTCAGCCGACCTTTCCGACCGCGATCCTGACGAGCATTCCCTTCACGGCCGCGACGCCGGGGCGAGGCACTTGGAAGATCACGCGGCCCGGCCGGGCGCCGTCGACCTCCTGCACCTCGAACTCGAGCCCCTTCCGCTCGAGCTTCGCCTTCGCGCGCTCGAAGCGGAGGCCGACCAGGCGCGGCACGACGCCGTAGGTCGGCTTCGGCAGCACGAGCTTCACCTGGTCGTACGCCGAGAGCCTCCGTCCACTCGGGGGGATCTGTCCGACGACGACGTCGAGCCGCTGCCCGGGGCTCGCGGGCTTCGTGATCACGTCGGGGGTCAGCGGCTGCGAGATGAGCCGTGCCCGCGCCTGCGAGAGCGGCATCCCGACGAGGTTCGGGACGTCGACCTCGTTCTCCTTGCAGTCGGCGACCCGGCCCGGGGCGTCTTCCGAGAAGAAGAACACCTGCGTCGGAGAGTGACAGTGGCCGTTGTCGACCTGCAGCCGTCCGTCCCGGAAGACGACCATCCGCGGTGACGCGTAGGGCACCGACGGGCCGGGGAAGGAGGCCGGTTCAGGCTGAACCGTCGTCGGCTTCGCCTTGCCGTACTCGAAGGCGTTCTCCATGAACGTCTTCCAGATCTCGGCCGGGTATGTGCCCCCAACGACCGAGTCGCCGTGGAACTCCGTCAGCATCGGCCGGAGCTGGTTCGGGTAACCGACCCAAACAGCGGCGGCGAGCTGCGGCGTGTAGCCCACGAACCAGGCGTCGCCGTAGTTCTCGGTCGTCCCGGTCTTACCGGCGACGGGCCGGTCGGGGAGCGCCGCGCGGCGCCCCGTGCCCTCCGTGACGACTTTTTGCAGGATCGAGTTGAGGAGCGCGGCCTTGTCCTCGTCGAGCACTCTGCGCCCGACCGCCTCGTTTTCGTGCTTGCCGACCGACGTGATGACGCGGGGAACGTCGCCGAAGAGCGAGCCGTCGACCCGAACGCCGTCGTTGGCGAAGGTCGCGAACGCGCGCGCCATCTCGAGCGGGTTCGCAGCCTCGGCCCCGAGCCCGATCGCGAAGTAGTCGTTGAGGCGGCTCTTGATCCCGGCGCGGTGGGCCATTCGCCGGACGTTGCGCGGCCCGACGAGCTGGGTCAGCTGCGCGTAGACGGCGTTGTCCGAGTGCACCGTCGCCGACTCGAGGTCGATCGAGCCGAGGTACGACCCTTCGTAGTTCTCGACTTGCCAGAGCCGGTCTCCCAGCGGGATGACGACCTTCTTCGAGACGAACCGTGTCGCCGGCGAGATGCCCTGGTCGAACGCGGCCGCCAGCACGAAGGGCTTGAACGCAGAGCCCGGCTGCCGCTCGCCCTGGACGGCGAGGTTGAACTGGCTCTCGCGGAAGTTCGAGCCGCCGGCCATCGCCAGGACCTCGCCGTTCTTCGGGTTGATGGCGACGAGCGCGGCCTGCGGGCCGTCCGGGTTCGACAGCCACTTGGCGATCGCGCCGCGGGCGATCTGCTGGAGACCGAGGTCGATCGTCGTCCGTACGCGTAGGCCGCCGCCGAAGACGCGGCCCGTTCCGTAGTCCTCGTGCTGGATCAGCTGCTGCTTGACGTAGTTGACGAAGTACTGGCCCTTCGTCCGCTCCGTGGCCGGCAGCCGCACGTCGGTCGACGAGGGGAGCGCCGCGCTGCGGGCCGCGTGGTAGTCCTCGGGCGTGATCGTGCCCTGGCCGAGCATCTCGTCGAGCACGATGCGCCGCCTGAGCTTCGCCGCGCGCGGGTTCGTGACCGGGTCGTAGCGGGCGGGGTCCTTCGGAATGCCCGCGAGCAGCGCCGCCTCCGGGAGCGTCAGCTGCTTCGCCGACTTGCCGAAGTACGTCAGCGCGGCCTGCTGGATCCCGTAGGCGCCGTTGCCGAAGTAGATCGTGTTCAGGTAGGCGGTGAGGATCCAGTCCTTCTTCTTGCGCTGCTCGAGCTGCCACGCGAGCGCGGCCTCCTTCAGCTTGCGCGCGACGCCGCGCCGGTCCTTCACGTACGCGTTCTTGATGAACTGCTGCGTGATCGTCGATCCGCCCTGGACGACCCGCTTGTTCTGCACGTCGGCCCAGAACGCTCGGCCGATCGCCCGCAGGTCGACACCGCGGTGATCGAAGAAGCGCTTGTCCTCGATGGCGACGATCGCCTGCTTCATGATCGGGGAGATCTCGTCCGAGTTGACGAGCACACGGCTCTCGGATCCGCGCAGCACGGCGAGCACGTGGCCGTCGCGGTCGTAGATGTAGCCGTCGTGCTCGAACTTCTGCTGCCGCGCCGGGTCGAGATCGGGAATCTGGCTCGCGATCGCCGTGACGAGGCCGAACGTGAACGAGGCCAGGCACAGCAGCCCCAGCACCGAGAGGAGCGCTAGGAGACGGAGCTTGCGGATGCGGCGCCCGTTCTTCCGCGCCGCTTGGGGGCGTCTGCGAAGCAGCAAGACCGGGGGAGTCTAGTGGCCCGCACGGTCGCGGAGGCGAAGCTCTGGCGAGCGAAAAGCACGCGAAGGCAAGGACGCAGGGAGCGCTCGTGCTGGGTAAGCACGGGCGCGACTGAGGACGCCGCATGCGCCTGCTTTGCAGCCGTCAGAGCTCGGCTGCCGTGGCCGTGTCGGCCACTACACTCGGTCCGTGTCGTTGGGCGAGCTCACGCACAACGCCCTCGAGGTGCTGCCGAAGGGCGAGCTGGAGCGCAAGCTCGAGCTGGGGCGCCCGCTGCGAGTCAAGCTCGGGATCGACGTCACGACGCCGGAGGTGACGCTCGGCCACGGCGTGCCGCTCCAGCGGATGGCGGCCTTCCAGCGCGAGGGCCACATCGGTGTGCTGATCGTTGGCGACTACACGACCCGCATCGGCGATCCATCGGGCCGCTCGACGACCCGGCCGATCCTCTCCGAGGAGGAGATCGACCGGAATGCGAAGAGCTACTTCGAGCAGGCCTCGGCGATCATCGACCCCGAGCGCACGGAGCTCCGCTTCAACAGCGAGTGGCTGGGGAAGCTCGACTACGCCGAGATCGTGCGACTCGCGAGGACCGCGACCGTCGCGCGGCTCCTCGAGCGCGACGACTTCGCGAAGCGGTTCGCCGCGCAAGAGCCGATCTCGCTCTCCGAGCTCCTCTATCCGATCATGCAGGGCTACGACTCGGTCGCCGTCGAGGCCGACGTCGAGCTCGGCGGCAGCGACCAGCTCTACAACCTGCTCATGGGGCGCGAGATCATGCAGGCCTACGGGCTCGAGCCGCAGGTGGCGCTCACCGTCGAGCTGCTGCTGTCCTGGGACGGGCAGCTGATGAGCCAGTCCAAGGGCAACTACATGGGCCTGATGGAAGCGCCCGAGGAGCAGTTCGGGAAGGCGATGCGCATCTCGGATTCGCTACTGCCGCAGTGGTACCGCCTGCTGATGGAGGCCGACGAGCCCTCCGGCGACCCGCTGGAGGCCAAGCTCGAGCTGGCGCGCTTCATCGTCCGGCGCTCGCACGGCGACGACGCTGCGCGGAGCGCCGAGGACCACTTCACGCGCGTGGTCCGGGAAGGCGAGGCTCCGGAAGACGCCCCGGAGGCCGATCTGCCCGAAGGGGACGGCGTGGTGCACGTGCCCGCACTGCTCGTCGAGCACCTCGGCATCGCGTCGACGAGCGAGGCTCGCCGCCTGGTCGCTCAGGGCGGCGTCAAGGTGAACGGCGAGGTCGTGAGCGAGCTCGACCTGCCGCGGGAGTCCCTCGAAGGGGCGCTCGTACAGGCCGGAAAACGCCGTTTCGTGCGGTTTCGCGGGCCCGGCGCGGCTCCTTGACACCCCCCTTGCGCCTGCTACCATTCGCAAGCCGCCAAGACGGGCGGCGTAAGAACGTTCCTGTAACTCGACAACTGGAGCGCCTTCGGACGCAACTCGGATACGACGCAACACCGAGCACTCTGGAGGCCTCTGGCGCGAGTCGGAGGCTTTTTTACGCCCCCGCGGCAAGGGTCTTTGAAAACTCAACAGCGTGAAACGTCGAGAACCTCGAGCTATCACACCAGCTCGAGGTCCTAACCTGTCACGTCCTCGAAGTACCGAGGACGAGACCTTTTGAGCTCAAGCTCTTTGAGATGCACGCCCAAGCCAGGCTGAAGCCTGGCACGGGAATGCAGAAGATTGTCAGCCGGCCTCTTCGTGGGGCCGACGTGACACCAGATCTTCACGGAGAGTTTGATCCTGGCTCAGGACGAACGCTGGCGGCGCGCTTAACACATGCAAGTCGAGCGAGAACCAGGGCTTCGGCCCTGGGGACAGCGGCGAACGGGTGAGTAACACGTGAGTAATCTGCCCTCGGCACCGGGATAGCCCGGGGAAACCCGGATTAATACCGGATAGCCTTTCGAGCTTTCGGGCTCGTCAGAAAAGATGGCTTCGGCTTTCGGCCGAGGAGGAGCTTGCGGCGGATTAGCTTGTTGGCGGGGTAACGGCCCACCAAGGCGACGATCCGTAGCTGGTCTGAGAGGACGATCAGCCACACTGGGACTGAGACACGGCCCAGACTCCTACGGGAGGCAGCAGTGGGGAATCTTGCGCAATG
>DASQWH010000217.1:0-3854 GCA_035640335.1 Gaiellaceae bacterium | reverse complement strand
GGCCGTCAGGGCGACCCGGGCGAGTCCCGTTTCTACCTGTCTGGCCAGGACGACCTCGTCCGCCTCTTCGCCGGCGACCGCATCCACTCGATCATGGAGCGCTTCAAGGTGCCCGACGACCAGCCGATGGAGTCCGGCCTGCTCTCGAAGCAGATCGAGAACGCCCAGAAGAAGGTCGAGGAGCAGAACTTCGTCGCGCGCAAGAACGTGCTCAAGTACGACGACGTACTGAACACGCAGCGCGAGGTCATCTACCGGCAGCGCCGCCAGGTGCTGGAGGGCGAGGACCTGTCCGGCGAGGTCAAGGGCTGGATCCGCGAGGTGATCGAGCGGACGGTCGACCAGTCGGCGCCCGACGAGTTCTCCGAGGACTGGGACCTCGAGGGCCTCTGCACGGCGATGCAGACGGTCTACAACACCGACATCACCGCGGACGAGCTGCGCGAGGACCTCTCTGACCTCTCACGCGAGACGCTCGTCGACGAGTTCTACGAGGACGCGGTCGAGGAGTACGGCGAGCGCGAGAAGCTCTGGGGGGCCGACGTCGCCCGTGAGGTCGAGCGCTACCTGATCCTCGAAGTCGTCGACACCCGCTGGCGCGAGCACTTGGAGAACATGGACTACCTGCGGGAGGGCGTGCATCTGCGCGCGTTCGCCCAGAAGGATCCGCTCGTCGAGTACCGCGCCGAGGGGCACTCGATGTTCGAGGAGCTCGGCCTGCTGATCCACGACGAGGTCGTGAGCCTGCTCTTCCACGCGCAGATCGAGCCGCGCGACGTCGAGGATCTCCAGCGCGACGAGGACGTCAACGGGCAGCCGATGGAGTATGCGCACGAGTCGCTAGCCGGCGCGGACGCCATCGCCGCGGCGGGCGCTGGTGCCGGCATCGTCGCGTCGGAGCGGGGGACAGGCGCCGTGACGGCCGGGACGATCGGTGGCGGCGCGACCGCTGTCGCCACGCAGCGCGTCGTCGCGGACCGCGACAAGATCGGCCGCAACGACCCGTGCTGGTGCGGGAGCGGCAAGAAATTCAAGAAGTGCCACGGCGCGTAGCGTCCCTGGCCGGGGCCGGCTCCCGCCCCGGCAGAGCCGGGCTCCGCCGCCGCCTGACGCGCCTGGCGCTTCGCCCGGACGAAGAGCTAGGCAGGAAGCTCGAGCACGAACGCGTGTGGGATGCCGTTCGCGGCCGGGCGGTAGTTCAGCGTGCCGCCGTGCGCCTCGGCGATTCGGCGCGAAATGGCCAGCCCCAGGCCGCTCGAGTCGGCGCGGGTGCTCATCTTCGCGAACGGGACGAAGAGCTTCGCCACCTGATCGTCGGGGACACCCGCGCCTTCGTCGCTGACCAGCACTCGCGCGACGCCAGGCTCCCACTCGAAGTTGACGGAGACCTGGCCGTCCCCGTGCCGGATGCTGTTCGTGAGCAGGTTCTGCACGACCTGCAGGATCCGGCCCGCGTCGGCCTCGGCGAACAGGTGCCCGTCCTGCAGGACGATCCTCCGCTGCTCGGGGACCTCGACGCCGTCCGCGGCTCGCTTCGCGAGCTTCGCCAGGTCGAGCTCCGACTTCTCGAGTGGCAGGTCGCCGCGCTCGAGCCGCGTTAACTGGAGCAGATCCTCGACGAGGACCGCGAGTCGCTCAGCTTCGCGGCGGGCAATGGTCAGCAGCTGGCGCCGCTCGTCGCCGGTGAGGTCGAGGTACCTCCGGTCGAGAGTCTGGAGGAAGCCGATCGCCGAGGTAAGCGGCGTGCGGAGCTCGTGTGAGACGTTCGCGATCAGCTCCTGGCGCAGGGCTAGCGTCGCCTGCTGCTGCTCGACGAGCTCCGCCTGCGCGATCGCGGCCGCCAGCAGCGGCGCGATGCGCTCGAGGAGCGGCAGCGCATCAGAGCGCCAGTTGCGCGGCTCGACGTCGGTGAAGCCGAGGACCGCGATCACGCCCTCCTGCCAGACGATGGGGTAGACGACGAGCGCCTGCGCTCCGATCGAGTCGGCGAACTCCCGCAACTCGTCATCGGCCTCGGTGATGTCCGCCATCACGAGCGGATTTCCGTCCACGAGCACCCGTCGGATGGGAAGCGGAGGCACATTCAACCCGGCGGGCTCGACTCCGGCGGCATCCCACTCGAAGAGCGGGGCGCTGCCGTCAGCACGCGGCGCGATCCGGAGCAGGCAGCGAGCAGCGTCCGTGGCACGTCCGAGCTCTTCGACCGCCGGCCTGAGCACATCCTCGAGGCGGGTCGAGTAGCGGATCCGCTCGGCGAGATGGAGCGCCGTAGCGTCGCGTGCACGCTCCCGACTGAGGGCGATCTGCGCCTCGTGCGCATCGCCAGACAGCGCCGAGAGGATCGCGCCGCTGACGATGAACACCAGCAGCTGCGCAAGCATTGTCACCGCGTCGGCGTCGATGATCGGCCCGACGATCGTGCCCGCGACCGCGCCCATGGCCGTGTACAGCGCCGTCTCGACACGTCCGAAGAGCAGCGCCGAGAACGCGAGCGGCGCATAGAAGGGAGCGAGTAGCAGCGCGGGCTCGTCGAGGACGGCGACGATGACCGCGATCAAGACGATGTCGGCGCCGAGCGCCATTCGCGCGACCGCGCCTACCGGCCACCGGCGGAGCGCAAGAATCGTGACCAGACCGAGGACGAGGGCGACTAGAAGGACCGGCAGCGCGCGCCCGACGCGCTCCGCGGGTGCGAGCAGCGCGTAGGTGCCGAAGACGATCAGCGTGGCCAGGGCCGCACCCGGGCGGCCGAAGTGGAGGAACCGCAGCTGCTGCCGCTCGACTCCGCTGTGTGCCGCATCCACCGGGCCGCTCATTGGCCCTCTTTACGCTAAATCAGGTGCCGCTGATCGCAAAGTGCGGTAACTCGTCCGCGCGCGGTTACCATCGCGGCTATGGCCGACTCGACAGTCTCACTCGACGAGCGCCTGGAGGAGATCGGGGCCCAGCTCGACTGGGTCCGTGATTATCTTTGACCCGGATGCGCTAGCGCAGCGGTCCGCCGAGCTCGAGCGCGAGATGGGCGAGCCCGCGTTCTGGGACGACCAGCAGCGCGCCGCCGCGGTCTCGACCGAACATGCGCGGGTCTCGAAGCGCCTCGAGCGCTACGAGCGCTTGCGTCGCGAGTACGAGGACGCGAAGGAGCTCCTCGCGATGGACGGCGACATGGCCGCCGAGATCGCATCCTCTCTCGAGCCGCTGCACCGCGAGCTCGAGCGTCTGCAGGAGGACGCGCTCTTCACGGGCGAGTACGACGCGGGCAACGCGGTCGTCACCGTGCACGCGGGCACGGGGGGGACCGATGCGCAGGACTGGGCCGAGATCCTGCTCCGCATGTACCTGCGTTGGGCCGCCGACCGAGGGTTCCAGACCGAGCTGCTCGAGGCCAGCCCCGGAGAGGAGGCGGGGCTCAAGTCCGCCACGTTCACGGTCTCCGGGGAGAATGCGTACGGCGTCCTGAAGGCGGAGCGAGGTGTCCACCGCCTCGTCCGCCTGTCGCCGTTCGATCAGGCGCATCGGCGCCACACGTCGTTTGCCCAGGTGATCGTTGCGCCGCTCCTCGACGACGACGTCGGCGTCGAGATCAACGACGAGGACCTGCGCATCGACACCTATCGAGCGAGCGGAGCGGGCGGGCAACACGTGAACAAGACCGACTCGGCGGTGCGGATCACGCACCTCCCGACCGGAATCGTCGTCCAGTGCCAGAACGAGCGCTCGCAGAGCTCGAACAAGCAGACGGCGCTCAGGCTCCTGCGGTCGCGCCTCGTCGAGCGCGCGGTCGAAGAGCGCGAGGCCGAGCTGGCACGAGAGCGTGGCGAGGCGCAGGAGATCGGCTTCGGGAGCCAGATCCG
>DASQWH010000216.1:0-6667 GCA_035640335.1 Gaiellaceae bacterium | reverse complement strand
GCGCGTAGAGCTCGACGTCGCTGTTCGCGGTCACGGTCGCGGTGCGGGGCACGTCGCGGAGGAGCGCGATCTCGCCGAAGTGGTCGCCGGGGCCGAGCCTGCCGAGATCCTTCCCGTCCGCCGTCACGCCCAGGTCGCCCTTGGCGACGACGTAGAAACGGTCGCCCGCCTCGCCCTCGCGGATCACCTCGCTGCCCGCCGTCGCCTGCACGGGGATGAGGCTCGAGGCAAGGTGCTCGAGCGTCGCCGCCGGTAGCGGCCTGAAGAGCGGGATCGCGCGCAGAAGCTCGAACTCGCGGAGCGGCGCGAGCGCCTCGGCGTCGAGTGCGGTGATGCGGCGCCAGAGGGCCGCCGCCAGCAGCGGCAGTAGCGCGCCGGTGGCGATCATCGCCCAGCGGATGCCGACCAGCTCGATGGCGAGTGGCGCGACGATTGCCCCGAGCCCCGTCGTGCCGACGAAGACGCTCTGCACCACGCCGAAGACGCGGGTCATGATCTCGTCCGGCACCGTCCGCTGGAGGAGTGTCAGCGCGGCGACGTCGACGATCGTGTTCCCCACACCGACGATGCCGAGCAAGATCAGCGCGGCGGGAGGCTCCGGAAAGACCCCGATGAGCGCGATCGGGATCCCCCAGAGCACGAGCCCGATCGCGAAGTCGGAGGCGAGCCGCTGGCGGCCGACGAGCGCGAACGCACCGAGGGCTCCGAGCAGCCCTCCGATGCCGACGGCGGAGTTGAGGAAGCCGACGCCAGACTCACCGAGGTCGAGCAGCTCGAGAGCAGCGACCACGATCAGCACGTTGAGCGCGCCGGCGACGAGCGTCTGCGCGCCGTAGAGGCCGATGATCAGCCGCAGGTTCCGGTCGCGCCCGATGAGGCCGAAGCCCGCGAAGAACTCGCCGACGATCCCACCCTTGGGCTCTCGGTCGGGTCCCGCCGGCGAAGGGATCCCGGCCATGAGCAGCGAGGCGACGAAGAACGCGATGGCGGCAGTTACGAAGACGGTCTCGGGGTTCGTCGCCGCGAGCAGGATGCCGCCCAGCGCGGGCCCGAGGAAGATTCCAGAGCTCTCGACGGTCGTCAGGACGAGATTCGCCGCCGTGAGCTCTTCGGGCGTCCTGGCGAGCTGCGGCAGCAGCGACGAGAGCATCGGGCGGACCATGCTCGCCGACAAAGAGACGCACGCGGCGAGCGCGTACACGAGCCACGGCGGCCCGTCTGCCAAGAGCACGGCCGCCGCCGCCGCGAGGAACGACGTACGCGCGATCGAGATGCCGAGCATGACCCGGTTCCGCGGGTAACGGTCGCCGAGGACGCCCGCAACCGGCGCCGAGACGAAGGCAGGAAGGACACGAATCAGGCCGACGAGGCCGACCGCGGCTGCCCCGCCCTGGTCGTAGGCGTACACCAACAGGGCGATGACGTAGGACCACGAGGACGTGGTGATGATCGCCCAGGCGAGCCCGATCCGCCTTAGGCCCTTGTTCGTGACGACTGCTCGAAACGCGTCCAGCGACTCCCGCAGCCGCTCGCGGAAGGAGGCGAGCACGGGCGAAGGATTGCAGCCCGCTTGGTGTTTTCATAGCGACGTGGGAAGATTCGCGCCGGGAAGCACGTCTAGTGGGCTGAAAGGTTCAACGGGTGTCCACCTGGATAAGGAGGAAGCATGGCGGAGGATCGTGAGATGACAGGCGCCGGTGAGGATCGCGAAGCGACCAGCGCAGGCGAGGACGTCGAGGGTCACTCGTACAGTCCCCCCGACGAGCGCGAGGCAACGAGTGCCGGCGAGGAGCTGGCGCGGACTTCCGACGACGACGTCGAGGCCCACAGCTTCAGCGCCGGCGAAGAGCGCGAGGCGTTCGGACCTCCGGGCGAGGACCGCGAGGCGACACTCGGCGGCGAGTAGTCATCCAAAAAGCTGATTCTGCGAGGGCGGCCTAGCCGCCCTCGTCGTTTCTGAGCACTTCTTCGACCGACGCGAGCAGCCTGAGGCCGGCCTCGCGTCGCTCGTCGTCGAGTTTCTCGACGGTCTCGGCGAGGCGCGCCACGACTCCCGCCGCTTCCCCGCTCGCGTCGAGGGCCGCCTCGGCTTTGCGAGCGCGACGGAGCAGGTCGAGCGCGATCGCCGCCTGGTTCGCGAACAGGCCGAGCAGGTCCATCTCCACGAGCGAGAACTGCGCTCGCGCCGGGCGGTCGAGCACCTCGAGCACCCCGAGCGCGCGCTCGTCGTGGAGGAGCGGCACGGCCATCATCCCCTTCGGAACGTAGCCGGTGCTCTCGGCGACCTCCTTCCCGAAGCGCGGATCCTGCGTCACGTCCTCGATCACGAGCGGCTGGCGCGTGACGAGCACCCAGCCGGCGATGCCCGTGCTGGACGGGAACCGCTTGCCGATCAACGTCTCCTCGCCCTCGCCGGCGACCGCCTCGAAGACGAGCTCGTCCGCCTCCTCGTCGAGCAGGAAGATCGACGACGCTTTCGCGCCGAAGATCGCCCGCGCCACCTCGACGACGGACTGCAAGAGCGTGCGGAACGACTCCTCCGAGCCGATGACCCCCGCAGCGACCGCGGCCTTGAGATCGGCGTTCACCGTCCACCCCCCACGTTCGTCGAAGTCAGGTAGAGGACACTCTTCAGCTGGAACGGCGTCAGGTCGCGGTGCTTGCCGAGCACCAGCGCGCAGATCCCCGACATGTGCGGCGTCGCGAAGCTGTTGCCCGTACAGCGGATCCGTGCGCCGCTCGTCCACGCCACCTCGACGTCGACCCCGCGCGCGAAGAACTCGACCGGCGGCTCGGGGTTGTAGAAGAAGGTGAGCGGGTCGGACTCCTCGTGGCTGCCGACCGAGATCACGGACGAGAAGCGCCACGGATAGCTCTCGACGGGCATGTTGTGCGCCGACGCGACGAGCACGGTGCGCCGGAAGTACGCCTGGTCGGTGAGCTCGTGCAGGATCCCGGCGAACTGGCGCTTCGTCGTCGAGAGGCTCATGTTGACGACGTCGAACCCCTGCTCGACAGCCCATTTGAGGCCCGCGAGCAGGACGTCTCCCGAGCCGGTGAAGCCGGCGCCGAGCACGCGGACGCTGAAGAGACGGCAGTCCGGCGCGAGGGAGCGCACGACCCCGGCACAGGCGGTGCCGTGGCCGCAGAGATCGCCCTCGGTGTCCTCGGCGACCACCGTCTCGCCGTCGGGGCCGATCGTCACCGCGACCGCCTCCTCCAGCCCGCCGACAAGCTCGTGGCCGGCGTCGACGCCGCTGTCGAGGATGCACACGCGCACGTCCTTGCCCGTCGAACCGCCCCACGCCCAGTCGCGCGTGATCTCGCTCGGCCAGTCGACGGGCAGCCGGATCTTGTCGGCGTCGCCCGCGGGCAAGCTCCATGCCGGCCGGAGCTCACGGGTGCGCTCTTCCTCCTCGGGCTGCTTTTCGGCCTGCGCCATGCGGTGATCGTATGCCGCTACTGCGCGGCGGCCAAGGCTCGCGCCGACGCCTCGCGCGCGATCGCGACCAGAGAGTCGGTGTGCCGGATGCGCGGGTCGTCCTCCAGCGCCGAGAGGTTGACCGCGACGAGCTTCGCCGCCGCGCGGGTGCCGCCCTCGGCCAGCACGGCCGCTACGGCCGCGTCGGCGCGCACTTCCGGGTTGCCGTTCTCGACGAGCAGGGCGGCCAGGCAGGCGAGATCGCAGCCGGCCTCGGCGATGCGGAGCGGGATCTCGGCAGCGTGCTCGAGCGCCTCGCGCAGCTTCTGATCGCGATAGCGCTCCTCGAGCTCGTCGCGGCTGCGCAGCGCGGTCAGCGCGCCGACGTAGGCTTCCGCGTCCGCCTGCGCGAGCGGCGCGACACGTGCGCGCAGCGTCTCGGCCTGGCCGACGACCCCACCGGCTTCGTCCCAGTACTCCTTCGACGCGCGCGCGACCATGCCCACGAGCCCGGCCGCCATGGCGACGGTAATCGCGGCCGCCGAGCCGCCCGCGGGTGCCGGCCCCGCACCGGCGAGCGTGTCGAGGAAGTCGCGCAGCGGCGCGTCGAGGAGATCCTCAGCCACGGCGGAGGAGATTCTGGCGGGGGAGGGCGGCTAGGTGGCGGAGAAGCGGTCGCGAAGCGCCTCGACGAGCGCTTCGTCGTGCTCATAGCCCTCGGCCTCGAGTGCGGACTCGAGGTCGGCGATCAGCGCCGCGCGGAAGGCCTGGTCGGCCTCGGCGCGCTCGACGATCTCGTCGAGACCGCGCCGCGCGAGCGGGATCTCCTGAGCCGCACGGACCCACGCCTGCGGTGGTGCAGGCAGCGTGCGCAGGAGCTCGGACAGGGTTTCCTCGTCGTACATAGACATACGTCGTCAATCACCGGACGCGCCAGAAGGCGGGTTTCTTCCTTCCATGTGCGTCCTGAGTTTCACCAAACAGCGGGAAATCCGGCTCGCGATCGTCCCCGGCGGGAGGTCGAGGGCCTCGCCGATCAACCGGTAGCTCTCGTCCCTGGCGAAGAAGCGGTCGAGGATCTCCTGGCAGTGACCGGGCAGCGTCGCGAGTGCCTCGTGGACGGAAAGCGCCTCGTCGATGTCGGCGATCGTGTCGTCGACGTCGACGGGCTCCTCGACCGGCTCGTCGCCGGGCTGCATCCGTGAGCCTGCCCGCAAGGTGTCGATGCACAGGCGCCGCGTCAGCTGGGCGAGCCACGGGCGGATCGCGTCGTCGTCGCGGAGCTTGTGCAGGTTCTCGTAGGCACGCGTGAAGACCTCTTGGAAGACGTCCTCGGCGTCGTGCTCGGGCAGACGAAAGGCCTGGACGACGATCGCGTAGACGTAACGCGAGAAGCGGTCGACGAGCTCGCGCCAGGCGTCGTCGTCGCCGGCGCGGCAGCGCGCGACGAGCTGGGCGTCGGTCAGAACCGCTTCCACAGTCCGAATCAAAGCGCAGACCGGGGGACGAGGAAAGGACTGGTGAGGTTTCGTAGCCTTCGGCGCCTATGGAGAGCGGGCTCGCGGGCAAGCGCGTGCTGATCACCGGCGCATCGGGCGGCATCGGCGCGGCCTGCGCGAGAGCGTTCGCGGCGGAGGACGCTCGCGTCTTCCTGCACTACAACCTCGGCCGCGAGCGGGTCGAGGCGCTGAGCGCCGAGCTGGGCGGCGCGCCGTACGGGGCCGCCGACCTGACGAGTGAAGAGGAGGCGGACGGGCTCTTCGCGGAAGCGGTCGACGCGCTAGGGGGATTGGACGTCTGCGCGGCCGTCGCGGGCGCATGGCCTTCCGACGACGTGCCCGTGTGGCGGCTGCCGCTGGAGCGCTGGGAGCAGACACTCCGTCGGAACCTGAGGGTGACCTTCCTGACCGCGCGCGGCTTCCTGGGTGAGGTCGAGCGCACCGGGCACGGCTCGCTTGTGTTGATCGGCTCTACGGCGGGCCTCTTCGGCGAGGCGGGGCACGCCGACTACGCGGCCGCAAAGTCGGCAGTCGTGCACGGCCTGCTGCTCAGCCTCAAGAACGAGGTCGTCCGCATCGCGCCGCGCGGGCGCGTGAACGCCGTGTGTCCCGGCTGGACGCAGTCGCCGATGACGCGCGAGGCGTTGAGCCCGGAGCTCGTCGACCGCATCACCCAGACGATGCCGCTGCGCAAGGTCGCCCAGCCGGAGGACGTGGCGAGGCAGGTCGTCGTGCTCGCCTCCGACGAGCTGTCCGGTCACGTCACGGGGCAGGTGGTCACGGTTGCCGGCGGCATGGAGGGGCGCGTGCTGCGCGGCGACCCGCGGTAAGGTCGGCGCTCGGTGGACGCGCTCAACTTCCTCTGGATCTTCCTCCTCATCATCACGCTGCAGCCGGCGCTCCAGCGGCAGCTGCTCGCCGCGCAGCGGCGCCGGGCGCTGACTCGGCTGTCCACGGTGCGCGACGCGACCGTGATCACGCTCATCCACCGCCAGGAGACGTTCTCTCTGCTCGGCCTCCCGCTCGTCCGCCACATCGACATCGACGACGCCGAGAGCGTGCTGCGCGCGATTCGCGAGACGCCGTCGGGGCGACGGATCGAGATCATCCTCCACACACCGGGCGGCCTCGTCCTCGCCGCGAGCCAGATCGCGATCGCGCTCGCCGACCACGACGGCCCGGTCACTGCCGTGATTCCGCACTACGCGATGAGCGGCGGCACGCTGATCGCGCTCGCCGCCGACGAGATCGTGCTCGACCGGCACGCAGCGCTCGGGCCCGTCGACCCGCAGCTCGGGCAGTATCCAGCCGCCTCCATCCTCGCCGCGATCGAGCGGCCCGGGCCGCACAGCGACGAAACGCTGATCCTGGGCGATCTGAGCCGGAAGGCGATTCGCCAGGTGCGTGTGCTCGTGACGGGGCTGCTGGAGCGCCAGATGAGCGCCGAGCGGGCGAAGGACGTCGCCCGGCTGCTCTCGACCGGAGTCTGGACGCACGATCATCCCCTGATGGCGAACGACCTCGAACGGCTCGGGCTACCGGTCCGGATCGGCGTCGGCAAGGAGGAGCGCGAGCTCATGAGCTTCTATCCGCAGCCGCGCGGACGCCACGAGGGCGTGGAGTACTCGCCCCAGCCGCGCGTGCCGCCCGGCCTGCCGCCGGGGCGCGAGCGGCCGCGGCGGCCGCTGCCCGCGCCGGGCCCGGGCCGCGGCTCCGGTCAGTAGTCCTCGGGAACGACGAAGCGGCG
>DASQWH010000215.1:0-2633 GCA_035640335.1 Gaiellaceae bacterium | reverse complement strand
GAGGGATCCGGCGGAGGGCCGCTGTACTCTCTGAACGAGGTGCGCGGTGCCCAGCCCCGGAGCCTCCATGGCTGATGCGGCCGCCTCCGCGGTCCGTCCTCGCACGCTCACCCCCGAGCTCGGGCCCCTCGCGGTCGGCGCCGCCGCAACCGTCGGGATCGGCGCGCTCGGCGCTGCCGACGGCGGGTACTTCCAGCCTGCCTGGGGGTGGACGGCGCTCGTCGCGCTGTGGCTCGTGGTCGCCTGGCTCGTGCTGGGCCGGGCCGCCGTCCACGGTGGGCGCCTCGCGCTCGTCTTCCTCGGAGGCGTCGTCGGACTCGGCGCCTGGACGTGGCTCTCGCTCCTCTGGACGGACAACAGCGTGCAGACCGCGATCGAGGGGTTCCGCCTCCTCGCGTACACGGCCGTCGCCGCAGCGCTCGTCGTGGTCGTCCGCCGCGAGGCCGCTCCGGCGCTCCTGTACGGAACCCTGGCCGCAATCGTCCTGCTCTCGTCGTACGGGCTTGCGACCCGGCTCTTCCCGGACCGCCTCGGCACGTATGACCCGGTCTCGACGTATCGGCTCTCCGAGCCGCTCGGATACTGGAACAGCCTTGGGCTCTTCGTCGCCGTCGGCCTGCTCCTAGCCCTCGGCGCCGTCGCGCGTGACCATCGCACCGCGGTGCGGGCGGCCGCGGCAGCCGCGTTCGTCGTGCTGGTCCCGGCGCTCTACTTCACGTTCAGCCGCGGCGCGTGGATCGCGCTCCTCGTCGGGATCGCTGCCGCGGTCGCGCTCGATCCCAGGCGGCTACAGCTCGTCGTCGCGCTGCTCGTCGTCGGCGCGCCAGGCCTGGTCGCCGCGTGGGTCTGCTCGCGCTCCGACGCGCTGACGCGGCAGGACTCGCCGCTGAGCTCGGCGGCGAGCGAGGGGCACGAGGTCGCGATCGTCGTGGTCATTCTCGCGCTCGTCGCCGCCGCAGCAACGATCGTGCTCGCCGCGCTCGAGCGCCGGCTCGTCCCGAGCCGGAATGTTCGTCTCGGCTTTGCATCCGCCCTCGCCGTCCTCGTCGTCGCTCTCGCCGTGGGCGTCCTCGTGCGCCACGGCGGGCCGATCGAGTCGGTCGAGAAGGCCTACGACGCCTTCAGAGCCCCGCCGCCGGAGCGTTCCACCGACCTCGGCGGCCGGCTCTTCACGCTCACCGGTAGCTACCGCGTCGATCTCTGGCGGGCGTCGTGGGACCAGTACGCCGACCACCCGCTCATCGGCGACGGAGCCGGAACGTACGAGCAGTACTGGCTGCTCCACCGGACGTTCGACCACAAGGTCCGCGACGCGCACAACCTCTACCTCGAGACGCTGGGCGAGCTCGGGCCGCTCGGGCTAGCGCTGCTCCTCCTCGCGCTCGCTGCGCCGGTCGCGGCCGCCTTCGCGGGCCGCCGCCACCCGCTGGCCGCGTGCGCTTTCGGCGCATACGTCGCGTACCTCGTCCACGCCGGGGTCGACTGGGATTGGGAGCTGCCTGCCGTGACGCTCGCCGCCTTCGCCTGCGCTGCCGCGCTGCTGGCCATGAGAGGCGGCGAACGCCGGCTCGACCCGGGCGTTCGCACGCGAGCCGCCGCCGGAACTGCGGCCGTGCTCCTGGCCGGCGTCGCGTTCGTCGGCCTGATCGGGTCCAGCGCGGCGTCGACGAGCGAGGACGCCGCGACCGCCGACTCGCCGGACTGGACAAAGGCGGAAGACCAGGCGCGCAAGGCGAAACGGTGGGAGCCGTGGTCGTCCGAGCCGTGGCAACGGCTCGGAGAGGCGCAGCTTGGTCGCGGGGAATCCGCAGCAGCGCAGGCGAGCTTCCGGAAGGCGATCGACAAGGAGCCGACCGACTGGCTGCTCTGGTTCCGCCTGGCCGAGGCCAGCTTGGGCGCCGCGCGAAACCACGCGCTCGACCAGGCGGAACGTCTGAACCCGCTCAGCCCCGAGATCCGCGAGCTTCGCGAGGAGACGAGCTAGCTGTTCCGCCGCGATCCCCTCGCCGACCCCGCGCCGCTGATCAAGCGCGTCTACGCATATGCGGCGTACCGCCTCGGCGACGGTCCCGAGGCGGAGGACGCGACCAGCGAGACGTTCGAGCGGGCCCTCCGCTACCGGAAGAGCTACGACCCGCGTAAGGGTGAGCCGATCGCGTGGCTCCTCGGGATCGCGAAGCGGTGCATCGACGGCGGCTGGTCGACGACGGAGTTCGCGTCGGAAGATCTCGACTCGGTCGACACGACGAACGTGGAGGAGGAGGCCGTCCGCCGGCTGACGATCGCGCGCGCCGTCGGGACGCTCGACGAGCGCGACCGCGAGCTGATCGCGCTCCGCTACGGGGCCGATCTCACCGCCCGCCAGATCGCCGAGCTCCTCGGCGCCCGGACGAACGCGATCGAAGTCGCGCTCCACCGCGCGCTCGGCCGGCTGCGCGGGATCCTCGGCGAAGAGAGCGAGCCGGAGCCTGTAAGGAAACGGGGTGCGTCCGGGTAGTAACGGGTGCAAGGCAACGAACTCGAGGGGGTTCACTGAATGCGTTACTGGCGGAGAAGGCACGAGGCTCTAGATCTCGAGACCGAGCTGCGGGCGCGGCGCCCGGAGCCCAGTCCCGAGCTCGTCAGCCGCCTCG
>DASQWH010000214.1:0-2629 GCA_035640335.1 Gaiellaceae bacterium | reverse complement strand
GAGGGATCCGGCGGAGGGCCGCTGTACTCTCTGAACGAGGTGCGCGGTGCCCAGCCCCGGAGCCTCCATGGCTGATGCGGCCGCCTCCGCGGTCCGTCCTCGCACGCTCACCCCCGAGCTCGGGCCCCTCGCGGTCGGCGCTGCAGCAACCGTCGGGATCGGCACGCTCGGCGCCGCCGACGGCGGGTATTTCCAGCCTGCCTGGGGGTGGACGGCGCTCGTCACGCTTTGGCTCGTGGTCGCCTGGCTCGTCCTGGGGCGGGCCGCCGTCCACGGTGGCCGCCTCGCGCTCGTCTTCCTCGGAGGCATCGTCGGACTCGGGGCCTGGACGTGGCTCTCTCTCCTCTGGACGGACAACAGCGTGCAGACGGCGATCGAGGGTTTCCGCGTCCTCGCGTACGCGGCCGTCACCGCGGCGCTCGTCGTCGTCGTCCGCCGCGAGGCCGCTCCGGCGCTCCTGTACGGAACCCTGGCCGCAATCGTCCTGCTCTCTTCGTACGGCCTCGCGACCCGGCTCTTCCCGGACCGCCTCGGCACGTACGACCCGGTCTCCACGTATCGGCTTTCCGAGCCGCTCGGATACTGGAACAGCCTTGGGCTCTTCGTCGCCATCGGGCTGCTCCTCGCCCTCGGCGCCGTCGCGCGCGACCATCGCACCGCGGTGCGGGCGGCCGGGGCGGCTGCGTTCGTCGTGCTGGTCCCCGCGCTCTACTTCACGTTCAGCCGCGGCGCGTGGATCGCGCTCTTCGTCGGGATCGCTGCCGCGGTTGCGCTCGATCCGAGACGCCTGCAGCTAGTCGTCGCGCTGCTCGTCGCCGGCACGCCCGGCCTGGTCGCGGCGTGGGTCAGCTCGCGCTCCGACGCACTCACGCAACAGGACTCACCGCTGAGCTCGGCGGCGAGCGAGGGGCACGAGGTCGCGATCGTCGTGGTCATCCTCGCGCTCGTCGGCGCTGCGGCAACGATTGCGCTCGCCGCGCTCGAACGCCGGATCGTCCCGAGCCGGGCGGTCCGTCTCGGCTTTGCGTCCGCCCTCGCCGTCCTCGTCGTCGGCCTCGCCGTCGGCGTCCTCGTGCGCCACGGTGGGCCGATCGAGTCGGTCGAGAAGGCGTACGACGCCTTCAGGGCCCCGCCGCCGGAGCGTTCCTCGGACCTCGGCGGGCGGCTCTTTACGCTGACGGGCAGCTATCGCGTCGATATCTGGCGGGCGTCGTGGGACCAGTACGCCGACCACCCGCTGCTCGGCGACGGGGCGGGAACGTACGAGCAGTACTGGCTGCTCCACCGGACGTTCGACCACAAGGTCCGCGACGCACACAACCTCTATCTCGAGACGCTCGGCGAGCTCGGGCCTCTCGGGCTCGCGCTGCTCCTCGTGGCGCTCGCTGCGCCGGTCGCGGCCGCCTTCGCGGGCCGCCGCCACCCGGTGGCCGCTTGCGCCTTCGGCGCGTACGTCGCGTACCTCGTCCACGCCGGGGTCGACTGGGACTGGGAGCTCCCCGCCGTGACGCTCGCCGCCTTCGCCTCCGGCGCCGCGCTCTTGGCCATGAGGGGCGGCGAACGCCGGCTCGACCCGGGCGTTCGCACCCGAACCGTCGCCGGAGCTGCGGCTGTCCTCCTGGCGGGGGTCGCGTTCGTCGGCCTGATCGGGTCCAGCGCAGCGTCGGCGAGCGAGGAGGCGGCGACCGCCGATTCGCCGGACTGGGACAAGGCGGAAGACGAGGCGCGCAAGGCGACACGGTGGGAGTCGTGGTCGTCTGAGCCGTGGCAACGGCTCGGAGAGGCGCAGCTCGGTCGCGGGGAATTCGCGGCAGCGCAGGCGAGCTTCCGGAAGGCGATCGACAAGGAGCCGACCGACTGGCTGCTCTGGTTCCGCCTGGCCGAGGCCAGCTTGGGCGCCGCCCGAAACCACGCGCTCGACCAGGCGGAGCGCCTGAACCCGCTCAGCCCAGAGATCCGCGAGCTTCGCGAGGAGACGAGCTAGGTGTTCCGACGCGATCCCCTCGCCGACCCCGCGCCGCTGATCAAGCGCGTCTACGCATATGCGGCGTACCGCCTCGGCGACGGTCCCGAGGCCGAGGACGCGACCAGCGAGACGTTCGAGCGGGCGCTCCGCTACCGGAAGAGCTACGACCCGCGCAAAGGTGAGCCGATCGCGTGGCTCCTCGGAATCGCGAAGCGGTGCATCGACGGCAGCTGGTCGGCGACCGAGTACGCCTCGGAAGATCTGGACTCGGTCGACACGACGAACGTCGAGGAGGACACCGTCCGCCGATTGACGATCGCGCGAGCCGTCGGGACGCTCGAGGAGCGCGACCGCGAGCTGATCGCGCTCCGCTACGGGGCCGACCTCACTGCCCGCCAGATCGCCGAGCTCCTCGGCGCCCGGACGAACGCGATCGAAGTCGCGCTCCACCGCGCGCTCGGCCGGCTGCGCGGGATCCTGGGCGAAGAGAGCGAGCCGGAGCCTGTAAGGAAACGGGGGGTGTCCCGGTAGTAACGGGTGCAAGGCAACGAACTCGAGGGGGTTCACTGAATGCGTTACTGGCGGAGAAGGCACGAGGCTCTAGATCTCGAGACCGAGCTGCGGGCGCGGCGCCCGGAGCCCAGTCCCGAGCTCGTCAGCCGC
>DASQWH010000213.1:0-12047 GCA_035640335.1 Gaiellaceae bacterium | reverse complement strand
CCGCCTCGATCAGCCGCTCGGCGGCACTCCGCGACGCGATCCCGGGCAGCCCGGCGAGAAAGCGGTCGAGCCGCTCCCCCGCTGCGTCGTCAGGAACGCGAGACCGGTGCGTCTGTGATCGGCCGCGGCCGGGGCCGCGAGCGTTGGGGTAGGAGCAGCGCCGCCAGCAGAACGAGCACGCCGAGGACGATGAAGCTGTCCGCGAGGTTGAACGCCGGCCAGTAGCGGAAGTCGAGGAAGTCCGTCACGTGGCCGAGCCGGATGCGGTCGGTCAGGTTCGAGGCGCTGCCGCCGATGAGCAGGCCGAGCGCCACGGGCAGGATCGGGTGCCGCGCGCCCGAGCGCGCGAAGAAGAGGAGCATCCACACCACGGCGACCGCCGTCAGCGCGGTCACGATCGGCGTCGCGCTCGAGAAGAGGCCGAAGGCGATGCCGGAGTTCTGGACGTGGTGAATCGAGAACGGCCCGACCACGTGGACTTCCTCGTCGAGCGACAACCGGCTGGAGACGATGTGCTTGGTCAGCTGGTCGCCCGCGAGCGCGGCGAGCGCCACGGCGGCCAGCGAAAGCCACTGGTAGGGGCGGGCAGCCAGCGACCGCTCGGCGGCGGAGACCGGCGTCAGACCATCGGTCGCCGACCCCACTCGCACCTCGAGCGCCCGGCGTGCGGGCTGCGTCAACGGCGCTCCTGAAGACGCTTGCAGTCGATGCAGAGGGTCGCCCACGGGATGGCTCTCAGGCGCTCCTCGCCGATCCGCTGGCCGCAGTTGTCACAGATGCCGTAGGTGCCGTTGTCAATGCGCGCGATCGCCTCGTCGATCGAGACGAGCACCTGCTCGTCGATCTCCTCGAGGGTGTAGTCGATCTCGCGGTCGAGCGTCACGGACGCGGTCTCGGCAAGATGGTTGTCGATCGGGCTCTCCTCGGTCTCGTCCTCCATCGAGCCGGGGTTCTCCTTGTGCAGATACTCGAGGGCGTGCGCGACGCGTTCGCGCTTCTCGAGCAGCTCGTCTCGGACGCGGGAGACGTCGATCGCCACGGGCGAATTGTAGTTGCTCGACCCGCAGGCCCGTTCGCGGTTAGGCGGCCGCGGCCCGCTTCTCGCCCGCGTCGCCGTCGTCGTCGACGATCGCGAGCGCCGACCGCAGCAACGCACGGATCCTGCTCGCCTCACCGCGCAGGTGCTCGCGCTCGGCGAGCGCGCGCTGCTTGATCATCCGCGCCTCCGTATGCGCCTCGGTGACGATCACCTCGGCCTCGCGCCGCGCGTGATCCTTGAGCTCCTGCGCGCTGCGCTCGGCAGAGACGAGCGTCTTCCGGAGCAGAGTCTCCAGATCGCGGTAGCGGGAGATGTCGTTCTCGAGCTGCTCGAGGCGGTCTTGCAGGTCGGCGCGCTCCCGCCAGACCTCCTCGAAGCTGTCGACGACCTCGCCCAGCAGCCGGTCGACACTCCCTCTCCCGTAGCCGTACAGGCCGCGGGTGAGCTTCACGTGGCGGATCTCGACTGGGGTCAGTCCCACGGTGGACCTCCTTTCTCAGTGCAGTTGTTCGAGGATGTTGATCAGCACCTGGTCGAGGATGAAGAGCGTGATGATCCCGAGCATCGGCGACAGGTCCAGCGGCCCGAGGGGCGGCAGGAAGCGGCGGAAGATGCGGAGGTACGGCTCGCAGACGTCGTAGAGGAAGCGCTGGATCCGATTCACCCAGACCGAGTAGGGCAGCCGGATCCAGGACGTGATGATGTAGGCGAAGATCAGGAGGACGTAGACGAGGATGAAGACGTGGACGAACGCCTGGATCGAGTCGATCGCGTCGGCCAGGGGTAGCGCGAGAAAGGCTTGGACGCCCACGCTGCGGTGTTCGTCTCCCAAGGGTGCCTTCCTCTTAGATGAGCCGCCGTCGCCGACCTTGTTCCAACTACACGCGGGTTAGCGCAGTCGGCATCTGGCGAAGTGAGCTTTTAGTCGCCGAAAGTGCGGAGCACTTTCGGCGAGTCCCGGGCCCGTGGCCCGGGACCACTAGGCTTGGTTGAAGAAGCCGCCGCCCTCGAGCAAGCGTGCTCGCTCCTCGGCGGAGACCTCGACGTTGCGCGGCGTGAGCAGGAAGACCTTGTCCGCGACGCGCTGCATGGCGCCGTCCATCGCGTACGTCAGCCCGCTCGCGAAGTCGATCAGCCGCTTTGAGAGCTCCTGCTCGGAGCTCTGCAGGTTGAGGATGACCGGGGTGCCCTGCTTGAAGCGGTCGGCGATCTGCTGGGCGTCGTTGAAGCTGCGCGGGACGACGAGGTGGACGCGGGCAGGCGGCTGCGGGACAGCCTCGACGGGCGCGCGCCGCCCCGTCGGTCGCAACACCGCGGTGCGTGCGCCGGGAGCCGGACCGGCATCGGGCTCCTCCGTCCAGTCCTCGAGATCGCGCCCCCGGCGGCGCGGGGAAAGCCGCCGCACGTTCGGGCGCTCACTGTACGAGCGCTCGAGCTCCTCGTTCGTGACGTAGCCGTCCTCGTCCCACTCCTCGTCCTCTTCGGCGATCCCGAAGTAGACGAGCGTGCGGTTCCAGACGTCGGCGAAGCTCATTGCAGGCGAAATGCTAACGGCTCCACAACACGGTGCCCACCCGGATCGCGGTCGCGCCCTCCTCGGCGGCCACCTTGTAGTCCTGGCTCGTGCCCATCGAAAGCTCGGTCAGACCGTGTTCTGCTCCCAGCTCACGCAGCTTTCGGAACAGAGGCCGCGATTCCTCCGGGTCGCCGACCTCGGGCGGCATCGTCGAGAGGCCGCGTACATGCGGATAGAGACCGAGAAAGCGCTCGAGCTCCCCGGGCGCGACGCCGGACTTGCTCTCCTCGCCCGCCAGGTTGACCTGGACGAGAGCTGGGATCTCGAGGCGCTTCGCGGCCGACTCGGAGTCGAGCGAGTGGACGAGCTCGCAGATGCGGTTCACGACCTTCGCCTTGCGGCTCTGCAGGTGGCCGATGAAGTGCCAGCGGAAGGCGTCGCCGTACTCGGCGTGCTTCGCCTCGAGGTCCTGCGCGCGGTTCTCGCCGACGACCTGGATGCCCGCTTCGGCGAGAACGGCCATCTCCTCGAGCGACACGTATTTCGTGGCGGCGACGACGGTGACGCCGGGGCCGACCTCCTCACGCACGCGCTCGTACCGCGCGCGGACCTCCTCAGGCGATGCGAGCAACGACTCCCTGCCGGCCCGTCCGGGCCCCGTCTCGCCGGTGCGAGAAGAAGAGGTCGGGGTGGCACGACGTGCACATCTCGACGCGTTCGACACGTCCGCAGCCGGCGGCCTGGAGCGCCTTCTCGGTCGCGGTGTAGAGGTCGAGGTTGCGCCCCTGTAACACCTCGGGCCCGAAGCGCCTCGTGAACGGCTCTGCGACCTCCTCGCCCACCTCGTAGCAGCACGGGCCGATGCCCGGGCCGATGACGGCCTCGAGCTGTCCGTTCGCGATCGCGGCGACGGCGGCGTCGGCGATGCCTTCCAGCAGCCCGCGCCAGCCAACATGGAGAACGGCCAGAGCCGGCTCCGCCCCGTCCGCGCGGGCGACGGCGACCGGCAGGCAGTCGGCCGTGATCAGCATCAGCGCGAGATCGGCCTCGTCTGTCCAGAGGGCGTCTCCGGGCGGATGGTCGAACCCGGCGGTCAGCACGCCACGGTCGGCGGTCGCCTTGACGACTCCGGCGCCGTGCTGCTGCCACAGCATCGTCGCGCGCTCGGGCTCGATGCCCGCCTTGCGGCACAGCCGCGCGCGGTTCTCGATCACGCGTCCGGGCTCGTCGCCGGTGAGGATGCCGAGATTAAGCGACTCGAAGGCCCCGTCGCTGACGCCGCCGATGCGCGTCGAGAAGGCGACGTGATACGGGTCGGGCGCGTCCCAGCGGAAGATCGGGATCACGAGCTCTCGATCAGCTCCCGGGCGGCCGCGAGCTCGGACTCCCGGCCGTCCAGCTCTCCGTTCAGCTTCCGGCGCCGTAGCTCGCCGAGGATCTCGCCGACGCGCGGTGACTCGGCGAGGCCGAGCTCCGCGACGTCGGCGCCCGTGATCTCGAGGCGGATGCCGCCGAGCCGACCGAAGTACTCGTGCAGCGGCTCAGCGTCACCGAGCGCGAGCGCGAACAGGGGGGCGTCGGGGGCGTGCGGCTCGGCGAGCGCGACGACCTCGGCCGGAGCGGGCTTGCCGTTCTTCAGCCGGTCGAAGATGCGTGGGCCGACAGTGACGGCGGCGGCGATGTGCTCGGCGTCGCGGCGCCGGATCTTCAGGCGCTCCAGCCAGTCGTACAGCTCGTCGGGCGAAAGGTTGCGCGCGAGCGCGGCGAACCCGAGCCGCCACGCCGGGATCGCGAGCGAGTACTCCTCGTTCAGCTCCTTGAGGCGCTCGAAGAGGCGCGCGGCCTCGTCGTCGGCCGCCAGGTGCGGATGGATGGCCGATCCGGCTCCGAGCTCGGCGAGTCGCAGGATCGAGTGGCGGACGTCGCCTTCCTCGAGCATCGCCTCGAGCTCGTCGCGGAGCCGCGGGCCGGACAGGTCGCCGACGAGGCCCATCTCGATGCAGCCGCGCGCGAGCCGGACCGTGTGATCGTCCATCCGGAAGCCGTACCGGTTCTCGTAGCGCACGGCGCGGAAGATCCGCGTCGGGTCGTCGATGAACGAGAGGTTGTGCAAGACGCGGATGCGTCCCGCGTCGAGGTCGCGGCGGCCGGCGAAGGGGTCGACCAGCCGCCCGAGATCCTCGCCCCTCAGCGAGACCGCCATCGCGTTGATCGTGAAGTCGCGGCGGAAGAGGTCCTCACGGATCGACGCGTGCTCGACGCTTGGCAATGCGGCCGGCGCGTCGTAGAACTCCGTTCGCGCGGTGACGACGTCGACCCGCTGGTCGGCTCCGAACAGGACGACCGCGGTGCCGAACTTCTCGTGCGGCCGCACGCGGCCTCCGAGCGCCTCGGCGAGCGAGCGCGCGAGCGCGATCGCATCGCCTTCGACCGCGATGTCGACGTCGAAGTTCGGCTCGCCGAGGAGGATGTCGCGGACGGTGCCGCCGACGAGGTAGACGCCCTCGTACGGCTCGCTCACGGCTGCGACCGCCTCGAACACGGGCGCAAGGTGCTCGAGGCGCTCGAGGTCGCCGGCGAGGCTCGCTTCAGGCGGCGCCTCGGCCTCCTCGGCCGCGCCGATCGCGCTTAGCAGGTCGCTCCGAGTGACGACGCCGGCCACCTCCTCGCCGCTCATGACGGCCACTCGTCCGTCGGGCGACGAGGCGACGAGCTGCTGAACCTCCGCGAGCGGCGCGTCGTCCGCGCACGTGACGACGCGGGAGCTCATGATGCCCTTGACCGGGGCGTGCGCCAGGCCGTGCGAGATCGCCTTGTCGAGGTCCTCGCGAGAAACCGCCCCGACGAGCTTGCCGCCGTCGAGGACGAGCACGCCGCTCTGGCCGTACCGCTGACAGACGACCATCGCTGCGGACACCGGCTCGTCCGGGCCGACCGAGCGCGCCGGCCGGCTCATGATCTCGCGGGCGCGCGGCGGCTCGCGCACCGCGGCGTCGAGGCTGTCCAGGAGCCGGCTGCGGGCGTCGTCGAGCGAGCCGCGGAAGATCGCGGAGGCGGCCTGCGGATGGCCGCCGCCGCCGAGAATGCGGGCGAGGCCGGCGGCGTCGAGCTCGGACGCGCGGCTGCGGGCGACACAGAAGACGCGCTCGTCCATCTCGACGAGCAGCACGAGCGCCTTGCAGTCGGTCAGGTCGACGATCTTGTGCGCCAGATTCGAGATGCCGTCGACGTGGCGCGGCCACGAGACCGCCGCGGCGAGGAGCTCGACGCCCGCGACCGTGCGGCTCTCGAGCGCGCCGAGGAGCGCCGTCAGCAGGTCGCGCTCGTCACCCGCGAGCGGCGTGTGCAGGTAGGTCGCGATCTCCGCCTGACGGGCGCCGTGGCGCAGGCACCAGGCGAGCGCGTCGGCGTCACGCTGTGTGGCGGTGGCGTACGTGAGCGAGCCCGTGTCCTCGTGGATGCCGAGCGCGAAGACGGTCGCCTCGAGCGGCGTGACGGCGATCTCACGCTCGGCGAGCACGCCGACGAGGGTGGTCGTCAGCGCTCCGTCCTGTGACAGCACAGCGTTCTCGGGCGAGACCCAGTCGGGTAGCTCCTCGCCCGCGTGGTGGTCGAAGACGACTTTCTCGACTGCCGGGTGGAGCGCGACCTGCTCGAGCTCGCCGAGGCGCCCCGCGTGGAGCGTCTCGACGACGATCAGACGGCGGATCGCGCTCAGGTCGAGGCGCGACGCGTCGACGATGTCGAGCTCGTCCGCGTGCAGGCGCGAGAGCTCGCGGACGTTGCGGTTGAGCGAGCCCGCCGTGGTGACGACGGCGTTCGGAAACAGCCGCCGCGCGGCGAGCATCGCGGCGAACGCGTCGAAGTCCGTGTTGCCATGGGTTGCGATGACTTCCGGGGCACGCATCTCGGACTCATTCTGCCTCTCGGCCTTGCCGCCTTCGACGAAATCTCGGTCCGAAATCGGCGCAAATGCGCGCGTTTTCGCTCGTTATGCTCGCCTCGGGGAGGAGGTTGGGGGTACCGGGTTAACGAGGCGGGGCCCGCGCCGCGTGCGCCTCAGGCCTCGGCGATCGCTTCGATCTCGACCAGAGCGCCGGAGGGCAGCGCCGAGATCTCCACCGTCGCGCGCGCCGGCGGGCTCTCCCCCACCCGGCGTGCGTACACCTCGTTCATGCCGGGGAAGTCCGCGAGGTCGACGAGAAACACCGTCGTCTTCACCAGCCGGTCGAGCCCGCTACCGGCCTCCTCGAGGATCGCCTCGAGGTTGTTGAGCACCTGCTCGGTCTGCTCCTGAATCGTCGAACCGACGATCTCCGCGTGGTCGGGCTCGAGCGCGAGCTGCCCGGAGACGAACACGAGGCCGCCCGCCTTGATCGCCTGCGAGTACGGAGCTCCCTGGAACGGCGCCGGCGCCGCCTCGGTGCGCACGACCGTCTTCCCCATCGTCACTCCTTTCCGCCGCGCGGCCGGCAGGCCTGCGCGACCGCCACGCCGAGCGCCTTGAAGATCGCTTCGAGCACGTGCTGAGGATCATCGCCCTCGATCAGCCGCACGTGCAGCGTCACCCCGGCGCCGTGCGCAAGCTCGTGCAGGAACCGCGTGACGAGATCGGTCCCGAGGCCGCCGACGCGCGCCTCCGACAGATCGACGTTCGCGACGACGAGAGGACGCCCCGACGCTTCCAGCGTCACGTGTGCGAGCGCCTCGTCGGCCGGGAGCGCGGCCGAGCCATGGCCCCGAACCGCCTTGTCGTGGAGCAGCGGGCGGAGTTCGTCCCCGAGCGCTTTGGCGGCGGCCGCCACCTCGGCATCGGCGCCGCCCGGCGCCACCTGCAGCGTGAGGTCGAGAGAGCCGTAACGCGCGAACAGCCCGAGCAGGTGGTCGAGGATCGGCAGCCCCGTCGCCACGTTGCCCTCACCGGTGCCCCCGAGCGCGACGCGCGTCCGCACGCGCTCGACTTGGCCGACGTCGTCGCGCATCCCTCGGATGAGGGTACCCGACCGCGCGGGCGCCCATCCCTCAGACCAGGGTGCCACGGCCGGTGTCGAGGGCCGACATCCAAGTCCAGGCGGCGATTTCCGACCCCCTGCGGCCCCCGATGCGCGATCTGCCCCTCCACCCATCCGTTCGCCTGTTCGTGCTCCTCTGCACGACCGTCGCAGCTGCCGCGAGCACGGCCTTGGCAGCGCAAGCGAGCACCACGCGCATCGCCCCGGATCCGGTGACCAGGAACGTCGTCGTCGCGTACACCTCCCGCGAGGCGCTCGACGCGGCCCTCGCGCGCTTTCCGGCGCGCGTTGTACGCCGTCTTCCGCGGCTGAACGCCGTGGAGGTCGACCCCGCGCTGCAGCGCGACGTCTTCGCGGCCTCGCTCGACGATCTGCCCGGCATCACGTACGTCGACGGCCTCGAGCGCCGCCGCCCGCTTGCCGAGCCCGCGCTCGTCGCCGCGTTCCGTCCCGGCCTGCCGTACGAGTGGCAATACGTCGCGACCCGCGCGGACGAGGTGCCGGATGCCGTCCTCCGCGCCGCGGCGTCGGTCAAGGTCGCGGTGGTCGACACCGGCGCGGACGTGACGCATCCCGACCTTGCGGCGAAGGCGCCCGAGACCTACGACGTCGTCCGCAAGCGCGCGGACGTCCGCGACGCCGCCGGGCACGGCACGTTCGTCGCCTCGCTGGCCGCAGGCTCGGTCACGAACGGGGACGGCATCGCGGGCTTCGCCGGTGACGCCCAGCTGCTCGTCGTCAAGGCGAGCGGCGCCGACGGCATGTTCACGGATGTCGACGAGGCCGCCGCGATCGTCTACGCGGTCGACCACGGCGCGCGCGTCATCAACCTCAGCCTCGGCGGAGTCGGGACGTCCGCCCTCGAGCGCCGCGCAGTCGAATACGCCGCGAGCCGCAACGTGCTGATGGTCGCAGCGGCGGGCAACGAGTTCGAGGTCGGGAACCCGACCGAGTTTCCCGCGGCGCTGCTGCAGCCACCTGGCTCGCGGGGGCAGGGTGGGATCGGTCTCGCCGTCGCCGCGAGCACTATGTCCGGCCGGCGGGCCCCGTTCTCCAACACGGGCACGCACATCTCGCTCGCCGCTCCGGGCGAGAACGTCTTCGGCGCCATCGCCGGCGGCACCAAGCCGGGCGAGTGGCCGCGCTACACGCTCCCGGGCGCGACCGCCGGCCTCTATGGCTGGTCGACCGGCACCTCCTTCGCCACTCCGCAGGTGACCGGCGCCGCCGCCCTCGTCATGGCGGCCAACCCGCAGCTCTCGGCCCGCCAGGTCGCAGCGATCCTCAAGGCGTCGGCCTCCGGCCGAGGCGCATGGACGCCGACGCTGGGCTACGGCGTCCTCGACGTCGCCGCAGCCGTAGCCGCCGCTAGTGGCCAGACCGTCTCGGAGCGTGTCCAGGCCGGCGCGTGGCTGAAGGTGAACGTCCTCCGCTCGCGGGCCGCATGGCGGCGCTCCTCGACGCGAGCGCACAGCAAGCGCGTGCGCCTCGGCGTCTGGCTCCGCAGCTCAGCACCGACGATCTCGCCGGCATACCGCGTCGTGACGCTCGAAGTGCGGCGCGGCGGCCGCTGGAAGCGGCTCGCCCGCACGACGACGCGCACCGCAGGTCAAGCGCACTGGGCGATCGGCCTTCGCCCGGGCACCCATCGCCTCCGCGTCACGTATGGCGGCCGCTGGGACCTCCGCGGCGCCACGCGTCTGCTGCGCGTCCGCGTCTAGAAGCCGGAAACCCGCTCGATCGCCGCGCCGACCGAGCGCAGGCGCTCGTCGATCCGCTCGTAACCGCGGTCGATCTGCCCGATGTTGCCGATCGTGGACGTCCCGTGGGCGCAGAGGCTCGCGATCAGCATCGCCATCCCGGCGCGGATGTCGGGGCTCTCCATCCGCTCGCCGTAGAGCCGAGCCGGCCCGGTGACGACCGCCCGGTGCGGGTCGCAGAGGATGATCCGCGCGCCCATCCCGACGAGCTTGTCCACGAAGAAGAGGCGGTTCTCGAACATCTTCTCGAAGATCAACACCGTCCCCCGCGCCTGCGTCGAGACGGCGAGCGCGATCGAGGTCAGGTCGGCGGGAAACTGCGGCCACGGCCCGTCCTCGATCTTCGGGATCTGGCCGCCGAGGTCGTCGCGCACGGCGAGCTCCTGGCCGTCCGGGACGCGCAGCGTATCTCCGTTCAGCTCGGTCACGATGCCCAGGCGCTCGAGGACGGGCGTGATCGCGACCATGTCCTCGGCGCGCACGTCGTCGATCACGAGCTCGCCGGGCGTGACCGCGGAGAGCCCGACGAAGCTAGCGACCTCGATGTGGTCGGGCCCGATGCGGTACTCGCCGCCGGACAGCTCGCGGACACCCTCGACGCGGAGGACATTCGAGCCGATCCCCTCGATGCGCGCCCCGAGGGAAACGAGGAAGCGGCACAGGTCCTGGACGTGGGGCTCGCAGGCGGAGTTCCCGATCACCGTCTCGCCCTCGGCGAGAGTCGCCGCCATGACTGCGTTCTCCGTGCCCGTGACGCTCGGCTCGTCGAGAAAGACGTGCGTGCCCCGCAGGCGGTCGGCCCGCATGTCGTA
Organism: Gaiellaceae bacterium; assembly: GCA_035640335.1. Taxonomy (GTDB): domain Bacteria; phylum Actinomycetota; class Thermoleophilia; order Gaiellales; family Gaiellaceae; genus VAXT01. The sequence continues at coordinate 1,908 of DASQWH010000213.1, read as the reverse complement.
GCGCCGGTTCGCCGTGACCTCCGCGCCGAGCTCCTGGAACGCGTGGATGTGCGCGTCCAGCCGCCTGCGCCCGATCACGTCGCCGCCGGGCGGTGGGACGACGGCGCGGCCGGCGCGGGCGAGGAGCGGTCCGGCGAGAAGGATCGAGGCGCGGATGCGGCTGCAGAGCCGCTCGTCGAGCTCGACCTTGTCGACCGAAGCGGCGTGCACACGCAGCTCGTTCGGCCCGGCCCACTCGAGCTCGGCTCCAAGGTCGCGCAGTAGCTCGAGCATCGTCTCGACGTCGATGATCCGCGGCACGTTCTGCAGCACCACGGGCTCCGAGGTGAGCAGACAGGCGGCGAGGATCGGCAGCGCGCCGTTCTTGTTGCCGGCGGCCTTGACGGTGCCGTTGAGGGGGCGCCCGCCCTCGATCACGAAGGACTCCATCACGGCATCGGCGACGGTGATCTGGGACACGGGCGACTGGCTATCGTACCCCTCGCTTGGAGATCAGCCGGGAACGCGCTTGGGAGACGCTGACGCGCCACACGGAGAGCGAGGCGCTGCGTCGCCACGCGCTCGCGGTCGAGGCGTCCGTGCGCGCGTACGCGCGCAAGTTCGGCGAGGACGAGGAGCTCTGGGGCGTGACGGCGCTCCTGCACGACTTCGACTGGGAGATCCATCCGACGCTCGAGCAGCACCCGCAGGACGGCGCCCCGATCCTGCGTGAGGAGGGCTACCCGGAGGAGATGATCGAGGCGATCCTCTCCCACGCCGAGCATCTCGCCTGGCCGCGCGACACGCCGCTCAAGAAGACACTTTTCGCCTGCGACGAGCTCTCGGGCTTCGTCCACGCGTGCGGGCTCGTCCGGCCCGACGGAATCGAGACGCTCGAGCCGAAGTCGGTGAAGAAGAAGCTGAAGCAGCCGTCCTTCGCGGCCGGTGTCAACCGCGACGACGTCTACAAGGGCGCCGAGGAGCTCGGCGTCGACCTTGACGACCACATCCGCTTCGTGATCGAGGCCCTGCGGCCGATCGCGGGCGAGCTCGGGCTCCACACGGCGGTCACGTCGTAAGCGCGACGACGAGCCGCTCGAGGTCTTCGTCGCTCGTCCAGTAGCCGCACGAGACGCGGACGAGGTTCGTGTGCGGGATGTTGCGGACGACGACGCCCTCGCCGAACAGCCGATCGGCGATCTCCTCGGCGTCGCCTTCCGCCTCGAACGAGACGAGCGTCGATGCCCCGGGCTCGCTGACGACGCGGAACCGCTCCGCCAGCAGCTCGTGGCAGCGACTGGTCATCTCCCGCGCGCGGTCGAAGCGCCACTCCGGCGCCGCATCGAGCGCTGCGATCAGGCCCGCCAGGTACGGAACCGAAACCCAGCCCGAGTCGAACCGCAGTGCGCCCTCCGACGGCGTGAAGGAGCCGTCCGGCTCGTGGTCCGTCTGCGAGAAGTAGCTCGGTAGCGCGACGCGCAGCTCCTCGGGGTCGCGCACGTAGAGCGCTCCTGTCGGGTCGGGCCCGCAGAGCCACTTCTGGCACGAGACGGTGTAGAAGTCGACGCCGCTCGCCTCGACTGGGATGGCGCCGACCGACTGCGCGCCGTCCACGAGCACGGGCAATCCCGTCTCGGCCCGGATGCGCGCGGGATCGAGGCGGTTCCCGGTCGCCCAGGAAACGTGCGAGACGGCGACGAGGCGCGTCCTCGGCGTCACGGCGTCGAGCACCCGGCTCGCGGGAGCGACGACCACGTGCGCGCCGGAGGAGTGCAGCGCGCCGATGAGGCCGAAGTGCTCCTCATCGGTGGTCACGACTTCGTCGTCGGGAAGAAGGCCGAGGCCGGTGAGGACGATGTTGCAGGCGTCCGTCGTCGAGGTCGTCAGCGCGATGGATTGGGCAGGGACGGCGAGGAGGCCCGCCAGCCG
>DASQWH010000212.1:0-41804 GCA_035640335.1 Gaiellaceae bacterium | reverse complement strand
AGGAGGCCCGTCGTCGTCGACGATCGTTCCCAGGCCCTGACCGTCGGCGATGGTCGCGTTCGTCGCGTTCGACAGTTCGCCGAAGTAGGTCTCGTCCGGCTCGGCGAGCGTGTCACCGCGGACGCGCACGTTGATCGTGCGGACGGTCTGCTCCGCCTCGAACGTCAGCGTGCCGCTTCGGGGTTCGTAATCCTCATCGGCAACAGCGGTTCCGTCCGCGGTGGCGTAGTCGACCGACACAGCTTCTGCGCTTGCCGGCGTCAGCGTGACCGTGAACGTGGCCTGGACGGTTCCGGAATTCCCCTCCGTGACAGTGGCGTCGTCGATCGAAAGCTCCGGCAGCGGGTCCCCGGGCATCGCAATCGCGGCTTGGTCGATGCTGCCGCCTCGGTGACCGGGCGCGGCCGAGGCGAGCGGCGCTGCGACGACGAGTGCCAGGAAGAGAGGGAGGAGGCGACGCACGATCTGCTACGTCGCCAAGAAGAGGAAGGCAATCAAGACGAGTACGCCGATGCCTAAGAACGCGAGCTCCTCTCGCCGGGGCTCGAGCGCCCGCACCGCCCCGCGCGGCAGGGCGCGCGCAGGGGCGAGTGCGAGACTGAAGAGGGCGAGTGGGAGCAAAAACAGGAGCGCGAAGAGCATCATTCTGGGTGAGCCCGAGTCGGAGTCGGTCGACTCTTGGCCAGCCAGGCGACGCCCGACCAGGCGCGTCTTCGTTACGGCGGCCGCCCTTTCTGCCTGGGCTCTCCGCGCCGCCGCCCGTTCTGCCTTGGCCCTACGCGCGGCCGCGGCCCGTTGGGCGCGCACGCGCAACGCGCGCGCCTGCGCAAGTCTGGCGCGCCTCGCTCTGGCGCGTGTCGCAGCCGCCCTCTGATGGGCTCTCGGGCGTGCAACGACGGGCGGCGGCGCGGGCTGCTGCGGTACAGCCGGAGGCGGCTGTTGCTGGACGCGAGGCTGCGCAACCGGCTGTGGCTGTGCCGGGGGCGGCGGCGCCGGTTTCGGTGGCGGATCAGGTCGAAGTCCCGCCGTCGCCGATGACGTGGCCAGGCCGCAGACGGCTGGCAGCAGGCAGAAGAGGACTCTGCGCAAACGACTCACCGGCGGCACTGAATGATGATCCCCAAGACCCGCACAACATGATGCCACCAAGAGCGAGCCTTTCTTAACTCGTTGCGCAGATCGATTCTTGCCGGGTAACTCCTCGGCGATTCGAGCGCGGCCGACCGAGCGCGGGGGTTATACGCGCGCTGCGACGAGGTTCACCGTCGTGCGCGGTGAAGCCGCTGTTCTGTTCCGTCGAGGTATCGCCGCCGGCGCCTCGAGTGCTAGTCGGCCGGTGCCGGTCCGGCTACGCGTCGCTCAGGCGGTCCCGCGCTCCGCGCGCTCCTTCTCCGGGGTGGGCTCAGGAGCCATCGCTCGACGAGACGGTTCTCCAACGAGATTCAGAACACGCATGCCATGCACGAAAACGACCGTTCCGCCTAGCCAGCCGCCGAGGGTCAGGAAGCCGAAGCCGATCAGCGTCAGGACGAGCGAGCCGCCGGTGACCTCGTGATCGACGTAGCCGCCGTGACCGACGAGGGCCGCGAGCAGGAAGAACACCGTTGCCGTGACCATCGCGACTAGATGCGTCGTCGCGGTGCGCCAGAGCGGAGTCCCCCACTCGATGCCGAGCCAGTCGACGAAGCCCGTCAGCGCCGTCGGCACGGTCACGACCAGTCCGATGACGAGCGTCAGCCACCAGGCCGTCGTCGTATTCGTCTCGCTGACACCGAGCGCACTGAGGACGCCCAGAATCGTCGACGCGGTGTAGATGCCGATCGTGGCGTCCGTCAGCGGCGGGTGGATCGGATGGCCTGGCAGACCCTTGATCAGGTAGCTGAGCTTCATGACACCCCCTTTTCAGCCCGGGACTTACCCGTGAGCAGCGGCGGCGAATCTCCGCTCGCCTGCCCGCCGCTATGCGAACATGTGTTCGTGGAGGCGACGATCCTGCACGCCGACGTCGACTCGTTCTTCGCCGCCGTCGAGCAGCGCGACGACCCGCGGCTGCGCGGCCGGCCCGTGCTCGTCGGCGGCGGGGTCGTGCTCGCCGCGAGCTACGAGGCGAAAGCGTGTGGCGTCTACACGCCGATGAGCGTGCGGCGGGCGCGGAGCCTCTGCCCGCACGCGGTCGTCGTCCGGCCGCGCATGTCCGCCTACTCGGAGGCGAGCAAGGCTCTCTACCGTGTCTTCGACGACGTGTCGCCGCTCGTCGAGGGGCTCTCGATCGACGAGGCGTTCCTCGACGTGCGCGGGTCGCGGCGGCTCGCGGGCAGCCCGGCGCAGATCGCCGAGCGCCTGCGCAGAGACGTGCGCGACCGCGTGGGCTTGCCGGTCACGGTCGGCGTCGCTCGCACGAAGTTCCTCGCCAAGGTCGCGAGCGGTGTCGCGAAGCCCGATGGGCTCCTCGTCGTCCCGCCGCAGCGCGAGCTCGCGTTCCTCCACCCGCTCCCGGTCGAGCGGCTCTGGGGCGTAGGCGAGAAGACCGCGAGGCGACTGCACCTCGTCGGGATCACGACCGTCGGCCAGGTCGCCCGGTTGGACGAGGGCACGCTCGCGTCGCTGCTCGGGCGAGCCGCGGGCCGGCAGCTCCACGCTCTCGCGCACAACCGCGATCCGCGCCGGGTCGAGACCCGCCGTCGGCGCCGTTCGATGGGAGCGCAGTGCGCGCTGGGCCGCGGACCGACGAAGCTCGAGGCCGTTGACGCGACGCTCGTCGCCCTCGTCGAGCGGGTTACTCGCCGGATGCGGGCCGCAGGACGTGTCGGCCGCACTGTCGTGCTCCGCCTGCGCTTCGACGACTTCTCGCGCGCGACGCGCTCGCACACGCTCCCGTACTCGACCGCGAACACGCACGCGATCCTGACCACGGCGCGAGGGCTGCTGACCCTCGCCGTGCCGATGATCGAGAGCCGCGGCATCACGCTCGTCGGCGTGGCCGTCAGCAATCTCGGCGACTGCCGCCAGCTGGCGCTCCCGTTCGACCCGCACAGCGACGCGCTCGACGCCGCGGTCGACGAGGTGCGCGACCGCTACGGCGCGGAGGCGGTCCTGCGAGCCGTGCTCCTCGGACGCCGCCGCGAGCTCGTCGTGCCGCTCCTGCCTGATTAAGACACGGCTTGCCAAGCGAACATATGTTCGCTTTCATCTACTGGATGCAGCTCGCGCTCGACGCGCTCGATCGCCTCGTCGACACGCTCGAGGAGCGTGGCCCGCTGTCGGCCGTCGCGGCGGCCCAATCCCTCTTCGCCACCTCGTCGATCTCCGAAGGGCTCGCGCGGTCGCTCCTGGAAGAGGTCATCGCGGGTGATAGCCGGGTCGTCTGCGCGGGCAGGACGGTCTCGCTCGCAGGCACGCCCGACCCCGCGCTCGAGGAGGCGGCCCTCGTCGTCTTCGACCTCGAGACGACGGGGCTGTCGGCGGCGCGATGCCACATCTGCGAGATCGGCGCCGTCCGCGTCCGTGGCCTCGAGCTCGTCGACTCGTTCCAGTCGCTCGTCAACCCGGGCATCGCGCTGCCGGAGCCCGTCGCCCGCCTCACCGGCCTCCGCGATCCGGAGCTGCGGCGGGCGCCTCGTGTGACCACCGTCCTGCGGCGCTTCCTCGACTTCGCCGGCGACGACCTGCTCGTCGCGCACAACGCGCGCTTCGACCAGCGCTTCCTCGAGCGCCAGCTCCTCTCCGTGCACGGCCGGCGCCTCTCGGAGCCGCCGCTGTGCACCGCGGCGCTCGCACGTCGCCTCCTCGAAGGTCGCCTGCGCCGCGTCAGCCTCGCGTCGCTCGCGGAGTTCTTCGGCGTCTCCACCCGGCCCTGCCACCGCGCCTTGCCCGATGCCGAGGCCACGGCCGAAGTGCTCGTGCGCCTGATCGGGCTCGCCCAGGAGATCGGAGCGAGGCGCCTGTCGGACCTCCGCGCGCTCGCGGCGCCGCGCAAGCGCCGGGTCTACGACAAGCGCGCGCTCGCGCGCGGCGCCCCCACCCGGCCCGGGGTCTATCTCTTTCACGACCGGCACGGCCACGTGCTGTACGTCGGCCGGGCCCGCGACCTGCGCGCACGCCTTCGGTCGTACTTCCGCAGCGAGCGGCAGCGGCCCTCGGTCGAGGCGGCGCTGCTCGCGCTCGACCGCGTCGAGTGGCGCGTGCTCGGCTCGGAGCTCGAGGCGGCGCTCGAGGAGCTGAGACTGATTCGCGAGCTCGCCCCGCCGGCTAACTCGCGCAGCCGCCGGAAAGAGCACGGCGTCTATCTGCGTCGCCGCGGCGACGAGCTAGTCGTCTCGAAGACGCTGAGCGCGCTGGGGCCGATCGCGAGCCGCCGGCGAGCCTCCCTCGCCGCACGAGCGCTCTCCTCGAGCACCCCCGAGGAGCTCGACATTCTCCTCGACGGTGGCCCGCTCCCGCGCCTGCGCGCACGGCTTGCGCGCCTGGCGGACGACCTGCGCTACGAGGAGGCCGCCCGGCTCCGCGACCGCATCGAGGCGCTCGAGCACGTGGTAGAGCGGCTGCGCCGGCTCGACCAGCTCCGCCGCCTCGAGGCCTGCGTCATCGCTCCGGCCAGCGAGCCGGGCTGGCAGAAGGCCTTCTTCGTCGGCGGCGGTCGCGTCTGCGCCGTCCAGCCACTGCCGCCCGGAGCCGGTACGAGCCTCGAGATTAGAGCCGGAGTCGCACGCTGTCGCGAGGCGAGCGCAGGCACGGACGAGACGCTGACTCCCGAGCAGGCCGAGGACCTCCTGCTGATCGACGGCTTCGTTCGCCACCCGCCGCCCGAGCTGACCGTGCTGCCGCTCGACGCCGACGTCGTGGCGGCTCACCTCGCCCGCAGTCGCTATCCGCGCGCGGCGTGAGTCAGTCGTCTACATCCATGTCGGAGCGCACGCTTACTTAACCCACAGCTGGTCGAGCAGGACGCCGAGCTGGGAGCTTCGTTGGTAGTTCCCGACCCGTCTGGAGACGAGGTCGACGCCAGCCGTATTGATGACCGGGACGAGCGGTGCGAGGTCTACGACGCGTCGATCGACGCGGCCCCAGAGGCCACCGGCCGCGGTCGGATCGCTGCCTTCCAGCCTGAAGGCACGCTCGGCGGCGCGATCCGCCCCCTGGTCGCAGAACCCGGCCGCGTTGAGGTTGATCGGCGCGCGCGGCTGGTACGCCGAGCACGTGAGCAGGTTGAGGAAGAAATCAGATGGTCGCGGGAAGTTCGACTCCCAGCCCTGAAGACCGGCGTGCACGCCCGAGCGCGGTCGTCCCGCTGCCTCGTAGAAGTGCTGGACGTCAGCGAAGCGCCGCAGCCGGGCGCGGAAGCCAAGGTTCGAAAGAAGCTGCACGAAGTAACGGGCCGTCGCAACCTTCCGTGGATCGTCCCCGTTGACGCCGACCGTCACCGCTGCGCCGGATGCGTTCGCTGCGCGGAGGAGCCGCCGCGCGCGTGCGACGTCGGGTGCCGCCCAGAGCCCAGACCGTCGGTCACCACCTGTGTACGGGCAGTACGGCCGGTAGCTCGGATAGCCGGGCGGAAGCAGTTGGCACGTCGGCCGCGAGAGGTCCGATCCGCCCCACTGGCGCACGATCGCCGCCCGGTCGGCCGCAAAATTCACCGCCCGTCGCACCCGAACGTCGTCGAACGGCGGGGCCCGCGTGTTGAGGAAGAGGTAGAACGTCGACTGCTGGACGTACGGGTGCGCCTGCCGCGGTAGAAGGCGGGCGATGCGCGGAAGTCGCTCCTCGGGCGGGGCATCGACCATAACGTCTGCCTCACCGCGCTCGATCATCGTTGTAGCCCGCGCCGGGTCGACGCCGAACGTCCAGACGATTCGGTCGGGGTACCCGGCCGGCTGCGCGTCCGCGGACCATTCGTCGAAGTGCGGATTACGTACGAGCACCAGCGTCCGGTTCGGGCTGTAGCGCCTGATCATGTACGGCCCCGTCGCCGGTAACGGGCGTCTGCCGACGTCCGCCCGCGGGGAGCCCGACGGAACCGCGGCTCCGAACAGCAGCGCGAGCTTGAACACGAAGTTCGGGTCGGGTTCCGAGAGCCGGAACGTCACCGACCGTGCCTCGTCGTCCGCGACGATGCTCTTCGAAAGGTCGCAGCGGCGAGGGGAGCAGCGTTCCGCGTCGACCAGGGCGAGGCCGAACTCGCTGAGTCCCGTGGCCGCGAGAAACTGTCGCTCGATCGCGTGGCGGAAGTCGCTCGCGCGCACCTCGCGGCCATTCGAGTAGCGAACGCCGCGCCGCATTTGAAACGTGTAGACACGCCCACCCGAGCGCGGCGTCGGCAACGCCGTCGCAAGATCGGGCACGACGGTCGCACTGAGTGGCCCCGGAACGCGCCGGAAGGTCACGAGGCCGTCATAGACGAGCGACAGCGCCTGCCAGGCCCCGCGCCGGAAGCTCACACCCGGATCGATCGAGTCGAAGTCGTCGCCGCCCTGCGAGACCACGCGCAGCGTCCCGCCACGGTGCGTTGCGCGCGAGGCGAGCGCGACGACCCAAACTCGATCGCCCGCCGCCGCCAATGCGGTCGGAGCGCTCTCGATGTCGAGGGTGCGCCGGATGCGGCCGTTCTCCGGATCGACGAGCATGAGGCGGCCCTCGAGCGTGTTCGCGCTCCAGAGCCCGTCGTCGCCGAATCCGAGTGCGTACGGAGCGCTGTCGAGCGCGATCTTGGTGACCGATCCCGACGCGGGGTCGACCCGCGAGATCGTGCGATCAGGCGGATTGGCGACCCAGACCGCACCTCGTCCGACGGCCACGGCGGTCGGCCCATTGCCCACGGGGATCGCCTGCGACACGACGTTCGCCGCGGGATCGACCCGGAGTAGCAGCCCCGCCTCCTCGCTGGTCACCCACACGGCCCCGAGCCCGGTTGCGATGCCGCTTGGGCTGTGACCAAGCTGGACGGTCGCGACAACGTCGCCGGTCGCTTGCGAGATGCGCGACAGCGTTGCATCGAGCTCGTTGACGACCCAGACGGCACCGCGGGCGGCAGCGATCGCGGTCGGTCCGTTCCCGACCCGTGTCGTGTTGACGACGTTGTCCGTCTGGCGGTTGATCTCCGAGACGGTTCCGTCCTGGCCATTCGTGACCCAGATGGACGTGTCGCCCGCGACGACGTCCTCCGGGTCATTTCCGACTTCGATGCGATCGACCACGAGGCGCCGCTTCGGGTCGATGCGCAGTAGAGCGTCTTCGAGGGGGTCAGTGATCCAGACGGCGCCCGGACCGAGGGCGACCGAGCTCGGCCGACCGCCAATGGGCACCTCGGCGAGCAGGCCTCGGCCGGACCCACCGACGAGCCCAACGGAGTTCGCGTTGATCGCGCTCGACGCCTCGCCGCCGCGCGTCAGCACATAGGCCGCGCTCGCGGCGACGATGGCGAGACCAGCCGCGGCGAGCGCCGCGCCGTACATCAGTCGGCGCCGTGACGGCTGTTCCGCGGCGGGAAGCGGCGGCAGCGGCACTTCCGGGACGACCGGCACCGCGCGGACACGCTCGGCGATTCCCTTCAGCCGGACGGGCCGGGGCTGGCCGAAGCGGAGACCGGGAACCCGTCGAGCAAGGTGGACGATCCCCTCGCTCGCGAGGATCTCTCCGGGCTGGGCGATCGAGCAAAGCCGGGCGGCGAGGTTGAGCGCGCCGCCGCGATACCCACCCTCCGTCGGGACGGCCTCCCCGGAGTCGAGCCCGATGCCGAGCCCGAGCGGAAGCGCGCGCCTCTCGTCGGTCTCTTCGCGGGCGCGCCGCTGGAGATCGGCCGCCGCGCGAAGCGCGTCGCGCGCTGATGAGAAGACGACGAGCGCCTCGTCACCGCGGAGCTCGACCAAGGAGCCGCCGAACTCGGCCACGGAGTCTCGGACGACAGCGGCGAAGCCGGCCGCCAGCGCCGCAGCGGCTTCGTCGCCTTGCTCCTGGGTAAAGCGGGTGTATCCGCGGACGTCCGCAATCAGGAACGCGCGGATCGCCGCCGGTCCGCCGCCCGTCTCTTCCGTCACGCGTCGAGTCTACGAGCCGCCAGCGACGTCGGTCGCATTCGCTACGCGCGGGCCGCGAGAGTCAGTCGTCCTCGACGCCGTGCTCGGCGAGCCAGGCCTTCGCGACGCGCTTCTGCGCCCGCGTCAACCAGGCCTCGGCGACCAGCTCGTGCAGCTCATCACGGTCGAGCCGGCCGAGGTCCGGGATGCGCATGAGCACGGCCGGATAGCCCCGGAAATGCGGCGTCGTGAAGAACACGCCGCGCTCGTCGGCGACCAGAAGCTCCTTCACGTCGAGGTCTGCGACCCGGAACATCAGGACGTCGCCGAGGCGTTCGCCGGTCTCCGGATCGACCGCGTCGGGCCGGCGCCTGCGATGGAAGCAGTACATCTTGCCGTGGACGAAGTACGCGGGCCGCCCGTCCTCGGAGACCTCCTTCGTCGTCTGCGGCATCGCCAGCGCGAGCTCGTTGAGGTCCGCCATCGTCGCCACGCTCGCAACTATGGCACCGCTCTCGAAGCAGCAAGAATGCGTCGCGTGACGCAGACCCCGGAACGAAGCGCGCAGCTACGCGAGGAGCGCAAGGTCGTCACCGCGCTCTTCGCGGACCTGGTCGGCTCGACGCCGCTCGGCGAGCGGCTCGACCCCGAGGACGTGAAGCTGATCGTCACCGACGCCGTCGCGAGGATCGTCGCCGAGGTCGAGCGCTTCGGCGGTCACATCAATGACGTCGCGGGAGACGGCGTCCTCGCCTTCTTCGGTGCTCCGGTCTCGTACGAGGACGACGCCGAGCGAGCCGTGCGGGCCGGCCTGCGCATCGTCGAGGAGGTCGCCGCCTACGGGGCCGATGTCGAGCGCGGCTGGGGCGTCGAAGGGTTCGCTGTCCGCGTCGGCGTCTGCAGCGGCCCCGTCGTCCTCGGTCACGTCGACGCGGGCGAGCGCAGCGAGTACACCGCCTACGGTGACACGGTCAATACCGCCGCCCGGCTGCAGGGCGCGGCGTCCGCCGGCACGGTCCTCGTCGACGCCGCGACGCAACGGCAGCTGGAGCCGTTGTTCGCCTGGGCGGAGCCGGTCGAGCTGGAGCTGAAGGGCAAGAGCGCACCCGTCGAGGCCTACTGCGTCGAGCGGGCGCTTCCGGAGGGGACGAAGGTGCGCGGCCTCGCGGGCATGCAGGCCAAACTCGTCGGCCGCGACGCCGAGCTCGCGTCGGGCAAGGAGGCCCTGGCGCGCACGCTCGAAGGTTCCGGCGGCATGCTCTTCGTCACGGGCGAGGCGGGGCTCGGCAAGACGAGGCTCCTCTCCGAGCTGCGCCAGATCTTCGAAGAGTCCGAGACCGCCGCCGCCGCGCCTCCGCTCTGGCTCGAGGGCCGCTGCATCTCATACGGCGAGACGCTTCCGTACTGGCCGTTCCGGGATCTCCTGCGCGATTGGCTCGGCATCGGGCCCGACGAGCCGGAGCTCCGTGTCCGCGTCGCGCTTCGTCGGGCAATCGAGGGCCTCTTCGACGCCCGCGCGATGGAGGTCTACCCGCACCTCGGCTCCATGCTCGGCCTCACGCTCGAGCCCGACGCGGCCGCGCGGCTCGCCGAGCTCTCGCCGGAAGCGCTCCAGTACCGCACGTTCGAGGTCGTCGAGGAGCTGCTGCGGCGCCTGGCGCAGGACCGGCCCGTCGCGATCGGTCTCGAGGATCTGCACTGGGCCGATCCGACCTCGATCCAGCTCGTCGAGCGGCTCCTCTCGTTCGGCGAGGAGGAGGCCGTCCTGCTCCTGATCAGCCAGCGCGACGAGCGTGACCACGCCTCCTGGCGCCTGCGGGAGCTGGCAGCGCGCCGCTATCCGCATCTCACCCGCGAGATCAGTCTCACGCCGCTCTCGGGAGACGCGCAGCGCGACCTGCTGACCGCGCTCGTCGGCGAGGGGACGCTCCCCGCGGACCTCGAGCGGCGGCTGCTCGAGCAGGCGGAGGGCAACCCGTTCTACCTCGAGGAGCTCGTCCGCTCGCTCGCTGACACCGGCGCGCTCGTGCGCGAGGACGACGGCTGGCGCTTCGACCACGACGTGCCGACGGCGATCCCGCCGACCGTCGAGAAGGTCCTGCTCGCCCGCATTGACCGGCTGGCGCCGCAGACGCACGCCGTGCTGATCGCCGCCTCCGCGCTGGGACGGCGCTTCGGCCTTCCACTCCTCGAGGGCGTTCTCGGCGGGAACGGCGAGGTGCGCAGCTCACTGCATGAGCTGCAGCGGATGGATCTCGTGCGCGAGGGGCGGCGCTGGCCGCAGCCGGAGTACCGGTTCAAGCACGCGCTGATCCAGGAGGTCGCGTACGGGACGATCCTCTCCGAGTCGCGCCGCGAGCTGCACCGCAAGGCGGCCGAGTGGCTCGAGCGGCGCCGCGACGAAGGCGACGAGGAAGACCTCGGTCTGCTCGCCTACCACTGGCTCGCGGCCGAGGACGAAGGCAAGGCCGTGGCGTACCTGACCCAGGCCGGCGACCGCGCTCGCGCCGAGTACGCGCTCGACGAGGCGATCGAGCACTACCGCTCGCTGCTGCCGCTGCTCGAGAACCGCGGTGAACAGCAGGAGATGGCCCTCGTGCTCTTCAAGCTCGCGCTCGCGCTGCACACGTCGCTGCGCTTCGCCGAGGCCAACGAGGCCTACCAGCGCGCCTTCGAGTACTGGCGGCCGCCGACGGTTGCGCCGCAGGGGACGGAGACGGTGCGTGTGGCGACGAGCTTCCTACCGAACGACGCCGACCCGAGGTCGGCGATCGCCTGGCCGAACATCCAGCTCTGCATGCAGCTGTTCGACCGCCTCGTCGAGGCCTGGCCGGAGCGGACGATCGTGCCCTCGCTGGCCGAGCGCTGGGAGATCTCGGACGACGGCCTGCGCTATGTCTTCCACCTGCGTCACGGCCTGACCTGGTCGGACGGCGCTCCGCTCACCGCGCACGACGTCGAGTTCGGGATCAAGCGCGTGCTCGACCCGGCCGACCCGGGCGCGTCGGTGGCGATCTACTTCGTGCTCGAGAACGGCCAGGACTACTACCTCGGCCGCAACGAGGACACCGACCGGATCGGCGTCAAGGCGCTCGACGATCACACCGTCGAGTTCAGACTCGTCGCGCCCGCGCCCTACTTCATGAGCGTCATGAACCGGCCCGACGCCGGGCCGCAGCCGCGGCACGCGATCGAGCGAGACGGCAACGCGTGGACGCAGCCGGGCAAGCAGGTCGTCAGCGGTCCCTTCGAGGTCACGTCGCGCACCGACGACACGCTGGTCGTCACGCGCCGCGCCGACTACGCGCTGCCGCGGCCTGGAAACGTCGAGCGCGTCGAGTTCTTCCGAGCGGCGATCAAGGACGCGCTACCGAGGTTCGACCGCGACGAGTCCGACCTGATCCTCGTCCGCTACACGCCTCGCCTCGCGGATCTGATGCCGGAATCGCCGCACCCGTTGGCCGTGCTCGGCCCCGCGGCCTGGTCCGCCTACCTTCGCTTCGACCATGCTCATCCGACGACGTCGAACCTCGACCTCCGACGCGCACTCGCCCACGCGATCGACCGCGAGGCACTCGCCGCAGCGTGCCCCGCCAACCTCGTCGTCGCGACCGGCGGCGTCGTTCCGCCGGCGCTCCAGGGCCACACACCCGAGATCGCGCCGCGCTACGACCCGGAGCTGGCGCGCGAGCACCTCGCCCGCTCGGGCTTCGAAGGGGAGCTCGAGCTCGCCGGGATGATGGTCTGGGACGAGATCCTCGCGGCTGTCGCGGCGAGCTGGGAGAACGTCTTCGGCAGCCCGGTGTCCGTCCGCTCGTGGACCTGGCGCGACGAGGAGGCGATGGAGGCCGGCGGCAAGGCGGACGCCGCGTACCTGCGTGTGACCGGCTGGTTCCCCGGCTACGCGGACCCGGAGTACTACCTCCGGTTGCTCTTCCAGTCGGACAGCCGCACGAACGAAGGCGGCTTCTCGCATCCGCCGTTCGACGACCTGATCGAGCGCGCCCGGCGCGAGCGCGACAACCGGGAGCGCCTCGAGCTCTTCCACGAGGCAGACCGCATGGCCGTCGTCGACCGCGTCGCGTGCATCCCGCTCGTCTACGGGCGCAACGTCGCCTACCTGAAGCCGTGGGTCAGCGGCTGGTGGGAGTTCGGCAAGTCGTCGGCGTCGTTCGCGGACCTCTCCGTCGAGCGCACCTAGCGACTTGGGAAGCCGGAGCGCGCGCCGCGGACGGCGCGCGCTCGCTGCGCGTCAGCTGATCGGCATGACGTTCTTGGCCTCGGGGCCCTTTGCGCCCTCGGCGGCCTCGAACTCGACCTTCGCGCCCTCGGTGAGCGACTTGTAGCCGTCACCTGCGATCGCGCTGTGGTGCACGAAGAGGTCCTTGCCCGGCTCCTCGGGGGTGATGAACCCGTACCCCTTGGAGTCGTTGAACCACTTGACTGTTCCAGTTGCCATGAAAAAACACCTCCTCTACCAACTCGTGAACGGTAGATGGAGGCGTTCTCGCCAACCAGGTACTCGCTCCGTGACGCGGCCACGGTAGCACGCCTTCGTTCGGAAGAGCGGTCCGCGACGCCGCGACGACGTCAACCTGAGGGCGGGCCTCCCAATTCCTTGGCCAGCTGGGCGGCCGGATCCCCGTTTGCCGCGGCGTTGCGTTCGGCCGCGGCCGCGTACTTCTTCTCCAGCTTGCGCGCGCGCTTTTCCTTGACCTTCAGCTCACGCGTCTTTTTCGCCATCGTCTGCTGTCGCTTCGACGTCGAGCTCACATGCGGCTCCCTTCTCTCCGTGTGATGTGGCTGTGTCTAGGCATCTGCCGCTTGGCAACACCTCCAACGAAGGCGGAGGGCGCGGCGCGCCACCGGATTCGCGTTAGACCACGAAGAGCCTAGCTGTTCGTCGTCGCGGAGGGCCCGCGGACACCTGCGGGCCCTCCTCAGTGGCCGAGCCGCCTAGCGGCCGGGCCCGTGGTCGCCGCGCGGGCCGAAGTCGAGACCGAGCCCGCGGCCGGCGGGCTTGTAGCCCGGCAGCCTCGCGTTCGCGATCCTCTCCTTGAGCCCGGCCGCTTCCTCCTCGTCGAGATCGCCGTTTGCCACGGCGCGGTCGAGCTTCGCGAGGAGCAGCGCCCTTCGCGCGGCGCGGAAGCCGCTATCCAGCTTCGCGGTGGTGACGCCGAGGTTCGACGCGACGGTTCGCGTGCGGCTCAGGGCGTAGGCGACGCGTAGGTTGTCGCTCGCCTCCTGCTTGAGCTCCGCTGCCTCGTCGGCCTCGATCTCGTCGTCCTGAACGGCCTCGTCGATGCTCGCGTTCGCCGAATCGACGATGGCTTCCTTCAGCTTCGCCCGCGTGACAGCCAGCTGTTTGGCGGACTGGGTCACGAGCGAGCCGATGGCGACACGGCCGCCGGGGCCGTGCCCGGGACGAGCGTGTGCGCCCGCCGCCGCGACGCCGACCGTCAGCAGGGCAGCGAGGGAGAGGGCGGCGAGCAGTGGAACGTACTTGAAGCTCCGCATAGAGCCTCCTTTCGTTTTGGGGGTCGCCGGGGATCGAAGCGACCGCCCCTAAGAGGAGGCTGAAAAAACGCGGCGTTCTTACGAAGTCCTTAGGGGCTGAGGCGGAAGGGCGGGTAGCGATCGGTCACGAGGAGGAAGGCGTACGCCGTGACGCGATTCCCCCAGCGCAGCACGCCGAGCACGAAGTCGAAGAGGCCCCGCGGATAGCGGCCCGTGAAGAGGATCGCGAACCAGGCGAAGACGACGACGAAGAACGCCGCGATCCCGAGGAACAGGAGCACGATGTAGTGCGGGATCGCAAGCAGCCACTTGACGAGCGGCAGCCAGCGGTTGAGGTCCCGCTTTGCATCCGGGTACGGGAACTCGAGCGTCACCGACTGGCGCTCGTCGGTCGACGGATAGCGGTCGTCCATCAGCGCGAGGTAGACCCCGACCCGGCTCTCGAAGCGAAGCAGCTCGAGGTTCCAGTCGTACCACCAGCGCGGGTACTTCTGGCGGAAGAGGATCATGAGGACCGTCGGCAGAAAAACGGTGCCGCCGGCGGCGAGCACGAACTGGCTCCCAGGGCCCCAGCCGTAGGGACCTTCGAGCAGCGTCGCGATGATCAAGATCGGGATCGCGGCGAAGATCCTGAGCCCGGTCGACAAGCGGTTGAGGTCGCGGTCCGGATAATCGACGTCGAACTCGACGGGGTACGGCGCTTCGGGTGACGTCTGGCCACCTGCTTCCATCGTCGAACCTCCTTCCGGGGCCCGCGGCCCCATGACGGCAGTGTCCGACGGACGCTAGACCTTCGCCGACGCGGAGGGGATCGCGCTAGGGATTGATCGTGATGCTGAACTGCTGCGTCGCCGTCTGGCCGCCCTGGTCGGCGACGCGCACCGTGAACGTGAACGTCCCGGCCGTCGTCGGCGTGCCCGTGATCCGCCCGGGAGACGTCGTCAGCGAGAGCCCAGGCGGCAGCTGGCCTGCGACGAGCGACCAGCGGTATGGCGGGACGCCGCCGTCCGCGAACAACCCGTTCGCGTAGGAGACGCCGACGCGGCCGGGTGTGAGCGTGTTGGTCCCGTTGGTGATCACGAGCGGCCGTGCCGGATCGACGGTGAGGCTGAACGTCTTGCGCGTCGTGTTCCCGGCCTGGTCGCGCGCCTCAACTGTGAACGTCGTGGTCTGCACGGTCGTCGGCCGCCCGAGCACCGCGGTGGTCTGCGTCAGCCGCAGCGAGTCGCCGGCGAACTGCATGCCGTCCGGGACGCGTCCGGCGACGAGGCTCCACCGGATCGGCCCGCCCTGGCCGCCGGTCGCCTCGATGTAACCGGTGTAGTCGGTGCCGACGTTGGCGTTCGGGAGCGTGGACGGGGTCGTGATCGTGAAGCCGGCCGGCGGCGGCGGTGGCGGGTTCGGTGGAGGTTGAGGCGGCGGCTGCGGAGGCGGCTGCGGCGGAGGCGGGCTCGAGACGGTGCATCCCGAGAGCGTCGCGACAGCAGGCGTTCCCGAGCCGTCGTCCACGTCGACCGTGCAGTCGGCGGGTCGTGTGAACGGATCCCGCTCGACGCGGAAGTTCCCCGAGCCGTCGCTCGTGCCCATCACGACGCCGTCGACCGTGATCGCGCGGTTCGCCAGCGCTCGGCCCTCGATGCGGAGGCGGGACCCGCTCACCTCGGCCCGCGTGACGGTCACCGCGGCGTCCGCAACCGCACCCGCACCGGCAGCGACGGTGACGAGTACCGCCGCGAAGACGAGCGCGCGGCTCCAGGGGCGAGATCTGCGGCGGCTCCTCGTAAACACTCGCTCGGTTCGCATATACGCAGCGGCGGCGGATTCGGATTCCCCGGCGCGCGGCCTCGACACCTCCGTCAGCCGCGGGCTGGAAGTTCGGCGAGACTGACGCGCCCCATGGCCGATTCGCGCGTCGAGCGGTACGCCCGGCTTCTCGTCGATACCTGCATCGGCGTGCAGCCGGGCTGGCAGGTGCTCGTCTATGCGGGCGTGCTCGCGCGACCGCTCGTCGAGGAGGTCGCCCGCGCGGTCGGGCGTCGCGGCGCGTATCCGCTCGAGCGCCTGAGCCTCGACGGCGAGACGGTGAACGTGCCGTGGATCGAGGAGGCTCCGGAAGACGTGCTCGGCCGGCCAGCGCCGATTCGCGTCCATGAGCTCGAGACGGCAGACGCGCTGATCGCGATCGAGGCGCCCGAGAACACGCGGGAGCTCGCGGGCGTGCCGGGGGAGCGGCTGAGGCTGCTCCAGGTCGCGTACCGGCCGGTGCTGGAGCGGATGTACTCGGGCGAGCTGCCCGTGGTCGGCTGCCAGTACCCGACGCCCGCCCTAGCCCAGGATGCCGGCACGTCGTTGCGCGACTTCGAGGACTTCCTGTACGGCGCCTGCCTCCTGGACTGGGACGCAGAGCGCGAGCGAATGAGCCGCTACGCCGCCCGCTTCGACGAAGCCGAGAAGGTGCGCATCGTCGGCGCCGAGACCGACCTCGAGCTGAGCCTCGCCGGGCGCACCGGCAAGATCGACGCCGGCGGCGCGAACGTGCCCGGCGGCGAGTTCTACTACTCGCCTCTCGAGGACTCGGCGGAGGGCTCGATCGCCTTCCTGGAATATCCGGCTGTCCGTTCGGGGCGCGAGGTGACCGGCATCCGGCTGCGCTTCGAGGGCGGTCGCATCGTCGACGCGTCGGCCGAGGCGAACGAGGACTACCTGCTCGAGACGCTCGACAGCGACGACGGCGCGCGGCGGCTCGGCGAGCTCGGGATCGGCTGCAACCCGGGCATCACGCGGCACATGAAGAACACGCTCTTCGACGAGAAGATCGACGGCACCGTGCATCTCGCCCTCGGCAACGGCCTGCCAGAGGTCGGCGGGACCAACATCAGCCAGATCCACTGGGACATCGTCAAGGACCTGCACCGCGGCGGGCGGATCGAGCTGGACGGCAAGGTCGTCCAGGAGAACGGCACCTGGCTCATCTGACGCCTGGCCGAGCAGGAGTGACACCGAACGAGTGATGGCTGGGAGCGCGTCCGCGGCCGATTCGTGGGCCGTGAGACTGCTGCTCGTCCTCTTCGGCGCCGGCGCGCTCTTCCTCGCCGTCCAGGGCTGGAACGGCGAGTCGCCCGCCTCGAGCCTCCGCGAGGTGAGCAAGCTGCTCGACCAGGCGAGCAACCCGCACCCGAAGGGCCGCTGGGTCGGCGACCTGAAGGCCGCCTGCGCGCAGAGGGAGCAGCGTCTCGCGAAGCTCGTCCGGCCGGGTGCCGTCGATTCCGCGCCCCTTGCGCGGTACTCCGCCCGCGTCCTCGCTGTGCACCGCGCCTATGCCCGACGTGTCGCGAGGGTGCGGGCGCCGAAGCCCTACCGGCCGGACCTCGCCCAGATCCGTCGGTTCAACGCGACCCAGGACCAGGTGCTGCTTCGCGTGACGGTCGCCGCGCGAAAAGGCGATCTGCAGGGTGCCGCGCAGCACGCGATGGCGCTCCGCGAACTCGCCGGCCGCGCGAACGCGGTCTTCGTGCGGCTCGGCCTCGGCGACTGCGCTTTCCGCGCGTCCGGAATGCCGCTCTAGCGCCGTCAGCCGGTCGTCGCCGCGCCGCGAAGGGCCGGCGTGCAGGTCGCCCGGCCGCGCTTCTCGAGGTACTGCTGGTGGTAGTCCTCCGCCTCGTAGAACGTCTGCGCGGGCTCGACCTGGGTCACGATCGGCTTCCGATGCCGCGTCTGCTCCTCCGCCTTCGAGCGGAGAGCCGTCTCCTGCTGCTCCTGGTCGTGGAAGAAGATCGCCGAGCGGTACTGGTCGCCGATGTCCCAACCCTGGCGGTTCAGCTGCGTCGGGTCGTGCTTGGCCCAGAACGTGTCGAGCAGCTGGTCGTACGAGACGCGCTCCGAGTCGTACGTGACCTCTACGACCTCGGCGTGGCCGGTCGTGTGCGAGCAGACGTCCTCGTACGTCGGGTTCTCCGTATGCCCGCCCGAGTAGCCGACGCGGGTCGCGGTCACGCCGTCGAGCTGCCTGAACGCTGCCTCGACGCCCCAGAAGCAGCCGGCGCCGAACGTGGCCTTGTTCTCCACTACTCCTCCTCCAGTTCGAGAGCCGCCGAGTTGATGCAGTAGCGCTGCCCGGTCGGGCGCGGGCCGTCCGGGAAGACATGTCCGAGATGGCCGCCGCAGTTCGCGCACATGACCTCAGTGCGCACCATGCCGAACGTGGTGTCGACCTCCTCCTCGATCGCTTCGCCGGACGCGGGCGCGTAGAACGCGGGCCAACCGCAGCCGGAGTCGTACTTCGTGTCCGAGCTGAAGAGCTCGGCGCCGCACCCGGCGCAGCGGTACGTGCCGGGGTCGAAGACGTGGTCGTACTCGCCGGTGAACGGGCGCTCCGTGCCCTTCTCGCGCAGCACGTGGTACTGCTCAGGCGTCAACTCCGCCCGCCATTCGGCGTCGGTCTTCTGAAGCTTGGTCATCTGCCTCCTTTTACCTGTTCACTCCTTCGAACGACGGGTGTGGCACGGGTGTTCCCGCGTTCGGCGCCCTCACCTAGCGGCGGTCTATGACGTGCGTCTTGCTGAGATCGACCGCAATGGACAAGAGCAGGGCACCGGCCCAGAAGTTGACCGGGTTGAACGTGAGCCCCTCCTCGTCTCCGATCAGGTTGGCGATGAGCCAGACGAAGAACCAGAGCAATGTCATCTTCCACCTCCGTTCTCATTGGACCAACACGAAGGGCGGCCGGAGCCGCCCTTCGTTCCGAGCGGAGTCGCCGCTCAGCTCGTGGCAGTCGCCGGAGTGACCGGCTGCGGCGCAGCGGCCTCCTTGCGGCGAAGCGCGCCTCCCAGGGTCAGGATCAGGAAGCCGATCCCGACCAGCAGGAGGGCGATGCCCATGACGATTCCGAAGACGCCGACTCGCTCGCCGAAATAAGCCACGTTGAGGGCCGTGGCGAGCGCCGTCTCGGTCACCCAGATGTTGCGCGCCTCGTTCGCGACCGGCTGTCCCGTCTTCGGATCCTTGGCTGCCTTCGCCTCGTCCGAGGTCGGGTTGCCGTTCTTGTCGATGAAGCGCCCCATCTGCGCGTAGGTCTGACCTTCAGTGGCCTCCAGTGCGTGCGTCCTCATCATCTTCGCGAACTCGCGCGCCTGGGAGCCCGTGGTGACCTGCTTGCCCGAGAGGTCGGCCGGGACGGCCGGATCCTGGGCGTGGTCGCCGAAGTAGATCTGCTCCGCCTTGAGGTTGTCGCGGACGTTGTTGATGCCCCAGGCGCCGACGGCGATCGAACCGGCGCCGAAGGCGATGAGCACGACACTTGCGGCGATGCCGCCATATTCGAAGAGCTTGCGCATTGCGACTCCTTTCCCGGTGCTCCTGTTCATGGCCTCAGTCTCAGGGGGACGCGACGTCGCGCCATCCGGGCGCTGCCGCCGAGCGCTTACGGCTTTTCCGCAGGCCCGCTCGGTAGTGCCCCCGCCACGACGCAGCAGCTAGAACCGGCTAACCCGCACAGCTTCGGAAGTCACGCTGCCGACGATCAGGGGGCGCGGATTGACGGTCAGTGGGACCATCGGATGCCGTTCTCTTCTGGCGCGGAAACGATGTCTGCGAGGCGAGATCCAAATGACGACACACGCTGTTTCGCGCGCGACGCGCGAGCCGGTCGCGCTCAGCAGGCACTCGTTCTGGCTCGGGGGCGCGGCAGGAGCCTGCGCACCCCGGCTACGGCTGAAGGAGGAGGGCGAGTCCCAGCATCAGCGCACCGCCCGCCAACGCGCCCGTGATGCCTCGCACCCAGCGCGGTCGCGCCAGCGCCACCGGAGCGAGTTCGACGGCGACTAGCACGAGCATCGCGCCGGCGGCGAACGCGAACGAGGCGGGCAGCAGCGCCTCGAAGTGCTCGACAGCGAGGTAAGCGGCGACGGCTCCGGGCGGCTGCGGTGCGCTTGTGGCCACTGCGGCCCAGAACTGCTGCCGCCGACCGAAACTGGCGACGCTCATCGGCACCGCGATGCTCGTCCCCTCAGGCACGTTGTGCAGCGCGATGGGCGAGGATCACGAAGAGGCTCAGGCCGGCGCGGTCCGACGCGTACGCAGCGCCGATCGCGAAGCCCTCCGGCAGGCTGTGCACGAAGAGCACGGCGAAGACGAGGAACGAGAGACGGAGTCCTCCTCCGCGCAGGCGCTCGAAGCGTGGCTGCTCGACGAGCCGTCTCGAGGTAACGAGAAAGCCGACGCCCGCCGCCGCGCCGACGGCGACCTCGACCGGACCCCCTTCCTGGAACGCGGGACGGAGGAGCCCGACGAGGGCCGCGATCGTCATCATGCCGACCGTCGCTCCCCAGAGCAGCGGTCGCAGCTGCTCCGCGCGCGAGCCAAGGAAGAACACGGGAATTGCGCCGAGGCCGGTTGCGAGTGCCGTCCCGGTGGCGGCGAGGAAAAGGACGACGATGTCCATGGCCGGACGCGCTAGCGGATGCGGGCCGCGAGGTCGATCTCGACCGGGATCGAGTCCCCGGGCGGGCCTGAGAGATCCTCGTAACCGGCCCGCTCGGCGAGGAATGGGCCGAGATAATGGCCGGCGATCTTCGCCGGCGGCCACCAGAGCGGATCGGCGTCGATCTGGAACGTACCTTCACGCCACTTGGCGAGGTCGGTTCTCAGGAACTGCGGAGACCCTCCGGTGAGCAGCAGGCCGCGCAGGACGGCGCGAAATGCCTTCGGCTCGATCGGAGCGCCCGCCGCCGCGGCGATCGTCTCGGCCGCCGCATCCGCCTGTTGGGCGGCGATGCCGCCCTGCTTGATCGGGAAGGTCGTCGCGTCGCCGGCCGCATAGAGGGCTTCGGTGCCGGCCACGCGTCCGTGCTCGTCGGTCGGCACGAAGCCCGCCCGATCGTGTGGAATGCCAGGCACCGACGGGCCGAGGAGCTTCGGCAGCGCGATGACGACGTCTGCAGGCACCGCTCCTTCGGGCACGAGCTGCAGAGCTCCGGCCTCGAACGCGCCCGGGTAGCTCTCCGTCCGGACGGCCACACCCCCCTCGGCGAGCAACGCCCTCACGGACGCCCCCGCCTCGGGGCCGAACAGCGCAAGCGGTGCGGTCTCTGGCGTGACGACGGTCACACCGGCGCGCCCCGGCAGGCGCACCTCGACGAAGGCGGCGGTCAGCAGGGCGAGCTCGTACGCCGGGAGCGGCCAAGACAGCCCGCCCGGCACCGCAAAGGCGACCGTCCGCGCTGAGCCGGTCTGGAGCGCCTCCAGTACGGCCCGAATGCGCTCGCTATCCGCCGGCCCACGGAAGGTGACGGCGCCCGGGACCGCAACTTCCGGTCGCGCCCCGACAGCCAGCAGCAGCGCGTCGTACTCAATCTCGAGGCCCGCATCCGACCGGGCGACCTTGGCGTCGACGTCGACGTTTCCGAGCGCGCCCAGGATGACGCGCGCACCGACTGCCTCGGCAAGCGCCGCGAGCTCGAAATGGTGGGCGAGGCCGAGGCCGAACGGTTCCGCAACGGCGAGCGGGCGGTACCAGAAATGCGGCTCAGGCGCGAGGAGCTCGAGATCGACGCGGTCTTCTGCGAGCCGCCGCAGCGCGACCATCGCCTCCAGCGCCGCGACGCCGCCGCCCGCAATCAGAACCCGATAGGCGCTCTTCGGCCGTGGGCCGGTGTCTGCCATACCGGGAAGCTCTCAGGCGGCGCGCCGCGAAGCATCGGTGCAATCGGCGTCCGTGCCTCAGTAGAAACCCGTGACGCCTTTCAGTGGCCGTGCGGATGGACGGACCGGAGGGGCCGGTAATCGTTCTTGGCGATGCAACGGATCTGCCACCTGGAAGCAGCCGTGGGGCGATCCTCTCCCTGCCCCGAGGAGCGATGCGGCTTCTGGAGAGACGGATGCGCTGTCGCCGGCATCCGCCCAGACTTCTCGACGAGCCCACAGCTCGCCGAGTTCCTGCTCACGCTCCGTCGCCGGATCGAGGCGAAGGCTCCCGACTCCCCGTACAGCCTTCTGCCGCCCGGCCTGCGTTGACCAGAGCAGAACGAGACAAGCCGGGCGCCGACCTGGTGCCCGGCTCCCGTCCTCCGCCGAACCCGTAGAAAGTCCCGAGCCGGCACCCGCGCCGATCCCGATGCCGCGGTCACGGCGAGCCGGCGAGGCTGCTCGTAGGACAACAACAAGGAGGGAAGGCAATGAAAGCCCTCGTCTACCACGGGCCCGGGCAACGAGCCTGGGACACAGTCCCCGACCCCGAGATCGAGCAGCCGACGGACGCGATCGTGCGCATCGACTCCTCGACGATCTGCGGGACCGACCTGCACATCCTGAAAGGTGACGTGCCGGAGGTCGAGCCGGGAACCATCCTCGGCCACGAGGCCGTCGGAACGGTCGTCGCCACGGGCGGCGCGGTCACGACGCTCCAGGAAGGCGACCGCGTGCTCGTCTCCTGCATCACCTCGTGCGGTCGCTGCGCCTTCTGCAAGGAGCGCAGGTACGGCCTCTGCACGGGCGGAGGCGGCTGGATTCTTGGCCACCTCGTCGACGGCGTGCAGGCCGACTACGCGCGCATCCCGTTCGCCGACACGTCGGTTTACAAGGTGCCGGCAGGGCTGAGCGACGAGCAGGTGCTCTTCCTGGCTGACATCCTTCCCACCTCGTACGAGGTGGGCGTCCTGAACGGCCACGTCGAGCCGGGCGACACAGTTGCGATCGTCGGCGCAGGACCGATCGGCCTCGCAGCAATCATGACCGCGAAGCTCTATACGCCGGGGCAGATCGTGGCCCTGGACATCGCCGAGTCGCGGCTCGAGAAGGCGCGCTCGTTCGGTGCCGACGTGACGATCGACAACGGGCGCGAGAATGCCGTCGAGCGGATCATGGAGCTGACGGACGGACTCGGAGCGGACGTGGCGATCGAAGCGGTCGGCGTGCCGGAGACCTTCGAGCTCTGCACGGAGCTCGTCCGTCCCGGCGGCCGCGTCGCGAACGTCGGCGTCCACGGCCATCCTGCGACGCTCCACCTCGAGCGGCTGTGGATCCGGGACGTCACGATCGTGACCGGGCTCGTCGACACGTTCTCGACCCCGCGGCTCCTGAAGCTGATCGACGGCGGCCGGCTCGATCCGACCACGTTCGCAACCCACCGCTTCGCGCTCGGCGAGGCCGAGCACGCGTACGCCACGTTCGCCGACGCAGCGTCGACGAACGCTCTCAAGGTCGTGCTGAGTGCGCAGGCGACCCAGCTCGAGGCCGAGAGGCCTCCGGCTCTCGCGAGTGTCGATGCCTAGCCGCAATCGGGCCGCGCACGAGGTCGACCTTCGTGCTCGGCCCGACCTGCTCGAAGAGCCTCTCGACGTCATCCTCCGCGACGGCGGAACGCTGCGCCTCCGTCCACCGACGCGAGTCGACGCCGACGCCCTACTCGACTTCCTCAGCAGCCTTTCGGAGCGCAGCCTGTACCTCCGCTTCCACGGCGCTCCGCAGGTGCGGCCTCGGCTCGTCGAGCCGTTTCTCGACCCCGACTGGCTCGACCGCGGCGCGCTGATCGGGACTCTCGTCGACGAGCGCGGGGCCCAGCGGGCAGTCGCGCTCGCCAGCTATTCGCGGCTACGAGACCCACTCTCCGCCGAGGTCGCGTTCGTCGTCGCCGACGCGCACCAGGGCCGCGGCATCGGGACGCGCCTGCTCGAGCGGCTCGCCGCGCGGGCAGCCGCCGTCGGCATCGAACGGTTCATAGCCGAGGTGGTGCCGGAGAACCGGCCGATGCTGCACGTCTTCGAGGACGCCGGCTTCGTGGTCAGCCGGGTGCTGGAGAGCGGGACGGTCGAGGTCGCATTCCCGATCGAGCCGACCGAGGAGTACCTCGAGCACGTCGACGAACGCGATCACCTCGCCGTTGTCGCCTCGCTGCGGCCCTTCTTCGCGCCGTCGAGCCTCGTCGTCGTCGGCGCCTCTCCGCGCAAGGACTCGATCGGCGGCTTGCTGTTCCGCAACGTGCTGAGCGCCGAGTTCACCGGAGCCGCGTACCCCGTGAATCGCACGGGCGAGTCCGTCGGCGGGGTCAAGGGTTACTCCTCGGTCGAGGAGCTGCCGGAGACGCCCGACCTTGCGGTCATCTGTCTCCCCGGCGAGCACGTCCTGCCCGCCGCAGAGGCCGCCCTCGCCCACGGTGTGCCCGCGCTGTGCGTCATCTCGGCCGGCTTCGCCGAGATCGGCGAGCAGGGCCGCGAGCGCGAGGATCGGCTCGTCGAGCTCGTCCGCGGCCACGGCGCGAGACTGATCGGCCCGAACTGCCTAGGCATCGCGGTCGCGAAGGCGCAGCTCAACGCCACCTTCGGGCCGCGGGCGCTCCCACCGGGGACGATCGGCTTCTCGTCGCAGAGCGGCGCGCTCGGCCTGGCGCTGCTCGAGAAGGCAGCCGGGCGGAACCTCGGTCTGTCGGCGTTCGTCTCGATCGGCAACAAAGCCGACGTGTCGTCGAACGACCTCATCGAGTACTGGGAGGACGACCCCGAGACGAACGTGATCCTGCTTTATCTCGAGTCGTTCGGGAACCCGCGCCGCTTCGGGCGAATCGCGCGACGAGTGGCGCGCCGGAAGCCGCTCCTAGCGATGAAGAGCGGGACGACGTCGTCCGGTGCCCGCGCGGCGAGCTCGCACACCGCGGCCCTTGCGGGCTCCGAAGCCGCAGTCGAGGCGCTCTTCCACCAGGCAGGAGTGCTGCGCGCCGAGACGCTCGAGGAACTGATCGACGTCGCCGGGTTGCTCTCGACTCAGCCGCTTCCAGCCGGCCGCCGGGTCGCGATCCTCACGAACGCCGGCGGCCTCGGCATCCTGGCCGCCGACGCCTGCGACGCCGCGGGGCTGGAGCTGCCGGAGCTTGCCGACCGGACGGAGGCGGAGCTCGCGCGCTTCCTGCCGGCCGAGGCGAGCCTCGCGAACCCGGTCGACATGCTCGGCTCGGCGACTGCCGCGAGCTACGAAGAGGCCGTGCCTGGGTTGCTACACGACCCGAATGTCGACGCGGTGATCGTCCTGTTCGTCCCGCCCGTGACCGCGGGGGCGGCCGAGGTGGCCTCCGCCGTGGTGCGCGCGGTTGAAAGGGCCGGCGAGACCGAGAAGCCCGTGCTCGCCGCGATCCTCAGCGCCGAGGGGACTCCGAGGGCCCTCCAGGGAGAGGCCTCCGTGGCGGTCTTTCCCTATCCGGAGTCGGCCGCGCGCGCTCTCGGGCTCGCCGTCCGGCGGGGGGAGTGGCTACGACGCGCTGCAGGGAGCGTGCCGCAGCTCGAAGAGATCGACGCAGGAGCCGCCCGCAGGCTCGTCGAGCAGGTTCTCGGCGAGTCGAACGAGCGTTGGCTCGAGGCTTCCGAGCTGCGGGCGCTCCTCCAGGCCTACGGGATTCCGTTGGTGCCAGAACGGGTCGTGGACGCCGTCGACGACGGCGTGGGCGCAGCCCGGGAGCTCGGATTCCCGGCGGTCGTGAAGACCGCGCAGGCCGGAGCGCACAAGACAGACGCGGGCGGCATCGCCCTCGGCCTCGCGGACGAAGGAGAGGTCCGTGATGCCCTCGAGCGGATCGGTTTCCCCGCACTCGTCCAGCCCATGATCGAGGGCGGCGCGGAGCTGCTCGCGGGCATCGTCCAGGATCCGACGTTCGGATCGCTCGTCGCGTTCGGGCCCGGCGGCATCTTCGCGGAGCTGATCGGGGAGGCAGGCTTCCGGATCGCGCCGCTGACGGACGCAGATGCCGAGGAGCTCGTGCACTCGGGCAAGACCGGACGGCTCGTCGCCGGCTATCGCGGCGCGCCGGCGGCGGACGCCGAGGCGCTGACCGATCTTCTGCACAGGCTGTCCCGGCTCGGCGAGGACCTCCCCGAGGTGGCCGAGCTCGACCTGAACCCCGTGCTCGCACGGCCCGATGGGTGCATAGCCGTCGACGCGCGCGCTCGAGTCCGCCGGCCGGAGCCGATCCGCAGGGCGAAGACCTGGTAGCGCCCGCGCTCTGCGGGTTTCCCGCGCGGCGTTTCGGCGGCCTCCCCGATGGCGAGCTTCTCGTCGCGGGCGACGATTCGCCCATGGAGCCGACAGCCGCCGCCTTCGAGCGAATCGTCTGCGGGATCGACGGGACGCCGCAGAGCCTGGAGGCGCTCGCGCAGGCCCAGCGCCTGCTGGCGCCCGCTGGGAGGCTCGAGCTCGTCACGGTGGCCGATGTCTCGGTTGCCGTCCACGCAGGCTGGGCCGCCACCCACGTGTTCGACGAGATCGTGACCGCGGCTCGCGACGCAGCGGCGAGGGCCGCCGAGCACGCGCCTGCGGCCGCGACCTGCGTGCTGGAAGGAGAGCCCGCACGTAGCCTCCTCCAGGAGATCGCGCGTGAGCAGGCGACCCTGGTCGCGCTGGGGACCCATGGTCACCGACGCTCGGCCGGCCTCGTCCTGGGCAACACGGCGACGACGCTCCTGCACGAAGCGCCGTGCGCGGTGCTGATCGCGCGGCCGCCTCTTGCCGAGGACAGGTTTCCGTCGTCGGTCGTCGTCGGCGTGGACGGCTCGGCCCACTCACGCAACGCGCTCGACGTTGCCCGTGCCGTAGCGACCCGGTTCTCGGTGCCGCTGAACGTGGTCTGCGCGGGCGGCGGCAAGGCCGTCTCGGGGCGGGACCTTCGCGGCGTGACCGATCTGGTCTGGGACGAGCGCAGGCCGGTGGACGCTCTCGTCGCCGCGGGGCAAAGGGCCGATCTCCTCGTCGTCGGAAGCCGCGGCCTCCACGGCTTCTCGGCGCTCGGCAGCGTCAGCGAGCGTGTTGCCCACCGCAGCCGCTCGTCCGTGCTCGTCGTCCGCTAGGCCTAGGCAGGGACGGAATCGGCCGGGGGCTTCTGCGTTCCGGGCGGGCGCGCGAAGATGACGAGCACGCTGAGGCCCTCGTAGCCCGTGAAGCGATGGTCGGCCCCGGCCGGCACGAAGGCGGCCTTGCCCTCTTCGACCGGGATCTGCTCGCCCTCTACGGTCAGCGTCCCACGGCCCTCGAGGACGACGTACAGCTCGTCGTCTGCATGCGCCTGCTGCCGGTCCGGCTCGGGAGCGACGAGCACGTAGACGCCGACCTCGAGCCCGGGCGACCGGTGCACAACTTCGTAGCCGCCGTTGGCGTCCAGCAGCTTCTGGCGCGTGGCTTCGACGTCGAGCGCGGCCACGCGCCGACCCTAACGGCGACCGGTCGCGTACGCTTGCCCGAGAGCGAGCTCGTGGGAGAGACCTTCCGCCTCGGCAGCATCGCCGGCATCCGGATTGGCGTGAACTGGAGCTGGCTCGTCGTCTTCGCGCTGATCACCTGGACGCTTGCCGCGTCGGTGTTCCCGGATCAGAACCCAGGGCAATCCGACGGCACGTATCTCGCGATGGCGGTCGTCGCGGCGGTGCTCTTCTTCTTCTCCCTCCTGCTACACGAGCTCGGCCACGCGGTCGTCGCCCGGCGCGAGGGCATGGAGATTGAGGGCATCACGCTCTGGCTGTTCGGCGGCGTCGCCAAGTTCCGGGGCATGTTCCCGAGCGCCGGGGCGGAGTTCCGGATCGCGATCGCAGGGCCGCTCGTCTCGCTCGCGATCGGTGTCCTCTTCGTCGCGGTCGCGGGGGTTAGCAACCTGCCGACCGAGGTCGACGGCGTAGCCGCCTGGCTCGGCTTCATCAACCTGATGCTGCTCGCGTTCAACCTCCTGCCGGCACTGCCACTCGACGGAGGTCGCGTGCTCCGCGCGGCGCTCTGGAGCGCACGCGACGACTTCGCCTGGGCAACGAGGGTCGCGGCGAGCATCGGCCGGGGCTTCGGCTACGTGCTCATCGGGCTCGGCCTGGCGCAGGTCATCTTCCTGAGCTCGTTCGCAGGGGTCTGGCTCGCATTCCTCGGCTGGTTCCTGCTCGGGGCCGCCGCGGCCGAGGCGCGCTACCTCGGGACGCGCCAGGCTCTCGGCGGCGCACGTGTGCGCGATGTCATGGTTCGAGACCCGGTCACCGTGCGACAGGACTCTTCGATCGGCGAGTTCATGGACGACGTCGTCTGGAACGAGCGGCACACGACGTATCCCGTCGTCGACAACGGCCGGGCGCTCGGCCTCGTCCCGTTTCGATGCGTCGCCGAAGTACCGCGGCGGGAGTGGGACGAGCGCACGCTCGAGGACTGCATGCTCAAGCGGGACGAAGTCCCTGCCTTCACGGAGGACGAGGAGCTCGTCGATGCGCTCGAGGAGCTCAGCCAGAGCCGGGTTGGGCGCGGGCTCGTTCTCGACGGCGACCGGCTAGTAGGTCTCCTCTCGATGACGGACTTCGCTCGGGCTCTCGAAGTGGGGCCGCCGCGTCGGAGACGTCGCCGGCGGATGTCCGCGAGGCCGTAGGCTCAGGCTGGATGGCGACGACGCGCGAACGTATCCGCGCCGAACGGCCGCTGGCCGACGACGAGCTGCGCCTGATCGACGCGTACTGGCGGGCGGCCAACTACCTCTCGGTGGGCCAGATCTACCTGCTCGACAACCCGCTGCTGCGGGAGCCGCTCGCGACCGAGCACGTCAAGCCGCGACTCCTTGGCCACTTCGGGACGACGCCGGGCTTGAATCTGATCTACGTCCACCTCAACCGCGCGATCCGCGCACGCGACCT
This sequence comes from Gaiellaceae bacterium, assembly GCA_035640335.1. GTDB lineage: Bacteria > Actinomycetota > Thermoleophilia > Gaiellales > Gaiellaceae > VAXT01. The sequence goes on along the minus strand of DASQWH010000212.1, from coordinate 13,651 downwards.
GAGCGCGATCTACGTCACCGGCCCGGGACACGGCGGCCCGGGCGTCGTCGCGAACGCGTACCTCGAGGGGACCTACACCGAGCTCTATCCGCACGTCGGCGCCGGCGAGGACGGGCTGCGCGAGCTCTTCCGCCAGTTCTCGTTCCCGGGAGGCATCCCGAGCCACGCGGCTCCCGAGACGCCGGGCTCGATCCACGAAGGCGGCGAGCTGGGCTACGCGCTCGCGCATGCGTTCGGGGCCGCATTCGACAACCCCGACCTCCTCGTCGCGTGCGTCGTCGGGGACGGGGAGGCCGAGACCGGGCCGCTCGCGACGAGCTGGCACTCGAACAAGTTCCTCAACCCGGCGCGCGACGGCGCCGTGTTGCCTGTCCTGCACCTGAACGGCTACAAAATCGCGAACCCGACCGTGCTCGCGAGGATCCCCGAGGAGGAGCTCGTCTCCCTCTTCGAGGGCTACGGCTACAGGCCGCTTCTCGTCACCGGCGGCTTCGACGGCGAGGAGCCCGCGGAGGTGCACCAGCGCTTCGCGGCCGGCCTCGACGAGGCACTCGACGAGATCGCGCAGATCCAGCGAACGGCGCGCGCGGGAAACACCGAGGGCCGCCCTCGCTGGCCGATGATCGTGCTGCGCACGCCGAAAGGCTGGACCGGCCCGAAGGAGGTCGACGGCCTGCCGGTCGAGGGCACGTGGCGCTCGCACCAGGTGCCGATGACGGACGTCCGCGACAACCCCGAGCACCTAGGCGTGCTCGAGGAGTGGATGCGGAGCTACGGGCCCGAGGAACTCTTCGACGAGGAGGGACGCCTGGTGCCCGACCTAGCGGCGCTGCCTCCTCGAGGCGAGAGGCGAATGAGCGCGAACCCGAGCGCCAACGGGGGCAAGCTCCTCCGCGAGCTCGTCCTGCCCAACTTCCGGGACTACGCGGTCGACGTGCCGGCGCCGGGGACGACTCGCAGTGAGGCCACGCGGGTGCTCGGCGCGTTCCTCAAGGACGTCGTCGCCCGCAACCCGGACAATTTCCTGCTTTTCGGCCCGGACGAGACGGCATCGAACCGTCTCGGAGACGTCTTCGAGGTCACCGGGCGGGCGTGGGAAGCCGACACCGCACCGACGGACGAAGGCCTTGCGGCGGACGGCCGGGTGTTCGAGGTCCTCTCCGAGCACCTCTGCCAGGGCTGGCTCGAGGGCTACCTCCTCACGGGCCGGCATGGCCTCTTCAGCTGCTACGAGGCTTTCATCCACATCGTCGACTCGATGTTCAACCAGCACGCGAAGTGGCTGAAGGTCACGCGCGACATCCCTTGGCGCAGGCCGATCGCGTCGCTCAACTACCTGCTCACCTCTCACGTCTGGCGCCAGGACCACAACGGCTTCTCGCACCAGGATCCCGGCTTCGTCGACCACGTCGTGAACAAGAAGGCCGAGATCATCCGCGTCTACCTGCCGCCGGATGCGAACACGCTGCTCTCGGTCGCCGATCACTGCCTCCGCAGCCGCGACTATGTCAACGTCATCGTCGCCGGCAAGCAGCCTGCGCTCAACTACCTGTCGATGGACGACGCGATCCTCCACTGCACACGGGGAATCGGGATCTGGGACTGGGCTTCGAACGACGAGAGCGGCGAGCCCGACGTCGTGCTGGGGTGCTGCGGCGACGTGCCGACGCTCGAGACGCTTGCCGCCGCCGCGCTGCTACGGGAGCACCTGCCGGGCCTCAAGGTACGCGTCGTCAACGTCGTCGACCTGATGCGGCTTCAGCCCGAGAGCGAGCATCCGCACGGCCTCTCCGACGGCGAGTTCGACTCGCTGTTCACCACGAACCGCCCGGTCGTCTTCGCGTACCACGGCTACCCCTGGCTCATCCACCGCCTCACGTACCGGAGGACGAATCACCCGAATCTCCACGTGCGCGGCTACAAGGAGGAAGGGACGACCACGACGCCGTTCGACATGGTCATGTTGAACGACCTCGACCGCTTCCACCTCGTCATGGACGTCATCGACCGTGTCCCCGGGCTCGCCGCCGAAGCCGCCGGTCTGCGGCAGCAGATGGTCGACGAGCGGCTCCGCTGCCGGGCATACACGCGCGAGTACGGCGACGACGTGCCCGAAGTGCGCGACTGGTCCTGGCCGTACTGACGGTCAATGCAGGCTCGACGAGCCTGAAGCTGCACCTCGTCGAGGACGGAAGCGCACAGCGCGTCGACTCGTTTGAGCGAGCGGACGCGGTAGGGCACCGAGTCGTCCACGGCGGCGCGAGGTTTCGCGAGCCGACGCTGATCACCGACGACGTGCTGCGCGCGATCGAGGCGCTGCGACCCCTCGCCCCGCTGCACAACGAGCCGGCGCTCCGAGCGATCCATGAGGCGCAGGACGCCGTGCCCGACGTGCCGCACGTGGCGGTGTTCGACACGGCTTTCCACACTTCGATCCCGGCCGAAGCCGCGACGTACGCGATTCCGGGTCCTTGGCGCGAGGAGTGGGGCATCCGGCGCTACGGCTTCCACGGCCTGGCCGTGCAGTCCGTCGCCGAGCAAATAGAGGCCGACCGGCTCGTGGTCTGCCATCTCGGCGGCGGCTGCTCGGTGACGGCCGTGCGGGGCGGTCACTCGATCGACACGACGATGGGCTTCAGCCCGCTCGAAGGCGTGCCGATGGCGACGCGCTCGGGCTCCATCGATCCCGGCGCGCTCGTCTACGTCCTCCGCGAGCAGGGACTGAGCGTGGCAGAGCTCGACCACGCGCTCGAGAACGAGTCGGGCCTTGCGGCCCTCGGTGGGCTCGACGACCCGCTCGGATTCGGCGTTTATACGTATCGAATCGCGGCTGCGGCGGCCCAGATGGCGGCGGCGCTACGGGGCCTGGACGTGCTCGCATTCTCCGGCGGCGTGGGCGAAAACCGGGCCGACGTTCGCAATGCCGTCGCCGAGCGGCTGGCCTTCCTCGCCCAGTTCGCGGTGCAGGCGGTCCCCGCGAGGGAAGAGCTCGTCATCGCGGCGGAAGTCCGCCGCTTCCTGGCCCGCTGAGCAGCGCGTCGCGACGTCCAAGCCGGCGTTCCACCCAGGCGCACGTCCGCCTCTTGGCGGGTCGATTGATGCGGCGTCGAACCCGCTGCAGGCGAGCAGCCAAGCGATGATCGAGTTCGAGTTCCACATCTCGCCCGCGCCCAGCTCATCACGGCCCCACACGAGCGTCGGCACCTCCGGGACGAGGTCGAGCAGCCGGCGTGCCAGTCGCGCATCCTCCGCGAGCCGGCGCGGGCTCTCGACCGCCTCGACGACGTCCGGGATGGCGCCGTCACGCCAGCGGCGAACCTCGTAGCGGAAGAGTCGGAATCTCGCGGCCCGGCGGCTGCCGACCGGGCCCTCGGCGACGACGCCGCGGGATCCGCCGTGTCCGTCCCGGATCGGGGCCTGCTCGATCACGAAACGGCCGGCGAGAACGCGCACCTCGAGCGCCGAGTGGTACAGGTCGTAGGCCGGCCGGCTCTCAAGGCGCGAAGCGACGGCCTCGTAAACGCGCCCGTTCAGTCGCACGAAATGGCCGCCCGCGCCGAGCGGCAGCCAGTAGAGGTCGACGTACGCCTCGGCCATCGCCGGGTCCGCTAGGTGCCGTGCGGGTGGCTGCGGTCTTGGCCGCTGCACATGGCGATGCCGATCGCCGCGAAGAAGATGACGACGACAAGGACGGTCACGCCGAGGCCGGCAAGAAACCACGTCCAGCCTTCCGTGAAGTCGAGCATTCGTGCCTCCTTTCCGACCTCCATCTTCGCGGGACGCACCGGCCGTCACATCGGCGAGTTCACGGACAACGCTCGCGGGCGACCCGCAGATCGCGAAGCTCAGGGCGCGTAGACGTCGCCGCCGTCGCTGTCGCCCGGGCCGGGCGTCGCTGTGTACAGCACGTTCTCCGCTGCCTCGGGCTGGATCCAGGCGTAGACGTCCTCGGCCACGCGCGCCGGGCCGGCGGCCAGCTCCGCCCATTCGGAGGCAGCGCACCAGACGCCTGCATCCTGTGCGAGGCGGTCGATCGCGTCAGGCATCGAGCCCTCGAAGACGAAGACCGCTTCCTCCGCCGTGACGAAGACATGGTGCCGCTCGAGCCCTGCCGTCGCCGGGTCGAAGGGCGGCCCACGGCGGACGAGCTTCCGCACGCGATCGCCGGCGTCAGGCTGCAACGGAATGACCACGACGACCCGGCTCACGGCACGCTCCTCTCGCAGCCGCACTTCCGCCAGCTGCTCGGCAAGCTCGGAGACGATACCCGGCTGCGCGACGCCGACGATCCGAATCATGGGCGCGTCGCCGCGCTCCACGACGAGCGTCGGGCGGCCGGCGATCCGTTCCGAGCCGGCTCGAGCAACGCGGACGGCGGACAGGTCCCCGTAAGCGACTTCGACCGCCCGGTGCTCGGCGCCGCTCCGTCCCTCGAGCACGATGCTGCGAGGCCCGAACTCGAGCTTCCCGTAGCTCGTCTCTCCAGGCTGCTCTTGCCAGTTGACGGCATAGCTCGCGCTCATGGCCTACAGCCTTGCCGGTACGCGGCGGCACCGCATCCGGGCGAAACCCAGCTCGGCCTGCGGAGAAACCGCACTACTCGTATCGGAGCGCCTCGGCGGGCCTGATCCGCGAGGCCCGGAGAGCTGGAGCGAATGTTGCCGCCATCGACACGAGGTAGACGACCAGGAAGATCAGAGTCAGGTTGCCCCAGGGGACGACGAGGCTCAGGTTCTCCCAGCTCGGCTGGTCGCGCGTGTCGACGATGATCTCGTACGCGAGGACGAGCCCGAGTGCGGTGCCGACCACGATCGAGGTCAGCGCGATGAAGGACGACTCGAGCAGAAACGTCGCCTGCACCATCGACTGCCGGAAGCCGATCGCGCGGAGGACTCCGATCTGCTGGCGCCGTTCGACGACCGACCTGGCGCTGATCACGCCCAGCGCAGCGACGCCGACGATCAGACCGAGGCCCATGAAGCCCTCGATCAGGCGGTTGAAGGTGCGGTTGGCCGCGACCGTGTCTTTCAGCACCTGTGCGACCGACTCGGCCTCCATTCCGTTCGCGAGGAACGCCGACTCAAGCTGGGTAGCCGCCTGCTTGGCGTCCACCCCGGGGGCGAGCCCGAAGTAGTGGATCGTCGGGTCGACGCGACCGGGGAAAGCCCGCTCGAGCGTGGCTTGCGAAGTCGAGATGCCGGCCATCTCGAGCGGACCCGAGTCCTTCAGGATCCCGATCACGGTCAGCCGCAGCGCCCTGCCGGTCTGCGGGTCGGCCATCACGATCGGAATCGGATCGAAGGTCGCATCCTCGAAGAAGAACCCGGTCAGCCGGAAGTCGGGCATGACACCGAAGTTCCAGTTGTCCCGGCGAGGCGCGACCATCGCATCGACCACGGCCAGGCCAGGCCGCGTCGCCAGCGCGTTCCAGACCTCGCGTGCCGACCCGTAGCCGCGCGCAGTGGCTCCGAGCCCGAATGTCGTGTGCTCGAGGAAGGAGTGGTCGAGCCCCCGAGCCATGTAGGTCTCGGCCGCCCTGGGAGTCCCCACCTGCCGGGCTTCGACCGAGATCAACGACTGGCTGCCGACGACCGGGAAGTCCGCGGCGCGCACGCCCGGTGTCCGCTGCAGAGCCGACCGCATGTCCTCGATCGGCGCAGCGGCCGACGTGCCGGCCCGGACCTGGAACCCGCCGCCGAACGCCTCCACGTTGTCGAACGCAGCCTGGAACGAGCCCGACGAGGACACGCCGGTGACGAGCGTGAACACGACCAGCGTGAACATCGCGAGCGTCGCGCCGGTGCGGAAGCGCGCGCGGAGCGGGTACGTCATCGCCATGCGCACGACCGGGGCGAGCGAGCCGCCGCGGCGCAGTACGAGGTTGGCCGCCTTCATGATCAGGTCGGCGTTGAAGACCATCACCCAGACGGCGCCGATCACCGTCATCAGGCCGGCGACGATCCACGTGGAGAAGTCCATCGCCATCGTTCCGAAGACGTCCTCCCAGAGCGACCACGGGAGCAAGAGCACGATTGCCAGCGCGAGGCCGCAGCTCGTGTAGGCCAGGCGCTCCGACACCCCGAGCAGTCGTAGGACCGGCACCAGGCTGACGAGGAGCAGCGAGACGCCGAGCATGACCGACGTCGCCGAGTCGCCGGCCGAGCCGCTCGCGGTGAGGAGGGCTCCGAGCAGGAGCCCGACCAGCGCGAGGATCCAGCGGCGGCGCCGCTTCTGGACGGCAGGCTCGGGCAGGTTCCTGATCGCCGTCGAGATGGTCATCACGCTCACGCGCCACGCCGAGAAGGCGACGACGACGAGCGTGAGCAGGACGCCGATCGCGAACGCGACGAGCAGGCTGCGCATCGAGACGGCGTACTGGATCTGGAACCCGGCGTCCTCGTCCTCGGCCCCGAGCGCGTTCGCCAGGATGATCACCATCCCCAACGCGACGAGCGCGCCGAGCGCGGCGCCGACGAGCGCGGCCACGAGGTCGTACGCAATGCCCTCGAAGACGAACATCTGTACGAGGTGCCCGCGCCGCGTGCCGATCGCCCTGGCGATCCCGAGCTCACCTCTCCGCTCGGCTGCCAGCATGACGAAGATCAGGAAGATGAGCAGGATCCCGGCCGCGATCGAGAACGAGCCGAACGTCGTAAAGAACGCCATAAACGCGTTCCCCTGCTCGTCTGCGTTCGCGATCGCGTCTTCTTTCAAGGTCGCCGTCTCCAGGCCGAGCGACCAGACGACCGGATCGACCCTTCGCTTCACCTCGGCGGAGAGGCCGACGCCGTCGTCTCCGCGACCGCGGTTCGAGACGAGGACGCCCTTCACGAGGCCTTCCTTGCCGTAGAGGCGCTGCGCCTCCATCAGGGGGATGAGCAGAGCAGCGTCGGCCGTGAGCGTGCCGTCGAAGTTCACGACATCGCGTACGCGGGCCGGCCAAGGCTTGCCGGCCGGATAGACGACGACGCGGTCACCGGCCGTTACGTGCAGCTCGTCGGCGGCCTTCTCGTTGAGGTAGATCTCGCCGGTGCCGAGCGCCTCGAGGGACACCTCGCCGCCGCCGACACGGCGGATCGAGGCAAACCCTTCCATCCGTGCCGTATCGGGTGCGAACAGCGAGACCGTCGGCTCCGTCTGGCGCTCCTCGACCGACTGCACGGCGACGACTTCCTGGATCGCGCCGCTGACGCCGTCGGCCAGGTTCGCGCTGGCGAGAGCGCCCTCGACGCGCGCCACGACGTCTTGGTCGAAATACCCGGTGCCGGTCGTCTGGCCGAGCTCGCCCGAGAGGTCTTCGGTCGCACCTTTCGCCGTGACGATCTCGTCCGTCTCGCCGAGCATGTCGGTCGCGGTCGAGCGGATCGTGTGGCTCATCGTGTCACCGGTGACGAGCGCCGCCGCGATGATCGTCGTGCCGAGCATTAGCCCGAGGACGATGAGCGCGGTCCGTGCGCGGCGGCGTCCGACGTTGCGGACACCGAGCTTGAACAGGAGTGGATTGCGAAGTGCGAGAGCGGCGAGCGCGCCCAGAGCCATCGCCATCGCCACGCCCAGTATGACGAGCAGTGTTTCGAGCGGAATGCCGAAGAGCTCGTTCATCTACCTCACCGCGCCCTCCGGCAGCTCGAGGAAGGCAACCTCGTAGTGCTCGCGTCCTGGCGGTGAACTGAACAAGAGCATGAAGCGCTCGAGCTCGCCGGCGGCGAACCCGGCTGCGGCGTCGACTGCTTCTTCGGTCTCCCAGCACGTGATCAGCATCGCCTTGCCCTCCGGCGTCGTCAGCACCACGCAGCCGTCGTAGCCGTCCTGTTGCTTCAGCCCGGGGACGACCTCCTCGCGGAAGCGAGCGACAGCCTCCTTGAGGTCGATCCGGACCGTGTCGATCTCAAGCAGCGTGACTCGCGAGTACATGGGGAACCTCCAGTCGTTGTTCCTCGACGATCTGGCCGTCGAGCATGCGGATGATGCGGTCGGTCTTACGACCGACCGAGATGTCATGGGTGACGATCAGGAAGGTCAGGCCGCGTTCGAAGTTCAGGCGGCGCATGAGCTCGACGATCTCGTCGGCCTTCTCGCTATCGAGGTCGCCCGTCGGCTCGTCGGCCCAGACGATCGCGGGGTCGTTGACGAGCGATCGTGCAATCGTGACCCGCTGACGCTCGCCGCCGGACAGCTCGTCCGGGACGTGTGACGAGCGTTCACGCAGGCCGACCAGCTCGAGCGCGTCGAGCGCCTTTTGCCGGGCCTCGCCACTCGGGACTCGGGCGACGAGGAGCGGCAACTCGACGTTCTCGACCGCCGTCAGGACGGGCATCAGGTTGTAGAACTGGAAGACGAAGCCCATGCGGCGCGCTCGGTAGTCGGTGCGCTCGCGGTCCGACATCGCCTGGAGCGGAGTGCCCTCGATCTCGATCTCGCCTGCGTCGATTCGATCGAGCCCGGAGAGGCAGTTGAGGAGCGTCGTTTTGCCGCAGCCGCTCGGGCCCATGATCGCGGCCATCTCGCCGCGCTCGAGCGTCAGGTTGATCCCGCGGAGCGCGTTGACCGGCACTTTGCCCACGTCGTAGGTCTTCTCGATGTCGGTCGCATGGACGATCGGCCCCGTCGTTGGCCGGCCGTTCGTGGATGGGACTGTCGGTGTCATCAGCCTCCCTCCTCTACGAGGGTGTTGCGTGCGGAAAAAGCCTCGAGAATGGACGCGGCAACGGCATCGGGGACGGCGCCGATCCGGCCTCGGGGACGATTACTGACCCGCTTGCGGCGGAGTCGTCTGCCAAGAAACCGCCGTCGACGTCCGCGATTCCCCCGATGTGCCGAGGAGCTCGAGAACACGAGGGTGAAAGCGGAAAGGAGGCTGACAATGCTGACCGCCGACGAATACAGGCAGGCGGAGTTCGGCTACACCCTCGAAGAGGCCAGGCGCGGTTTCAAGATCCACGCAACGGTGTACGCGATCGTGAACACCGGCCTCATCGTTCTGAACGCGGTTTTGTGGACGTACACGGATGGTGACTTCCCGTGGGCGATCTTTCCGCTGGTGTGCTGGGGGATCGGCCTGACGTTCCACTACGTCTACGGCCTTCGCAGGGCGGGCGACCAGCTTCGCGCCCGCCAGCGCAACATCGAGACGTATGCGCAACGTCCGAAGAAGCTCGTCCGCTAGCCGAACGGAGAGGTGGACGCGGGCGCGACTTGCCCGCGTCTACCTCCTATCGGCGTCTCCGCTAACCGGCGGCTCTTCCAGCAGCCCCTGGTCGATCGCGTGCCGGACGAGCTCGGCGCGGGTCTCGAGCCGCAGCTTCTGCATGATGTGCGCGCGATGCGTCTCCACCGTGCGTACGGAGAGGTAGAGCATTCCCGCGATCTCCTGGTTGGTGTGGCCCAGAGCGAGTAGGCGCAGCACCTCCCGCTCCCGGTCTGAGAGCGGGTCTGCGGCGGATCGCGCCCGGGCCTCGGCATCTGCAGCAACCAGCCGTGCGCCCAGTTCGGGATGGACGTACTGGCCACCCGCCGCGATCTCGCGCACTGCGTCGACGACCTCGGCGTCGGCGGCCTCCTTCAGGACGTAGCCGCTCGCGCCCGCAGAGAACGCCTCGCGGACATAGCGTGGGTCGTCCTGCATCGAGAGAACGAGCACCTTGGAGTCGGGAGACTCTTTGAGCACCGCGGTCGTCGCATCGATGCCGCTTCCGCCCGGCATCACAACGTCCATCAAGATCACGTCCGGTTTCAGCGCGCGCGCTTCGAAGACGGCGTTGCGCATATCACCGGCCTCGCCTACGACGTGCAGGTCGTCTTCGGCGTCGAGGAGCATGCGCAGCCCCGACCGGACGACGGCATGGTCGTCGACGATCAGGACTCGCGTGGCGTCCTGCTTGTCGCTCACGTGACCGGCACCTCGGCAACGATGCTAGTTCCCGCCCCATGGCTCGACTCCACGGTCAGCTTGCCGTTGATCAGCTCGAGCCGTTCGCGCATACCGAGCAGGCCGAGGCCCTCCCCGTCACGGGTCTCTTCGAACCCACGGCCGTCATCCTCGATCACCGCAGTCACCGCCCCGTTCCGCCGCGTGAGGACGATGCTGACTCGGCGGGCCCGGGCGTGCTTGACGACGTTCGTGAGCGCCTCCTGCGTGATCCGATAGAGCGCGGTCTCGACCTCGGGCGGGAGCCGTTCCGGGCCGAGGCGCGCCTCGACGTCGACCGTCATTCCGGTCTGTTCTCGGAAGCTATCGACGAGACGCTCGAGAGCCGGCACGAGGCCGAAGTCGTCCAGCGCCTTCGGGCGCAACTCGACCGCGAGGCGGCGAACGTCCTGCAGAGTGGCGACGACGAGCTCGCGCAGTTCCTCTATCGGCTCGCGCACATCCTTGCGAGCGTCCTCGAGCGCTCTCAGCCCGAGCAGGATCGACGTCAGCGCCTGGCCGGTCTCGTCGTGGAGCTCACGGGCGAGCCGCCGCCGTTCCAACTCCTGTGCGGCGACGACCCTGCGCAGCGCATCCCGTGCCACCCGTTCCGACAGGTCGACGGCAGTCGCGACGCGCGGGGCGAAGGTCTCCGCCAGCCGCAGGTCCTCGTCGGCGAAGCGGGCGTCGGCGCCGAGCTTGTCGTGGATCGACATGCCGCCGATCACGCGCCCTTGCACGACTAGCGGTACGTAGAGCCCCGTCCTCGCACTCATGCGCCGGGCGATGTCCTGATCCACTTCGAGGTCATCGATCAGCGAGTCGACCCGCTCGCTGCGCCGCCGCTCCAAGACGCGTGCGAGCTTCGAGCGCTCGCCGGCGAGGCGCGTGCCAGGGAGATCTTCGCCGCCCTCGCCGATTGCGACTTCAACGCGAAGGTGGCCGTCCGGCTGGGTCAGCGCGATGAGCACGAGGCGGGCGTCGACGAGCTCGCGGAGGCGACTCGCGACGAGCTCGAGGACGCGGTGCAGGTCGGTCTCGCTGGCGAGCGCCGTCGACACCTCGTTGAGCGACTCGAGCTGCTTCGACCAGCGCTTCGCCGCTTCGTAGAGGCGCGCGTTCTCGATCGCGACGGCCGCCTGCGCCGCGAGCAGCTTCGTCAGCTCCTCGTCCTCGCTCGTGAACTCCGTGCCGCCGGCCTTCTCCGTCAGGTACAGGTTTCCGTACGCGACGCCGCGCAGCAGGATCGGGACTCCGAGGAAGGTCTTCATCGGCGGGTGGTGCGGAGGGAAGCCGGCCGAGCTCGGGTGCTTCGCCAGGTCGCTGAGCCTGAGCGGCTTCGCCTCGCGGATGAGGAGGCCGAGAATCCCGCGGCCGTGAGGGTCCTCGCCGATCGCGGCCTTCGTCTCGAGATCGATTCCGGTCACGATGAAGCGCTCGAGAGCCTGGCCGGTGCGGTCGATGACCCCCAGCGCCGCGTAGTGCGCGTGCGTCAGCTCCGCCGCGGTCTCGACGATGCGCTGCAGGACCGCGTCGAGCGACAGCTCCGACGTGACGGCGATGCCGGCGTCGAGCAGAGCACGGAGGCGGTCTTGCTCCTCGGCCACGACGGATACGCTAACCCGCTCGCGATGAGAGTCCGCACCCTCGAGCGTCCGCGCTTCTCGGCGACCGGCAAGACGCGCTGGCGGCACCCGAACGAGGCCGTCCACAACCGGATCGCCTACCGCGTGATGGAGAACATGCTGACGTACGCGGCGAGCGGCTACGCGCGCGGCCGGCTCGTCGACATTGGCTGCGGGTCGAAACCGTGGAAGGGGCTCTTCTCCGAGTATGTCGACGAGCACGTCGGCGTCGACCTCGTTCCGAGCGAGCGCGATCCGACCGCGGTCGACATCATCGCGGGCGCCTACGAGATTCCCCTTGCGGACGGGAGCGCCGACACGATCCTGATCACGTCCGTCCTCGAGCACGTCGAGGAGCCGCAGCGGGCGATCGACGAGACGTTCCGCCTCCTGCGCCCCGGCGGGCACCTGCTCATCAGCGCGCCGTTCTTCTGGCACGTGCACGAGGAGCCGCGCGACTTCTATCGGTTCTCGCCCTACGCGATGCGTCATCTCCTCGAGCACGCCGGCTACGAGGTGCTCGAGCTGCACCCGCTGGCGGGCGCATGGACGACTCTTTCAATTGAGTTCTCGTATGCGCTGCGCCGCTACCGGCGCGGTGTCGCGCGGCCGGTCGTCGACGGCGTGACGATGCTCGCGCAGTGGATCGCCGGGCGCTGGGACCGCGTCGACTTCCAGCCGGGCTTTTCCTGGAGCCACCTCGCGATCGCCCGGAAGCCGGAGGTCGAGCGCGAGCCGGCCGACAGCCGCACGCCCGCGGCCACCTCCAGCGGCACCTAGACCGGGATCGATCCGTAGTTCTCCGCGCCCGGGATGGGCGGATAGCCCGATGTGCCGGGCCGTGCGCCAGCGGACGATTCGGGCAGCGCACGAAGGAGGCCGACGATGAAAAAGCTCTTGATCGCCACCGACGGATCGCCGTCCGCACTGGAAGCCGTCGACTTCGGGCTCGAGCTGGCGAAGGAGCAGGGCGCCTGGCCGGTGTTCGTCCACGTCGCGCCTGCTGTCGACGTGCTCGCGACCGCGGTTCCGTTCGGGCTCGCCGCATCCGTGCCCCACGAGCAGGATGACCATGACCGAGAACCGCTGGCAGCCGCGGTCCGCCTCGCCCACGAGAACGGCGTCGATGCCGTCACCGAACTTCTCACCGGTGACCCCGTCGACGAGATCGTCCGCTACGCCGGGGACATCGGTGCCGACCTGATCGTCGTCGGCTCCCGGGGTCACGGCGCCGTGACGAGCATGCTCCTTGGCAGCGTTTCGCGCGGCGTGCTTCACCACGCTCACTGTCCTGTCGTCGTCGTTCGCGGGGCGCACGAACGAGTCGGGACGCTCGCCGCAGCCGCGGGCTAACCACAAGAAAACACGGTCGGACGCGTCTACAAGGCGAGCCGGGTCACCCTCGTGCGTGCGGCCGGCGGGCACAGGTGCGGCACTGCGGCCACCGGCCGCGCGCACGGAGGCAAGCCCGGCTCTAGCATGAGGTGATGCGCGTCGCCCTCGCGTCCTTCCTCGCTCTCGGTGTCGTCGCGAGCCTCGCCTCCGCGGCCGCGCCGCCGCGCTGGAGCAGGGCCGCGCCGTTGCCGCTCGCCCGCACGGAGGTGGCGGCTGTGCTCGCCGGAAACGAGATCTACGTCATCGGCGGTTACACGCGGGACGGCAACAACTCGGGGCGAGTAGACGCCTACTCGCCGCGGACGAACCGCTGGCGCCGGCTGTCCGACCTGCCGCTCACGGTCGACCACGCGATGGCCGCCGCGTACCGCGGCCGTGTCTACGTCGTCGGCGGCTACGGCGGCCAGGAACATGCGCGCCTGACGACGCTGTTCGTACTCGAGAATGGCGCCTGGACGCGGCTGCCGCCGATGCCCGAACAGCGCGCTGCCGGCGGCGCGGCGGTCGTGAACGGCAAGCTCTACGTCGTCGGCGGCACGACGAGCGCAACGACGCAGGCTCAGGCTCAGCGGGAGCTCGCGAGCGCGATGCTCGTCTACGACATCGCACGCCGCACGTGGTCGCGGGCACCGGGCCCGACGCGGCGCGAGCACCTGGGCGTAACGGCACTGAACGGCCGCATCTACGCCGTCGGCGGGCGGCTCGGCGGCGCTGACACGAACAT